>DAOTYA010000170.1:0-17695 GCA_034435075.1 Anaerolineae bacterium
CGGCGGAGCAGATGGCACCTGAGCCACCTGGGGGCGTCTCAGTGTAGCCAGTGTCTGCAAAGTCTGGTCCGGGCGGACTGTGGTCCGCCCGGCACAGCACGGGCAGGCTGAATAGGTCCAGTATACAAGTTACGTTAAATGTCCAATCCTTACCCGTTCCCAGTATAAATGAGCAGAGAGGTGGTCAGTCTGAGATGAAGCTTGTGCTCAGGTTTCTGAAGCCATACTGGCACTGGGCTATTCTCGCACCGTTGCTGATGATGCTGGAGGTGGCGATGGACCTGATGCAGCCGCGTATGTTCCAGCTCATCATTGACCGGGGCATCGCCCGGCTCGATATGCACACCGTGATAAATACCGGGCTGCTGATGATCGGGCTGGCGCTGATCGGTGCCCTGGGCGGCGTGGGTTGCACCGTGTTTGCCATGCTGGCTGCTCAGGGATGCGGAGCCGATCTGCGCAGTGCTCTCTTTCGCAAGGTCCAGTCGCTTTCGTTCGGCAATCTGGACGAGTTGGAGACGGGGCAATTGATCACACGCCTGACCAACGATGTGACACAGGTGCAGGAGATGGTCGCGATGCTGTTGCGCATTATGGTGCGGGCTCCTCTGCTGCTCATTGGGAGCCTGATTATGGCTGTGATCACCAGCCCTCGCCTGGCGGTGATGTTTCTTGTATTGGGTCCGCTGGTGCTCTTTATTCTTTTCCGAATGACCAACCGGGCTTATCCGCTGTTTGGCACGGTCCAGGAGAGGCTTGACCGCCTGAACACGGTGATGCAGGAGAACCTGGCCGGCGTGCGCGTGGTCAAGGCATTTGCGCGGGAGGAGCACGAAATAAAGCGCTTCAAGGCTACAAACGAGGAACTCATGACCCATACAGTGCGTGCGATGCAGACAGTCACTGTGACGATGCCGGCCATTATGGTGGTGCTTAACCTGGGTGTGGTCAGTGCACTCTGGTTTGGCGGACGTCAGGTGACTTACGGGAATATGCATGTCGGGGCGCTGGTTGCTTTCATCAATTACCTGACGCATGCCCTGATGTCGCTGATGTTTGTCAGTATGCTTGCGATGAGGATTGCCCGTGCTCAGGCCTCTGCAGAGCGTATACAGGAGGTGCTGGACAGTGAGCCTTTGGTCCGCAGCAAACCGTGCGCCATCAAATCATTCGTGCCAAAGGGGAGAGTGGCTTTCGAGGACGTTACTTTCAGCTATGATGGCGATAGACATTCCCCGGTGCTCAAAGGGATCAGTTTTGTGGCTGAGCCGGGGCAGACTGTTGCCATTCTTGGCGCGACCGGCTCTGGTAAGTCCAGCCTGATCCATCTCATCCCGCGTTTCTACGACGTGGTCGAGGGGCGGGTCACTATAGACGGCGTGGATGTACGGGATATTGACGAGGCTGTTCTGCGCCGTCACATTGGTACCGCGCTCCAGGAGCCGGTGCTCTTTACCGGCACGGTCCGCGATAACATCCGCTATGGGCGTCCAGATGCGAGCGATGAAGAGGTCATCGCCGCTGCCAGAGCTGCACAGGCCCACGATTTCATTATGCAATTACCCGATGGTTATGACACCATGGTCGGCCAGCGTGGGGTAAATCTTTCCGGAGGGCAGAAACAGCGTATCGCCATCGCCCGGGCGCTGCTGACCAATCCGACGATATTGATCCTTGACGACAGCACCAGTTCGGTGGATGTTGAGACGGAGGCCAGGATTCAGGAGGCGCTGGAGAGCGTGATGGATGGGAGGACGAGTTTCATCGTTGCCCAACGTATCAGTACGGTGTTGAACGCCGACAAGATACTGGTACTTGACGAGGGCCGGATAGTTGCTGAGGGCACTCACAGTGAATTGCTGACCTCCAGCCGTATCTATCGCGAAATCTACGAATCTCAATTGGGGAACGATTATGGAGAGCAGAACTAACCGGGATCGTAGTGCACCACCTCCTCCGATAATGGGCCGTGGAGGCCCTCCCTGGCGCCATCTGATGGGTGAGCGAGAGCAGGCCAGAGATGTGCGCAATACGTTGGTACGCATCTGGCAGTATCTGAGTCATCACTCGTGGGCATTGGTACTGGCAGCTCTGCTGGTCGTCATCGGGTCGGGTCTGGAACTCCTGGGTCCCTATCTGATGGGCAGGGCAATTGACGAATATATTATGTCATCAAGGAACCTCCCGGGCCTGGCGCGTATGGCGCTGCTTATGCTGATTGTGTACCTCCTGGTCTCCCTGACCACCTGGTTGCAGGCCTATGTGATGGTCAGGGTGTCGCAGCGGGCGGTACGCGACATCCGTGACGAGCTGTTTACCCGGTTGCAGATGCTCTCTCTCCGCTTCTTTGACCGGCGTCCGCATGGCGAACTGATGAGCCGTCTGACGAATGATGTAGAGAACATCAGCAATGTGCTGGCTGAGAGCGTCACCCAATTGTTCTCCAGCCTGCTGGGTATAGGGGGTGTGGCCACGGTGATGTTGGTGCTCAATCTCCGCCTGGCATTGGTCAGCCTGGTAACGATCCCCTTAATGATACTGTTGAGCGATTGGATTGCTCGGCGCACGCGCCGGGGGTTCCGTGAGCAGCAACAGACTTTGGGGGAACTTAACGGCCTGATCGAGGAAACGATCACCGGGGAACGTGTGGTCAAGGCTTATGTGCGTGAGCAGGCGGTTATTGAGCAATTTGATGTTGTCAATGCCAGGCTGCGACGTTCATCCACCTATGCCCAGATCTTCGCCGGGGTGATCGGACCACTCACAAACTTAGTCAACAATGTGGGCTTTGCAGTGGTGGCTGGTGCGGGAGGATGGATGGCGGTGAAAGGGCTGGCAACGATCGGCACCATTGCCGCTTTTATCAACTATGCCCGACAGTTCGCACGTCCTCTGAACCAGATTGCCAGTCTGTACAATTCGATCCAGTCGGCCATTGCCGGGGCGGAGCGGGTGTTCGAGGTCATTGATGAGGTGCCCGAGCTGAGGGATGCACCCGATGCGCAGCTACTTGCTCAGATTCAGGGTGATGTTGTGTTTGAAGACGTCTGCTTCAGCTATGAGACAGGTGTACCTGTGCTCAGGCATATCAATTTACATGCCAGACCCGGGCAGACCATCGCCCTTGTCGGACCTACCGGGGCAGGCAAGACCACCATTGTCAACCTGCTTACCCGCTTTTATGATATTGATGGCGGAAGTATCCGTATTGATGGGGTGGATATCCGCAGGGTCAGGATGGGCGACCTGCGCCGCCAGTTGGGCATTGTGTTGCAGGATACGTTCCTTTTCTC
This sequence comes from Anaerolineae bacterium, assembly GCA_034435075.1. Classification (GTDB taxonomy): domain Bacteria; phylum Chloroflexota; class Anaerolineae; order B4-G1; family B4-G1; genus JAOAAG01. Next base: position 3,294 of record DAOTYA010000170.1, read on the forward strand.
CGATACAGTGATGGAAAACATCCGCTATGGAAGGCTGGATGCCACAGATGAGGAAGTGATTGCTGCGGCCAGGCTCGCCAACGCCGACCAGTTTATCCAGCGCCTGCCCCAGGGATACCACACTCAGCTTTCAGAGCGGGCCAGTAATATCAGCCAGGGACAGAGGCAGTTGCTGGCCATCGCCCGCGCGATCCTGGCCAATCCCTCCATCCTCATCCTCGACGAGGCCACCAGCAGCGTGGATACACGCACGGAGAAGTATATCCAGGAGGCGATGCTACGTCTGATGAAGGGACGCACATCTTTTGTCATCGCTCATCGCCTCAGTACTATCCGCCAGGCGGATGAAATACTGGTTATTAACGATGGCGAGATTATCGAGCGAGGTACGCATAAGGAATTGCTGGCACAGAAGGGTTTCTATTACAGGATGTACATGAGCCAGTTCAAGAGGCGCTTGCAGGTGCAACAGGCTGTCCCATCGGATTCCACGATGGTTTTGCATCCCCAACAATATTCCTTTGCCGGGGTGCAGAGGTAGTTTATGGATAGGGAGCACATCGAGCGGCTGCTGGCGATAAATCGCCGCTTTTATGCCGGGCTGGCCCGGCCGTTTTCCGCCAGCCGCACCCTCTACGACCCGGCTCTCACGTGCGTCCTGCCGTACCTTCCCGCAGGCGCGGAAATTCTCGATATCGGCTGTGGCAACGGGCGGCTGGCATTATTGTTGGATCGGGAGCGTCCCGGTGTGGTATATGTGGGAGTGGACTTCATACCCGAACTGGTCGAGCTTGCCCGTGCGCAGACTCGCCGGCTGACGTCTATCTCGGCAAGTTTCCGCGTTGCCGACATCACTTTGCCCGGATGGAATCTGATCCTGTCGCCGGCCTCATTCGACCGGGTGCTCCTGCTGGCCGTACTTCATCACCTTCCAGGTTTTACCACCCGTGCCCGTGTCCTGCACGAGAGCGCTGCCATGCTGAAACCCGGTGGCTGCCTGATCCTCTCGACCTGGCAGTTTTTGGACGCTCCCCGAATGCGCCGCAAGATCGTGGACTGGTCAACGGAAGGAATCCGGCAGGAGGAACTTGAGCCTGGGGACTATCTGCTTGCCTGGAGGCGTGGTGGCTACGGGGTGCGCTATTGTCATCTTGTGGACCAGGTTGAGCTGGAGCGGCTGGCTGCGGAGAGCGGCCTGCGTATACGCGAAACGTTCCGTGCCGGTGGGAGAGAGGGCAATCTGAGCCTGTTTGCTATAATGGAGCGGGCTTGAATTCACACCTTTTAAGGCATGATGCAAAAGTGACACGTGGGGCAGGCTTTCTAGCCTGCCGCGTTGTCGCAGCACCTCAGCACGGGCTGGCCCGTGATTGTGTAGCGGCTCTATTATGGTATAATCTTTCAAGATGTGGCTGTAGGGCCAGGTGCTCCAGCCCATACACTTTTTCGCCGATCAGTTTTTCGTCACGTAGCTTACCAGAGATATGGCGAACTGACAACTCCCTTTGTGCTTTGCCAGACCCTCAGACCGTAGCTTAAGGTGATGGAGGTCTGCTTTATCGAGCGCCTGCAATCCGGATGTTTATCTGAAGATGATTTCAATCGAGCTGTACAGATAGAGCATGCTACTCGTTACCGGTGCAACTGGTTTTGTGGGGCGGGCGGTAGTGCGCCGGGCAGTGGCTGAGTCACGTGAGGTGCGCTGTCTTTTACGCCCATCCCGCCGTGAACAATCTCTGCCGCCGGGAGCGGTTGTCTCCGCGGTGTCGGCGAGTCTGAACGATCTGCCCGCTCTGCGCACAGCGGTTGGAGGCGTGACGGCCATCATCCACCTGACCGGGGAAGAAGACCTCTGGAACGGAGGGGTGCAGGAGGATCATGTTACCGGCACAGCCAACCTGATCGCAGTGGCGCAAGAGCTGGAAGTGCGCCGTTTCGTCTGTCTGAGCCGTCTGGGGGCAGACAGCGCCTCCGCTTACCGGCTCTTTCGCATTCTGGGCGAAGTCGAGGCACTTGTGGGTGGCAGCGGGCTGGATTACACTATTGTCCAGACCTCGCTCGTCTATGGCGCTGAGGACGTTTTCACCAACATGTTGGTTATGCTGGCTAAGTGCTGTCCTGTGATAATGCCTGTACCCGATGCAGGCCTTTGCCGCTTCCAGCCATTGTGGGTTGAGGACCTGGCCAGATGTCTGCTGGCAGCAGTTGATTCCAGCAGCCTGAGTGGTCGCACTATCCAGTTGGGGGGGCCGGAACATTTCACTTTCAGTCAGTTGGTGAGCGAGGTCCTGAGAGCAGCAGGGGTGCGCCGACGGCTGGTGAACGTGCGCATGCCTTTCATGCAGTGGGTCATCGCGCTTCTTGCCACTTTCCTGCCCCGTAATCCCACGCCATTCTGGTGGCTTGACCTGCTCGCTGTGGGGAGTGCGACTGACCTGATGGCTGTGCCACGCCTGTTCGGCTTTGAGCCATGTCGGTTTAACCAGTGCCTCGGTTATCTGAGCCGTCCTCGCGCCTGGCGACGTGATCTGATACGGTACGTTACATCACGTGCCTGAGCCTTTTTCCACCATCGCCGCAGAAAACCACAGCGACCTTTGTTAACTTTTCCCGGAGTACAGCAATATGCGCCCTATTCGTAGTTTTATCATCAAACCCGCCCTGCCGCCAAGGCTGGAGGGGCTGCGCAGACTGGCCTACAACCTGTGGTGGTGCTGGCACATGGAGGCGATCAATCTGTTTCGCCGCCTGGACGAACAGTTGTGGGAAAAGACGGGCCATAATCCGGTGCTGATGTTGGGCACGATAGATCAATCCAGACTGGAGCGAGCGGCCCGTGACGAAGCTTTCCTGGCCCATATGGAGAGAGTGCTGGGGGAGTTCGACCGCTATATGGAGGGCCGGACGAGCTGGTGCGACAAGACGCGGGCACTTCCCCCCGGTGCCATTGTGGCCTACTTCTCGGCTGAGTTTGGGCTGACCGATTGCATCCCCAACTACTCCGGCGGGCTGGGTATCCTGGCAGGTGACCACCTGAAGTCGGCCAGTGATCTGGGATTACCTGTGATTGGGGTAGGATTGCTCTATCAGCAGGGCTATTTCCATCAATATCTCAGTTCCGATGGGTGGCAGCAGGAAAATTATCCCCTGAACGATTTTTACACCATGCCACTACAACTGGAGCGCAGTCCGGATGGGACTCCGGTGACGGTCGAGGTATACTACCCCGGCCATCGGGTGGAGGCACAGATATGGTGGGCTCAGGTGGGGCGGGTGCCCCTCCTTCTGCTCGATACCAACCTGGAGAGCAATGAGCCGATAGACCGGGACATTACGGACCAGCTCTACGGAGGCGACATCGAGATGCGTATCAGGCAGGAGATGGTATTGGGGATCGGCGGAGTACGGGCACTGAAGGCACTGGGATTCCGCCCCACCGTCTGCCATATGAACGAGGGCCATTCTGCATTTCTTGCTCTGGAGCGCATCCGTCTGTTGATGGAAGAACACAACCTGTCGTTCGCCGAGGCAAGGGAGGTGGCTGTGGCCAGCCAGGTCTTCACCACTCACACACCGGTGCTGGCGGGGATAGACCTCTTCCCTCCCTACCTGATAGACAAGTACTTCTCCAGCTATTACCCGACGCTGGGGCTATCGCGTGACGAATTTCTGGCACTGGGTCGCGTCAATCCGGCAGATGCAAGTGAGCCTTTCAGCATGGCCGTGTTGGCCCTCAGGCTTTCAGGAGACGCAAACGGTGTCAGCAAACTCCATGGCCAGGTCGCCCGCAAGATGTGGCACTCACTCTGGCCCGACATCCCGGAGCGGGAGGTGCCCATCCGGTCGGTGACCAACGGGGTGCATCTGCTCTCGTGGGTTTCCCACGATATGGCTGAACTGTTCGACCGGTACCTGGGACCGGGCTGGCAGGATGATCCCGCCGACGAAGAGGTCTGGCGCAGGGTGGATGAAATTCCTGATTCGGAGTTGTGGCGCACTCACGAACGTCGCCGTGAGCGGCTGATCGCTTTCGCCAGGAAGCGCCTGCGCAGTCAACTTGAGGCCCGCGGTGCTCCTCCCACTGAACTCGAGCGGGCGTGGGACGCTTTGGACCCGCGAGCATTGACTATCGGGTTCGGGCGGCGGTTCGCCACGTATAAGCGCGCCACGCTGCTCCTGCGCAACCCGGAACGTTTGGATGTTATCCTGAACAATCCTGAGCGGCCAGTTCAGATCATCTATGCCGGCAAGGCCCACCCTGCTGATCATCCGGCCAAGGAATTGATCCGGGGGATTGTACAATTGACCAGAGATGAGAGATTCCGCCGCCGCATTGTCTTCATCGAGGACTACGATATGATCGTGGCCCGCTATATGGTCCAGGGAGTGGACCTGTGGCTTAACAACCCCCTGCGTTTTTACGAGGCCAGCGGCACCAGCGGCATGAAGGCCGCAGCCAACGGGGTGCTCAATATCAGCACACTTGATGGCTGGTGGGACGAGGCCTATCTGCCGGAGATCGGCTGGGCTATCGGCAGGGGGGAGGTCTACAAGGACAGCGCTTACCAGGACGAGGTCGAATCCAATGCACTATACGATCTGTTGGAGAATGAGGTGATCCCGCTCTTTTACGAGCGCGGGCCGGATGGACTCCCCCGCAAGTGGATCGCCAGGATCAAGGCAGCGATGAAGGCGATCTGCCCGTACTTCAATACCGCGCGGATGGTGAGGGAGTACACGCAGCGCTTTTACCTGCCCGGCACCGCCCGGTATATCCGCCTTACAAAAGACGGCCTTGCGCGCGCGCAGGCTTTGGCGGCCTGGAAGGAGAAGCTCTATCGCTGCTGGCCCGAGGTGCAGGTGCTCAGCGTGGACGCCGAAATCCCCCCCGATGTCCAGGTGGGCGCCGAAATCGGTGTGCGTGCTCACATCCACCTCGGCGAGCTATCGCCGGAGGACGTAAGGGTGGAGCTATATCACGGCACACTCGACTCCAGGGGAGAAATTGACACTGCTATGATCACGATGATGGAGTGCACAGGTGAGTCAGAGAAGGGGGATTACCTGTTTACAGGCAAACTTATATGTCATACCAGCGGCAGGTACGGCTACAATTTACGGGTGATGCCTTACCATGAGGACATCGGTGACCCGTATCGCCTGGGGCTGGTGCGCTGGGCATGGTACTAAAAATCCGTGAGGCGGGGTAGCTCAAAAGTCTGAACCGTGGCCTCTGGCGACGTCCCGGCGCCTGGACGAGCTCATATTATGCTGTTATGGCAGTCACCGGTCAGGTGACTGCCATTTGCTTTCAGGCTTCGGCAGTTGTCTGCCCGGCGGCTTCCTCTTTGTGCCCCATCACGGCGGCCGCTGCTTTTTTCGTCTCTTCGGCCGCCTTAGCCAGTTGCTTCTGCCCCTCCTCGAGCACGATCTTGCTCTGCATTTGAAGCTCTTCGGCGCGACGCTTTATATCAGCCGCGACGGCCTCAGCCTTAGCTTTCGCCTCGGCCAGCGACTCCTCTGCTTTCTGTTGCAGCTCGAGTCCTTTCTGCCTGATCTGTTCGCGTGTCTCTGTACCGGATTGAGGAGCCAGGAGGAGCGCGGCCGCTGCACCCACCAATCCGCCTACCAGAAAACCGGCAAAGAATGCCCCGATTTCGCCACCGCTGTTGTTACTCATATTTCACCTCCGCTTTATGTGTTACTCTATCAGTTCGCCTATTCCACGTATAATGCGCCGCAGTCCGGCCAGATAACCTGACCACTTGATTACAGGTGAGACAACATTATGGCTGACGAACTGGGTGGTACCGCGCACCGTCGCCACCGTCTCGTTGACTGCCTCTAACATCGGTTTGACCTCATCCCGCAGCAGCACTATCAGTGCCTGCATCTGAATCATCAGTATGATCAGCAGTATGCCGATCACCATAGTCTCGAAAGCAACGAAGATGATGGCAGCATCACGAAGCAGACTCACCACGACCTCGCCAGGGCTGGGAGCAGCACCTGTTATCGCCGCACGGTAGGCCTCTATGGAGAGGATCACGAGCAGTATGATGAGGACTGAAAGTACCAGACCGGCTGCAGTAAATCCGATGATGAGTACGCGGCGAGCGCGCATCTCTGCAACCGAATGCTCCCTGACCGGTGTTTTGGCTACGCTCTCCGCTGGTTTAGAGGCTGCTTCGTCCATAGAAACCCTCTCGTGTTGGGACCAGGGGGTGGAAAAGTTGCTAAGAGCCTATCCGAAAAATGTAACCGACGCATCCCTATGCGTCGGTATGCGGCATAGGGATGCCGCTTGTACGGTTTTTCGGATAGGTTCTAAGCGGCTGACCAGCCTGTGGCCTGGATGCCTGCATGTGTTCATACAGGCAGGATGAAACTGAGGAAATTATAGCACAGGTTGCAGGGTATTGCAAATAACCCCACCCCCCAGCACCACTTCCCCGTCATACATAACCAGGAACTGTCCAGGCGTGATGTCCCTTTGGGGGGAATCAAAGTGCACCCAGGCTCTATCCCCGTCCAGCGGGGTCACGGTGGCCTCTACTGTCCGTCCATGGTAGCGAATCTCGACCCCAGCGCGAAAGGGTGATGGGGGAGACGTGCCCGCTATGTAGTGGACATCCTCGACCAGGCACTCGTCCCGTCCCAATTCTTCGGCGGTACCCACGATAAGCGTGTTCTCCGCCGCATCGAGTGCCAGCACGTACAGTGGCTTCGGGTAAGCGACCCCCAGCCCTTTACGCTGTCCGATAGTATAGGCGGGCAATCCACGGTGTTGACCAAGCACGCGCCCGGAAGTGTCGCGGATAGGGCCTGGACGGAACAGGTGGGGGGCATGGCGCACCAGAAACTCCCGGTAGTCAGCGGTGACCATAAAGCAGAGGTCCTGACTCTCCGGCTGCTCTGCCACAGGCAATCCCCGCTGCCGGGCGATTTTACGCACCTCCTCCTTGGTAAGCTCGCCTACCGGGAACATGACATGTGCCAGTTGTTCCTGGGTCAGAATGTGAAGGAAATAGCTCTGATCTTTACGGCGGTCCCGCCCGCGCAGAAGTTGATAAAGGCCATCAACTTTGCGCACACGTGCATAATGGCCTGTGGCGATGAACTCCGCCCCCATCGCCATGGCCCGCTTCAGGAGGAAATCGAAACGGATGAGGCGGTTGCAATGCACGCATGGGTTGGGTGTACGGCCGGCGGCGTATTCGGAGATGAAATAGCGTACCACCCCAGCCTCGAAGGGGAGTTCAGCGTTGAGCAGGTAAAACGGGATATTCAGCAGATCGGCTACGCGGCGGGCGCGCTCTACGGCTTCAGGCAGGCAGCAACGGTTCGGCCGCTGCACGCCTTCCGCGTCCGTATCGGCCCACAGCCTCAGCATCACAGCGACCACATCGTATCCCTGTTCGACCAGGAGAGCAGCAGCGACGGCGCTGTCCACACCGCCACTCAGGGCTACAAACACCCGCTTCTTCTCACTCCCAGGCTGTGCTCCGATAGCATTCACCTCCGCAGACGTCTGATTACCCCGGGTAACACCTCCAGTACGCGTTCCACATCTTCCTCGCTGTTGTAGCGGCCCAATGTCAGGCGCAGGCTGCCGATGCTCCATTCTGGCGAGAAGCCCATGGCCAGCAGGGTATGAGCAGGTTCTGGCTCTCCCTCGGCACAGGCGGCACCGGCGCTGGCAGCGATGCCCGCCAGGTCCAGGCCGATCACCACTGCCTCCCCCTCCACATTGAGGAAGGTAAAGCTGGCGTGATGGCACAGCCTTTCGGTGGGATGGCCGGTCAGCCGGCTGTCGGGGATGGAAGCCAGGACTCCCTCGATCAGCCGGTCGCGCAGGCGCCTCAGGCGCGCGCACTCCGAGGGCCGTGCTTCCTCCGCCAGACGCAATGCTGTCGCCAGCCCCACCGCCCCGGCGACGTTGACTGTGCCCGGTCTGCGCCCCCCTTCGTGCCGCCCGCCAGTGACAGGCGGTACGAGGGGAGTTGCACGTCGCACGTAGAGCAGGCCCACCCCTTTGGGGCCATAGAACTTGTGTGCAGACAGGGCCAGCAGGTCCACTCCCATCTCGTGCGGGCGCAGGGGCAACCTGCCGGCTGCCTGGACCGCATCGGTGTGGAAGAGCACACCCCGCTCCCGACATACGCGTCCGATCTCAGCCACGGGCTGCACCGTGCCGATCTCATTGCTGGCCGTCATTATGCTGACCAGGACGGTATCCGGTCGGATTGCGGCTGCCACATCATCCGGATTGACACGCCCGTACCCATCCACCTGCAACTGCGTGACCTCAAAACCGAACAATTTCTGTAGCTGGTCCACCGTATGCCCGACAGCCGGGTGCTCGATAGGGGTGGTGATGATATGACCACCGCGTCCGCTGCGGCGAGCTGCCCATGCCGCACCGCGCAGGGCCAGGTTGTCGGCCTCAGTGCCAGAAGCGGTGAACACGATCTCGGTTGCCTGGCAACCGAGTATGTCAGCCACAGTCTGGCGGGCCTGTTCCAGAGCGGCTGCTGCCTCCTGTCCAAAGGTATGGGCGGACTCGCTGTTTCCGAAGACCTGGCTCCAGTATGGAGCCATCGCCTCCACGACCCGCGCATCCACGGGGGTGGTAGCTGAGTAATCCATATAAACGCGATGTGCGGCTGTGTTCATTTCCCCATCGGTCATGAGGTGTAGACGAATCCTGTCCCGCTCATCAGGTGCTTTACTTTAGTGCCTGTCCGGAAATCGTAACCGACCCCTATGCGTCGGTATAAGGTAGGGATGCCGCCTGTACGGTTTTTCGGACAGGCTATTAGTGCCGGCGTAGAGGCTTCAGTCGGATTTTCCGCCTGAAGGCTCGATTCCAAGGTTATGATAGTATTGGTGCTAGCCTTCCACCTGCGCGATGGCCTCAGCCGGGGAGACGCCTCCATAAACAACGCTCATTATTCCGGGCAGGTATCTGTCCATCATCAACACGTTGGTGTAGACAAGAGTTTTCACCATGCTGGTCGTCAGTTGTCCGCCCTCGACATCTATGCTTGTCTTGTAGCGAATTTCTCCATCCGAGAAATCCATTTCGAAGTTCCCGATCACCAGGCCGTAGTTTGCCCGGGTCAGGTACTCGGCAGCGGCTGCTCTCTTGTTGGGGGGGACCTTGGAGTCCAGGATAGAGTAGAATATGAAGCGCTGCTTGTCTTCCTGGGTCTGAGCGTAACACATCCAGCTTCCGTTCTCGCCAGCGAATCCAAGTTGAAGAATGGATTTTCCTTCGAGCTGGCGGAAGTTCCAGTCATCCTCGCGGAAGAATCTGATGACCGTGTCCATAATGCTCTGGCGGCCCTCGAAGAGTGCTGACATTTGTTAAACTCCTTTCATAACTTGGGCTTCGGGCTTCCGAAGCCTGAAATTCAGTCTGGCGGCGTGGTGCCATCGGGCAGGATTGCGCCTTTAAGCGACCTGGCACGCCCCAGTTGTCTGCCGGAAAGTTCAGCGCCCCGTAGGTCGGTCTGGTCGAGGATCGCCATCCACAGGTCCGCACCACGCATATGCCCCCCACGCAGGTTGGCACCGGTGAGTATCGCTTCCCCCAGGTCAGCCTCGATCAGGTCTACGCCTTCCATTCTGGCGCCACTGAGGTCCGCCTTTCGCAGGTCGGCGCCCTGGAGGATCGCTTCGTTAAGGATGGCTTCGCGCAGGTTAGCGCGGCGCAGGTCCGCACCCTGAAGGATCGCCCGGCTCAGGTTGGCTTCGTTGAGATTGGCCTCGCGCAGGTTGGCGCCAAGCAAGTTAGCTCCAAGCAGGTTGGCGCCGCTGAGGGCTGCGCCGCTCAGGTCGGCCCGGCTCAGGCCGCCCAGGTTGGCACCAAGCAGGTTGGCCAGGCTCAGGTCGGCCCGGCTCAGGTCGGCTCCGATCAGATTTGCTCCGCTGAGGTCAGCGTTGCTGATCTCTGCATCGGTCAGGTTGGCTCTCCATAAGGCCGCGCCGCTCAAGACTGCGTCGGTGAGGTTGGCCCTCCACAGGTCGGCATCGAGGAGGTCAGCACGGCTCAGGTTGGCCCCGTTCAGTATGGCCCGGCGCAGCACAGCTTCCTGAAGGGTGGCCCGGTTCAGGTCGGCCCTGCTCAGGTTGGCTTCACTGAGGTCAGCACGGCTGAGGTTAGCGCGGCTCAGATCGGCCTCGCTCAGGTTGACGCCCCGCAGGTCGGTGCCGGAGAGGTCAGCCCGGCTCAGGTTGGCCCCGCTCAGATTCGATTCCCGCAGGTCTGCTCCGCTCAGGTCCAGACCGCTTATGTCCAGGCCGCTCAGATCAAGCCCACGCAGCCGGGGGTGTGCACCGGCGCCGACCAGCGCCAATATCAGCTCCTTACGGGTAAGCTCTGCCATAAGTTACCCTTCAGGACCTTCGAACACTCCTGTATCATTTCCTGCGGGTAGCGACTGCGCCTAAGAGCCTATCAGAAAAGCCGTACAAGCGACATCACTATGTTATACCGACGCATGGGGAGCGTCGGTTACGTTTTTCGGATAGGTTCTAAGTCGCATCCTCCTCTTCGGCGGTGATGTCACTGACAGGGAGGCTGATGTAGAAAGTGCTGCCACGATCCAGCTCGCTATCCACCCACACCTTGCCGCCGTGTCGTTCAACGATGGACTTGACAATCGCCAGTCCCAGGCCAGTGCCCTGGATGTTGACAGTGTCACGCCGCTTGACACGGTAGAACTTCTCAAAGAGGCGCACCTGATCCGCCGGGGCAATGCCGATGCCGGTGTCGGAGACACGAATGATAGCCTGATTGTCGCGCACCGACAGGCCAACGGTGACGGTGCCCCCGCTGGGGGTATATTTAATGGCATTGTCCACCAGGTTGGTGATGGACTGACGCAGGAGCGCGGCATCTCCCATAACGACAGCCATATCCTCAGCCGGTTCCAGGCGCAGGGTAAGCCCTTTGGCGGCTGCCCGCGCCCGCATCCCGTCTACAGCTTCGACGAGGATCACTCCAAGGTGACAGGGCTTTTGTTCCAGTCCCACGCCGGCCTCGATGCGCCCCAGATCGAGCAGGTCGTCTATCAGGTTGCTCATCTGCCCGACGCCATGGAGGATTTTTTCGACGTACTCCCGCTGCTTCTCGTTAAGCTCACCGACCATAGGCAGCATGGTTGTGTAGCCTCGCATAAAGGTCAGTGGTGCCCGCAGATCATGTGACACGGTGGCCACGAATTCCGACTTCAGCTCGTCGAGTTCTTTGAAATGGGTGATGTCGCGCATCACGACCACACGCCCCATTCGTTCGCCATCGGCGCTCAAGATGACGGAAACGCTGGCGTAGAAGGTACGACCGTCCGGGAGGGGCACTTCTTCGTTGCGCGCCTGGTCTGGAGCGAGAGGCTCCGCAAGCAGGCGGACCAGCTTCGGCTCCAGTCCTACTTCGCTCACTTTTTGACCCACAACGGAGTCTGCCGTGACCCCCAGTACTCTTTCGGCAGCCGGGTTGATCAGCAGGAGGCGGTCATCCCGGTCGGTGACCAGTACGGCATCGCTGGTGCTGGTCAGGATGGCAGCCAGGCGGCGTCGGCCGCCCTCTGCTGACTGGAACAGGCGTGCGTTCTCCACCAGCACGGCGGTCTGGCTGGCAAGCGTGGAGAGCAGGTCAATCTCCGAGGCCTCGAACTGGCGGGGAGAGTCATATCCCACCCACATTACTGCTGGCACCTGATCCTTGGTGCGTACTGGCAACGCAATGACGGCTTTAATCGGCCCCGCCGCCAACTCAGCGGGGATCAGGCTTCTGGCACGGGCCAGGTTTTCGATAATGAGCGGGGAGTCCATGTTTCTGGCTGCTGTGGCAAGCAGCCGGTCAAGCGTGCCCAGTCCTTCGCGCGGCTCGCCCCGTGCCATCACCATCTGAGGATCGCCGCTGGCCGAAAGCAGTACAATGTGTGCCACCTGTGCGCGCGTGGCTTTGAGCGCGCCTTCAAGGATGTAGGGCATGCCCTTGGGCAGCTCCAGTGTTGCGGATACTGCCTGACTCACCTGAAGCAGCAGCGAGAGGTCTTCCAGGCGGTCTTTCAGGCGCAGGCGCATACCCTCAAAGGCATCCCCCACGCGCGCCACCTCGTCCTCGCCGGGCACATGGACTGCCTGATCCAGATCACCCTCAGCGATACGGTCGGCTGCTGCGGCCAGTTGGGTAAGCGGGCGTGTCACCAGGTTGGTCACAAAGGGGATCACCACAACAAGCACCCCACCCAGCAGGAGCTGAAGGCCCAACAGGGGCGTGGCGACCTGGGTGGCATGTTCCAGCACGACTTCATAGGGTAACTGGATCACCACGGCCCAGGGATAGCCTTCGACGGGCAGGTAGTAGACCAGTTCGCGTGTGTTGTCCTTACGGTTGCGGCTCTCGTAGGCACAGCCGGGCAATTCAATCTTCATGCAGGGGCGGTTTTCCTCAATGCCCCAGTTAACGAGCAGCATGTTGGGGTTGGTATGGGCGACAATCCGCCCTTCCACATCCACAAAGAAGCCCTTGCCGCGCGCCCGGGTCCATTGGAGACTGGCCAGGGCCCGGTTAAGCACCGGGTTGTACTCAATTCTGGTGCGTCCCACCAGGGCTCCGTGAAGCTCGTGTGTCTCTTTATCCTCGACGGGTGCCATAAAAGTCAGGATCACCTCCTGACGCCTGGAGTGGTGCACGTTGCTTATCTGGGTGGCCCTGTCCTCAAGCACACGTTGCAGACGCCACTGCTCCTCATCGGTCAACTCGGGATCACCGGTCGGCGCGGGAGGATACATGGCTACCAGTTGCCCCTGCACATCAAACAACATCAGCTGGTCGAAGAAAACGACGGTACGCAGTTCGCTTTGCAGTACGGCCATCAACAACGCGGGATCGCTCTGCAGCAAAGCCCTGTCTCCGGCGAACTCTTCCAATAACCCCTGGCCGGTGTGAATGAAATAGGGGATGTTTTCCGCAGCACTGTGGGCATCTCTCGACATCTCGTCCACGGCGTCTACTATTGCCGTATCCAGCGTTGTTTTGGTCATCGCGTAGATAAGGACGAGCGTCATTATCAGGATAAGAGGCACAAACAGGGAGAGCAGGCGGCGGTTCAGTGTGCGCGCGTAAGGTGGGTAACGATACACCGCGTGCACAGGGCGGAGGCGCGGCAGGGCCAGGTAGACGACCTGGATAACTAAAGAGGCGACGAAGCTCTCCAGAAGCGCAGCGCCCAGATAGGCCCTCGCCAGCGTGACTGCGTAATCCAGGGCTGCCACGCCTGCGTTGAAAGTCTGAGCGAGCAGTGAGAGCAGGCGCAACAAAGAGGTCAGCAGCACGACTACAGGGCCGGCGATGAGGGGTTGCCGTACCATCGAGGGCAGCCGTCCTCGATAGTCCTGGCGCAGGAATGAGCCAAGTACGGCCCCGAAGAAAGCAAAGTAGAATGGATCCAATATACCACCGCCGGCCATCCCTACCCGCATGACCCCGCCGAGTGCACCGACCAGTAAAGCCGGTCCCCCTCCCAACCATGCTCCGCACACGAACAGCGGCAAACTGCCTAACAAGGGTGCCTGGGGTGTTGGCGGCAGGAGGGGGACCCCGGGAAATGGCGGCAGGTCAAGGCCCGGGAAAGAGATAACCAGCAGGTGATTGAGAAGCAGTGGGCTGAGTAGAAGTGCTACAAACAGCAGAAAACGACGCCACGCCAGCCTGGTGAAATCCTTTCTGCAACGCCAGAGGAATACCAGAGCAGCCAGTACGTAAACGGAGAGGAGCATGTACTCCCATCCACTGGATGGCAGAAAGCCCAGTCCTCTCCAGGGTACCCATGGCTCGAACTTCATTTGAATGCTCTTCCTTCAGAGTGCGCCGGGCGTCCTCGTGCTCAGACCTTCCTTATCTTGAATTATAGCACACGCGATACAGCATGCAAATGAAACGGCTCGGGAGGTGTCCGAAGCAAAAGCGATTTGGGCTACGCCGACGCCGCTTTTCTCACCCGGAGTCGGGTAGGTAGATGTACCTACCCCTACTTCAGCCGGTTTGTGCCGCGTTTGTGCCGGCTAAGGTAAGGGTAGGTACCCTTACCTACCCGACTCTCTCCCCAGATTGGGATTTGCTTCGAAATCCCTCGGGAGGTGTTCGAAGCGGAAGCGATTTGGACTACGCCGGTACCGCCTTTCCCTTCCGGAGTCGAGGCTTCAGCCGGTTTGAGCCGCGTTTGCACCGGCTAAAGCCTCGACTCCCTTCCTGGATTGGGATTTGCTTCGAAATCCCCTCAGGGGTGTTATCGGAAAATTATCTGGGCTGCCTGAATTGACGAAACACCGCTGTCCTGTAAAATGTTACCCGCATGTTCAGCCTGGATGCACTCATACCAGAAAGCCCG
>DAOTYA010000171.1:0-3035 GCA_034435075.1 Anaerolineae bacterium
TGATCAGGTTCAGCAGGTGCTGGCTGTTGTCATAGATCGCCTGCACGTCCTCACGCAGCTCCGGATCAATTTCACCGTCCAGCCCCATCAGCATGACCTCGGTGTAGCCGATGATGGAATTGAGCGGGGTACGGAGTTCGTGGCTCATGCTGGCCAGGAACTCGCTCTTGAGCCGGTCCACCTCCTTCAACCGCTCAGCGGTGCGCAGGCTCTCGTCGTTCAGGCGGGCGATCTGGAGCGCGGTGGCGCCCTGTTCGGCGAGGGTCTGGTAGAGTGTCAATTTCGCGGCGTCGAAATAAGCTTCTTGCCTGGATGCCGCGATGATAGCCCCCAGCCAGTTCTCGCCCGTCGTGATGGGGAAGATCGCCAGGCTGATCCAACCTTTCTGGCGGGCAAATTCCCGAGCGCCTTCATCCACGCGCTCATCGTGGAACACGTTGGGTGATGCAAACGGTGTGTCGGGCGTAATGAGGTCTACAAGTGGAAACCCGGGGATCGGGAAGCGAGTGCCTTGAGGAGTGGGCGGGATGCCGCTCTCGAAACTCAAGGAGCGGCGGCTGACGAGTGTAAGGCTGCCGTCCTCGCCTCGCTCGACGGTCATGACGTCCACGCTCGCCTGTGGATACAGGCCGGGCTGCCCGGCCAACACGTTCAACACGTCTTCCTCTGTCCTGGCACCGACAAGGGCGCGGCTCACGCGCAGGCGGAGCTGTGTCTGTTCAAAGGCTATGGCGTTCTGCAGCGCGATGGCAACATGTCCGGCCAGGGTGGTGAAGGTGTCTATGTCAACCTGGCCGAAGCGGTTGGTCCGTTCGTCCTGGATGTCCAGCACACCCAGGACGCGATCGCCGACGGTCAGGGGGATCGAGGCTTCAGAGCGCGTCTGCGGGAGGAGGGGGTTGGGCAGGAAGTTGGGTTCCTGGGTGGTGTCGTTTGACACGATGGTTTCGTGTTCGCGTGCGGCGCGGGCGACCATGCTCCTTTCGGCATCGAGCGGGATGAAGTGACCGCGCTTGCGCAGCACGCGGCCTACCTCACCGGCGCCGGCACGCATCACCAGCCTGCCGGTCGCTTCGTCCAGCAGGTAGACGTGCGCGTGATACAACCCGAAGCGGCTCTGCAGGAGTTCGACCACCTGTTCCAGCACCTGGTCCGGGTCGAGGATGGTGCCCAACCGCCGGGCGATCTCGGCGGCGACGCGGAGTTGGTTGGTAAAAGCGGTCAGCGCTTCGGTCTGCTCAGTGAGGCGGGTGAGCAGGTTGCTGTTCTCGAAGAGGATGGCGATCTGATCGGCCATGGATTGGAACAGGGCAACGGTCGAGGGGCCGAACCGGCCGGGTATGCGATCCTGGGCGTCGAGCGCGCCGATGATCTCGTCGCCCAGTTTGAGCGGCACCACCAGTTCGGATTTGGTTTCGGGGAGCAGGGGGTTGGACATAAAGTCTGGGTCCCGGGTCACGTCGGCCACCAACACCGGTTCGCCGGTGCGGATGGCCTTGGTGACGAGCGCGGTGGCATCTAACGGAATCTTGTGCTTGCGTTGCAGGAGTTGCCGCCCCGCGTAGCCGGTGGACTGGCGCAGGACGGCCGCTCCCTGCTCCCGATCCACGATGTACACCTGGGCGTGGTAGAGGTTGAATTGATCGCGGATGAGGTTCACCACCAGGTCCAGGAGTTCATCCGGGGACACGTGCTCACTGGCGGCTAAGGTGACGCGCTGACCGGCCTCCAGTTCGCGGGTGCGTTCGGCCAGTTCGGCGTTACGGGTCTGAATTTCGGTCAACAGGCTTCCTATTCGATCGGCCATTTGGTTGAAGTTATGGGCCAGGGTGCCGATCTCGTCGCTGGATCTGCTCTCGGCGCGGGCATTCAGGTCGCCGGCAGCGAACCGCTTTACCGTCTCGTTCAACCCGGCAAGGGGGTTGGCCACTGCACGTCCTACAAGGCTCGCGATGACGCTGGCGACGAGAATGATCGCCGTGGCTGTGATAATAGCGGCGTTTCGTGCCTGCCAGACCGGTGCCAGGGCCTCGTCCTGACGCTGATGGACGACGACTTTCCAGGCCAGGTCCGAGATGTACTTTTCTTCTCCAGACGAGGTAACCGTTGCCCAGCCGACCAGGCTGGGATCTTTGTCCCAGATCATCTCTGTATGCCGCTGAGGACCGCTTTCCAATTGAGTCAAGATAGCAGGATCAAGTGGTATCTGTTCCGCTTCTTCGCCGTACCTGCCTGGTATCAATGCCATCCCCGATGGGAAAACGAAGACCAGTTCGCCGGTTTCCCCGATCGTGATGTTGAACTCGCCGAGCAATTCAGTTACATCGAGAGTCGTCCGCATGATGCCGATCACCTCTTCACCGGCAGCATAAACTGGTACTGCCATGTTAATCCCGATGACCCCGGCGCTTTCGTCGAACTCCGGCTCGGCAATGAAGACGGCCCCCTGGCCATTATTGTAAGCGGACTGCCACCATCCTTCGTCCGCCTGATAGTAATCAGAGGTGCGTGCGCCGGCCGCCAGCAGTCCACCGTAGCGGTCGGTGATGAAGGCCTCGGCAAACTCGGGAGCGTCGCGCATGAATTCCCTCAACCTCTGGGCAATTTCGCTATCCAGATGTGCCTGGAGCAGCGGATCACCTGGACCGGCGCTTTTCCACTGTGCGTCCAGGCTCGCCCATTCCCCGGCTGTTTTGTCACCGTGGTAGGAGGCATTCCGGCTGGCGAGCGCGGTCTGTATCTCCGGAGCGTTGGTCCAGGACTGCATCGAGCGCACGTGTCGAGCCAGGAAGGTGCCGATGTTCTGTCCCTGCGTCTCCGCCACGGCAATCAGCCCGGCATACACATGTTCTGTGAAAGCGGTCGTAATGCTGGTTATGGTGAGGTAGGAAACGGAGCCCACTGCGATTATAGCCACAGCAACAAATAGAATGGCAAGTTTGGTGCGCAGCGCCATATTGCGGAAAGCCTGTAGCGGGTTCCGTCCCGAGACCCTTAAGCGAGAACTGGCATTGCTGGTCATCGTTTTTTCCTCC
>DAOTYA010000172.1:0-11930 GCA_034435075.1 Anaerolineae bacterium
CAGCAGCAGGGGGATATCATCCACCCGTTCACTTATCACAGTTTGTCTCTCGCTCATAGCGAGAGTTTACATCAATTCTCGAAACCAGTCCAGATTTGAGCGAACCGTGGGTAATTTCTTAAAGTTCATAAATCGGCCTGTTGGGGCGCTGTGCGCCGGGCTTCGGCCTGTGCCGGCGTGCCGGTCGGCAGAGGCCGGCCGAAGGCCTGCGGCCTAAAAGGGGGTACGGGCAAGGAATGCCTCGCCCATACAGTCACCACCTGAACGGTTACCTGGCTGGCCCAGAGCATTGTTTGAGGTGCTGTTTCGTTGGGAAGTCACGGCGCGCTTACCCCGGGTGCTCATCATTCGCCCCTCAAACTGGAACTTTAATTGTGAAGAAGGGAAAAATGGATATAATGTGATTTAAGTGTTGTTACTGAAAACTGCAGGCGTTATCATTCCTCGTATGGATCGAACAACAAACAGCCCCACTATTTTATGCGTGGATGACACACCCGAGGTACGCACCCTGGTACGGCGTCTGCTATCCCACCTCTACAACATCATTGAGGCGGACGATGGTTTGAAAGGGATAGAAGTGGCCAGGAACATCCGTCCGGACCTGGTGCTGCTGGATATGCATATGCCTGGTCTGACCGGATATGAGGTTGCCACCCGTATCAAGACTTTGTTGCCGGACGTTCCCGTGGTTGCGCTAACAGCCGATGTGACCGGCGACGTTCGTGAACGCGTGCTGGCAGCTGGCTGTGACGGCTACCTGTCAAAGCCTATCAACCCGGATACGTTTGTGGAGCAGGTGCAGCGATTCCTGAGCGGCGACCGTGAAGAGTTGCGCGATGAGCGCTACCGTAGAGACTACCAGGAGGCATTGGTAGCCCGGCTCGAAGATAAGGTCCGCGAGCTGACCCAGGCGCTTCAGCGCAATGCTGAGTTGAACGAACAGAATATGCGTCTGCTGAAACAGGCGCAACGGCAGGCCCACTTGCTGGCCGCCAGTGCCAAAGTCGGCCGCACCATCGCCTCGATCCTTGACCTGGAGACACTGCTCAAAACCACCGTGGACCTGATCTGTGACGAGTTCGGTTTTTATTATGCTGGCGTTTTCCTGATTGACGAGACAGGCGAATGGGCTGTGCTGCGGGCCGGGCGCGGCGAGGCCGGCGCTGCCATGGTCGCCGCCGGCCATAAGTTAAAGGTAGACGGTCATTCGATGATCGGAGCTGCTACCGGAACACGCAAAGCGCGCATTGCACTGGACGTAGGTGAGGAGCCAGTACACTTCAAAAATCCCTATCTGCCTTATACTCGCTCCGAGATGGCTTTGCCACTGATTGCAGGCGATGAGCTTATCGGCGCATTAACCGTCCAGAGCACGGAGGAGGCTGCTTTCAGCGATGAGGACATTACCGCTCTCCAGACCATGGCTGACCAGCTGGCCATCGCCATCCACAATGCCCGGCTACATCTCCAGAATCAGCGGCTGTTGGCCCAGGCAGAACGGCATGCCAGGTTGCTTGCAGCAGCCGCTCAGGTTGGCCAGAGCCTCACCTCCATCCTGGATATGGACGAGTTGCTTAACAAAACTGTGGATGTCATCTGCGATGCGTATGGCTTTTATTACGCCGGGGTGTTCCTGATTGACGAGACAGGCGAGTGGGCCGTGCTGCGGGCCGGGCGTGGTGAGGCCGGCGCCGCAATGATCGCCAGGGGGCATAAGCTTCAGGTGGGGGGACTTTCTATGATCGGCACATGCATCAAGCAGCGCAAGGCACGCATTGCGCTGGATGTAGGCGAGGAGCCGGTCCATTTCAAGAACCCCTACCTGCCACATACCCGCTCTGAGATGGCCCTGCCACTGATTGTGGGAGATGAGGTGATCGGCGCGGTAACAGTGCAAAGCACAGAGGAAGCAGCTTTCAGCAACGAGGATATCAACGCACTTCAGGCGATGGCAGATCAACTGGCTGTAGCCATCAACAATGCCCGTCTGCTTAAAGAGCTGGAGAGCGCGCACAAGGAGCTTTTGCGGGCCAAGACCTTCGAGGCCATCGCCACGGCTACCGGCGAGGCGATTCATTGGGTGGGTAATAAGGCAGCCCCTATCCCCGGGAGCGTCGCTCGCATTACCGAGGACTTTGTACGTTATATAGCGGTAGCAGATGGGCTGGTGCGGCAGCTTCCCCCTGAATGGCACGAGCATAAATTTGCAATGATCCTGAGCGAAGCGGCTGAGGAAATCGCTAAACGAGGCAGGCTATTAGACCAGGTGCGTGCCGAGTTGGATGAACAGCCCCTGAAGCGACTGCGCAAAATGCTGACCGTGGACTCCATCTTTGAGGACCTGGAAATCATCGAAGGCAGCGCCCGTTCCATCCTGAACATCAAGGAGGACCTCATCGGCCCTGCCCGCCGCAAGATCCGGGAAGAGCTGATCCACCTTCCAGAGCTGTTGGACAGGGTCATCGCATCAATGGGCATACCTGATGAGGTTGTGCGTACGCTCTACAGCGACGATCTTCCCCCCATAATTGCCGACCCAACTCAGCTTGACCGTGTGTTTGTCAATCTGATCAAAAACGCTATGGAGGCAATGTACCAGACGGAAAACAAGCGCTTATTTATCTGGGCGCGGCTTGCTGACGATCCTGGTTTTGTCGTTGTGGACGTGACCGATAATGGCCCTGGTATCCCTCCTGAGATAATGGATAAAATCTGGGTGGCGTTTTACACTACCAAGGGAGACCGTGGTGGTACCGGCCTCGGGCTGCCAGCTTGTGCCCAGATTATCGGACAACTTGGGGGAAAGATCACCGTTGAAAGCGATGTGGGAGTAGGTACCACATTCAGCGTATTTCTGCCGGTGACAAGAGCGCAGCCGTCAAGCGCGGCAGCCTGAAAGCGAAAAGCAGAGCGCCGACGCGGAAACAGCGGTCGGCGCAGGCCGATCGAAGGCCTGCGGCCCAAAGTGGGCGACTTCAGTCGGCAGGGGGAGGCAGTTACTGGCCTGGGGCCTAATACGTGGCCAATCCGGCGGAATGAGCAGCGCGGCGCGCCAGAGCGATGGCCCCCAGTACGCCAGCCCGTTCCCCCAACGCCGGAGGGACGATATATTCCCCGATTTTCTCCAGAACCGGACGGGCGCGTATGTAGCCCCTGAGCAGTTTCTGCACCCCGGCCTGGATGCGGGGGAAGAGATGGCCCTGCCTCATCACCCCGCCGCCAAGTATGATGCGCTGCGGCGAGAGCACGCAGATGAAATTAGTCAGGGCAAGAGCCAGGTAGTGTGCTTCCAAATCCCAGGCTGGATGGTCCGGTGGCAGATTCTCGGCTCGCGTTCCCCAGCGTGCTTCTATTGCCGGGCCCGACGCCAATCCCTCCAGACAATCGCCATGATAAGGGCAACTGCCTTCGTAAGGATCGCTTTGGGGGTCATGGGGAATACGGATGTGCCCCATCTCAGGGTGAAGCAGGCCGTGAATAATTTGTCCCCCGACCATTCCACCTCCCCCGATGCCTGTGCCGATAGTGAGATAAATAAAAGTGTCCAATCCCCGTGCTGCGCCCCACAATCCCTCACCCAATGCAGCACCGTTAACATCAGTATCGAATCCTACGGGCACGTTTAGCTCATGACGTATTGTACCAACCAGGTCTACATTCTGCCAGCCGGCCTTAGGGGTAGATGTGATGTAACCAAAAGTCGGGGAAGCAGGGTTAAGGTCAACGGGCCCGAATGATGCAATGCCAATAGCTGTGAGTCTGGACCCCGCCAGTTCCTGTTGCTCCCGGAAGAAATCCAGTGTTTTGCGGATGGTCTCATGTGGAGTTGTGGTTGGGAAACGGGCCTCAGCACGGATGTCTTGTGGCTCTGTCCCGACAGCGCAGACAAACTTGGTGCCACCGGCTTCGAGTCCGCCGTAGAGAGGAGCTGTGTTCATCTCGAGTATCTCCACAAGTGAGGATGGTGCAGGGAACATCCCATGCAGCAGACCACATTTTATGATATTGTGCTTTCCCTGTCAACCGGCATAGAATGGTTTTTCCGCCGGATGTGAGCTGGTGAGCATGGGAAAGCTGGCCCGGCTCCTGCCTGGCTTTACATCCTTGCGGTCCCATTCTCGCTGTTTGCGAATAAGTGCCTATCCGAAAAACGTAACCGACGCATCCCCATGCGTCGGTATAAGCGGCATAGGGATGCCGCTTGTACGGTTTTTCGGATAGGCTCTAAAAGCTTGACAGTCATACAAAGTTGAGTATGATTAGCCGTTGTAAGTATCCAGTGTGCTCGAGTGTGTCCCATTTTGTCGGGCCTGGCCGTACTCGTAGGATAACTGCTCGCAGTTGTCCCACAATTTTGGGACACACCCATGAGCTCACCGACGGTGTGACAGGAGGTACTATGCCCAAACGATGGTTCCCAACCCTGCTATTGACCGCAATGGTCATTGCTCTGCTTTACCTGCCGGTTTTTGCATCCCCTGACGCAAGCGGTATCACCCACGTGGTTCAACCAGGAGAGACACTCTACAGCATCGCCCGCCACTACGGCGTCAGCGTACAGGATATTGCACGGGCAAACCGTATCACTAACCCGGACCGCATCTACGTTGGTCAACGGCTCGTCATACCGTCGGGTCAGTCGGCCTGTGGTGTCCATATAGTTCGGGCGGGTGAGACAATGCTCCAGATCGCCATGCGCTACGGGATGGACGCCTGGGCTATTGCCCGGGCCAATGGGATTACCAACCTGAACCTGATTTACGTGGGACAACGGTTAACCATCCCCTGCGCCGCGCCACCCCCGCCTCAGCCGCAACCCCCGCCCTCATGGCCTGGCCCCTGGAACGGCGAATACTTCGATAACATCACACTGACCGCACCACCCTACACCACGCGCGTTGACCCCTCTATAAACTTTGACTGGGGTTCCGGGCCACCTGCGGGCGGGATGCCTGTCAACGCCTTCTCCGTGCGCTGGACGGGCAGCTTCAACTTCGAGGCGGGCACATATCAATTCAACGTTAAAGTTGACGATGGAGCGCGCGTATACATTGACGGTGAGCGGATCATAGACGGCTGGCGAGATGGAGGGCTGCGCCTGTACACTGCCCGGCGTGCCTTGAGCGCCGGCAGCCATACCATACAGGTCGAGTATTACGACCGCACCCAGGTAGCGCGCATCCACTTCTGGTGGAAAATGGTCTCCACGGTGCCGCCGGTGGCGACCCCCACCCCTTCTGCGACGGCCACACCTGAGCCTCCGTCTGACGTCTGGTTTGGCGCTTTCTACAACAACGAGTCACTCCAGGGGGAGCCGGTCGCCACCCACTACACACCGGCTGTCAGCTTCGACTGGGGTACTAAAAGTCCCTTCCCCGACACAGTGTGGTGGGATGGGTTCTCTGCCCGCTGGGTGCGCAAGGCATACCTGAACACCGATCACTACCGTTTCTGCGCGATGAGTGATGACGGGGTGCGCCTCTGGGTCGGCTCTACTCTGGTGCTGGACGAATGGCATGCGAACGACGGCTCGCAGCCGATGTGTCGAGCACACTGGGTGAGCAGCGGCACCTACGAGATTAAAGTCGAGTATTATGAACACGGAGGCAATGCGCTGATTCACGTCTGGTGGGAGCCGCATTAAGAACCTATCCGAAAAACCGTACAGGCAGCATCCACGTGCCGCTTATACCGACGCAAGGGATGCGTCGGTTACGATTTCCGGATAGGCTCTTAGTGAGAGGGAAATAACGTGCGCAAGATAATCGCTTTTGACCTGGAGACCCGGCGTCTGGCGGATGAAGTGGGTGGTTGGGGGAATATCCGCAAGATGGGGCTGGCCCTCGCTGTGATCTACTATCCTGCCGAAGGTGTCTACCGCGACTATACTGAGCGGGAAGTTGCACAGCTCATCAGCGATTTGCGCGCAGCGGACCTGATAGTGGGCTACAACCTGTACCGCTTCGATTACGAGGTACTGCGGGCCTATACGGATGACCCGCTTACCGACCTGCCGACAGTTGATCTGCTTCTGTGCCTCTATAAAAACCTGGGATGGCGCCCCAGGCTGGACGACGTCGCCGCAGCAACGCTGGGAGAGAGAAAAAGCGCTGACGGAGTTCAGGCGGTGCATTGGTTTCGCCAGGGTCACCTCGATAAGGTGAGGGATTATTGCCGGCGCGATGTAGAGGTGACCTGGCGCATCTACCAGTTCGGCCGGGAGAACGGCTACGTAAGGTGTCTGGACCGCTCATGGCGCGTGTTTAACGTACCGGTGCGATGGTGAGTGATTTCGAACCCGCCTACCTGGCCCTGCTGCGCTCAGGTGAGTTAAAGCTGCGAGTGGAGGCGGCCTACAGGCGCCTGCATGCCTGTGACCTCTGCGGGCGGGAATGCCGCGTTGACCGCTACGAACACACGGGAAGCTGTAAAACAGGTATCCGGGCCGTCGTGTCCAGTTACGGCCCGCATTTTGGTGAAGAAGACCCGCTGCGCGGCTACCGTGGCTCCGGAACCATTTTCTTTGCCTGGTGCAACCTGAACTGTCAGTACTGCCAGAATTATGAAATCAGCCAGCTTGGACACGGGGAAGAAGTGGAGCCTGAGGAGCTGGCCACGATGATGCTTTCGCTTCAACGCCAGGGATGCCATAATATCAACCTGGTCTCCCCCACCCATGTGCTCCCCCAGATACTGGCTGCTCTTCTGATCGCTGCCCAGGCTGGTCTGAATCTCCCGTTGGTATGGAACACTGGTGGTTATGATTCACTGGCCGCGCTCGCGCTGCTTGATGGAGTGGTGGATATCTACATGCCAGATATGAAGTACGCTGATGAGGAGATTGCCTGTCGCTACTCCAGAGTGAGGAACTACCCGGCTGTAAACCAGGCCGCCGTCAAGGAGATGCACCGGCAGGCAGGCGACCTGGTGATGAACGAAGAAGGCATTGCCCTGCGGGGACTTCTGGTACGCCACTTGGTGTTGCCTGGAGGTCTGGCAGGAACGGCCGGGGTGGCCCGCTTTCTGGCTCAAGAGGTTTCAGTCAACACATACTTTAATCTGATGGACCAGTATCGTCCATGTTATAAGGCAGCCTCACTGCCACCACTGGACCGGCCGATTACGCGGGCTGAGTACGAACAGGCGCTCGAGCAGGCTATGGCAGCGGGGCTGCACCGCTTTGACAGACGCCAGGTGCGCACATTCCATCTCTGGTGACGGGGGTATGATGGAGAAACCTGAGGCACGTTTACATGCCATTGTCCACGGGCTGGTGCAGGGGGTCAATTTTCGCTACTACACCGTCCGCATGGCGGAACGACTGGGCCTGACCGGTTGGGTTGCCAATCGCTGGGACGGCACGGTGGAAACGGTAGCCGAGGGTTCGCGCCGGGCACTGGAGGAATTCCGGGCTTTTCTTAACCGTGGTTCTCCATCTTCAAGCGTCGAACGCGTGGATTACTGGTGGGAAACGCCCACCGGCGAGTTTACACGCTTCGGAGTGCGTTATCTATGAGAGAAAACCCGGAACGATTGGCCTGGACTATCCTCTTCATCTCGTTCTTCATATGCATAGCCCTGGCCATCTCTGTACCACTTGGCATACGCCATTACATCCTCTCCGCCCGCGTAGCGCAACGGGTGGTGCTTGAAGTACAGAGGCCGCCCCTGAGTATCACGCTGCCTGGTCGAGAGCTACCAATTTCGGTTAACGAGCATTATAACGACATCCCGGAACACACGCTGGTCACTACGGCCGCCACAGCCGGACGTCTCGTGTTCCACAATCCCAGGCCCGATAGCCCCATCATCGCCGTGGCTCAACTTTACGATCAGACCAGCCTGTTGTTTCTGTACGCGCGCTCTCCCCGCTTTGCCTCCAGCAGGCTGCCTCATCAGGTCAGATTCGAGGTGAAGACAGGACGGGTACGCGTTATGGTTGCCGATGAGAACGGCCGGGCCACCGTTGCAGAAGTGCGCACTCCTCATGGAGTTGCCCTGTTGACAGAGGGAACGTACTGGATCAACGTCAGCGCAGGTGACACGGAGATCACAGTGCGCGAAGGCGACGCCAGGCTGATGGCGCAGAACAGTAAAGCGTCCTTGCACCTGGCCCCGGATCAACGTGCTGTTATTGATTCGCAGCGATTGCTCGGCCCCTTGCCGGCAGCACGTAACCTGGTGGTCAACAGTGACTTTTCCATGCCCCTGGATAAGGGATGGAGCGCTTATAGCAAGGATGTACAGATTGGAGGGGAATCCGGCGGCGATGTGCAACAGGGGGAGATGGAAGGGCGTCCTGTTGTTATCATCGAACGCAGAGGGGAAGGTCATGCCGAGACCGGCATCACGCAATACCTGGGCGTGGATGTGCGTGATTTCAGTTTCCTGCAACTCCATCTGCTCCTGTACATTGATGAACATAACGTACCGGTGTGTGGTTCTTTGGGTAGTGAATGCCCGATAATGATACGCATAGATTATAAGGATGCCGATGGAGTGGATCAGCAATGGCTCCAGGGTTTCTACTCACTGCCCGATACCGCAGTTCCTGGTAATCCCCCATTCTGCGTAACCTGCAGCTTCCGCAACGATCATATCCAGGTCCCGCTGGACACGTGGTATTCATATGACTCTGATAATTTGGTACCGCAGCTCTCTCAGTCGGGGAGAGCACCTGCTCAGATCAAATCCATCACTGTATACGCATCCGGCCATACCTACCGGGCTGCCATAGCCGAGGTCGAGCTGATCGGACAGGAATGAGGCCCGATGTTCCGTGTATAGAAGCGGGGCCAACTGGGGTAAATCCTATGAAAGCTATAGATGCGGAGAAGATCAGGCAGCAGCGCGAATACAACTATCACCGAACCCCTGACCGGTGGCTGCGCACCGTCGAAGAGGCCCGTGCCTTTGTCGAAGAGGTGGGCTTTTGTCACTTCTGGCCAATCAAGGGCATCGAGATGCCCAACCTGTTCCATGCCATCGCGGGCCGTGAGCGGCCAGTTCCGCACGAGCACGACGATCCCGACATCGGTAAATGTTGGGGCTGGAAGGACGAGTCGCTGGACAAGAAGTGGTGGTACTACGGCAAACTCTTGCGCCGCCGGGCGACGCTCGTCTCGCTGGAGATACTGCCTTATTTTTACGCCCTCAGCGAGAACTATGGTGACATCTACGATTTTACCCAGGAGTACGAGGACGGCCTGATGACAGCGGAGGCCAGGGCTGTTTATGAGGCTATCCTGGAACACGGACCGCTGGATACCATCAGGTTGCGCCGCGAAGCACGACTGAGCGCCCAGAGCGCCAAAGCACGCTTCGATCGGGCGCTGGTTGAGTTGCAGGTTGGCCTCAAGATACTGCCGGTGGGTGTGGCCGAGGCTGGGGCGTGGGATTATGCCTTCGTCTACGAACTGCTGCCGCGCTGGTTCCCTGAAATCCTGGAGCGGGCGCGCGCGATCGAGCGGAGCGAGGCGCGGCGAGTGCTTGTGCAACGATATCTCGACAACGTCGTCGCTGCGGATCGAGTGACGATCAGCAGAGTGTTTCACGTGCTCAAGTGGACGCCGACCGAACTGGAGCGCACGATCAACACACTGCTCCAGGAGAAGGCAATCCTGGAAGCGCAGGTTACGGGCTGGGAACATCCACAACTGCTCTCGGCTCGTTTTTTGGAACAGACGTGACTGGGCAGTTACATGAACTGAAGGGGTCACCAGCGCAGGCGGAGATCGGGATCGCCGGCCAACGAGCGAGTGGCCAGCTCCTGTTCGCCGGCCGCGCCCAGGATGGTTGCGATGCTCTGCGCTTCCAGCGGGAGTGCGCGCCCACGCTCTGGCTCGCCGTGATCGAGCAGGTACACGCCGTAGCGCCGCAGGACGGTCGCGCACACATACGCGCCGTCCCAGGCCGCCGCCGTGGGCGACTCTGCCCTGGATAGCGTCCGCCGCACCTCTGCCACCCGCCCCAGGCCGGCCTCCAAGCAGGAGCGTGGGTCCTCGGCACCGGCAAGCAGGCCGCTGCCGTGCACTGTGGCCAGTAATGCCTGGCTCAGGCCAATGTCGCTGTCCCTGCCCCCGGCTTCTGCCACAGTCAACGCCTGACGGGCAAAGCTCAGCGCGGCCACACCATCGGCCAGCGCCAGAGCGATCACCGTCAGCCCCGCCAGCTCGAACGGCCCCAGGGGCGTGCCCTGCGCACCGGCCAGCCGGACGGCTTCCTCGCTGCACGCCCACGCCCGGGCCAGGTTGCCCAACGCGCAGGACGTCGCAGCCAGCCAGGCGTAGTGCCAGGTCGCCTCCACGCTGCCGCCCGTCTCCCCGTCCAACGCGCCGGCCGCCTCCAGGTAGCGGCCGTCGTCGGCCCAGGCCCCGCGCAACAGGCTGAGCTTGCCCAGCCACCCCAGGTTCAACGCTGCGTCGGGGTTGGCGCCGATGGCCTGGTCAACCGCCAGGCTCTCTTCGAGACAGCGCTGCGCCTCGGCGTACAGCCCCAGGCCCAGGTAGAGGTTCCCCAGGTTGTGCAGCCAGCGCCCCACCTGCTTCTCCAGGCCGAGGGCGCGGCACAGGGCCGCGCTTTCTTCCCAGCAGTCCCGCGCCTCTGCCGGCTTCCCCGCCGCGATGAACGCCAGGCCCAGGTGGCCGATGGCTTCTGCCTCGCCTGCACGGTCACCTATGGCGCGACAGGTCTCCAGGTCGGCGGTGAAAAGCTGCCGCGCCGTGTCGTATCTGCCCTGGCGCCAGGCCACCGTGCCCAGATTTCTCAGGCAGACGGCCTCGCGGCGGCGGTCGCCGAGGGCCTGGAACGCGGCCAGGGCCTCTTCGAAGCGATGCCGGGCCTCCTCAAGCCGACCGCCGACCAGGTGCACCTGTCCCAGACCGGCCAGACATTCGGCCGCTCCGCGGCGGTCGTCCAGGTCGCGGTAGAACGCCAGCCATTGCTCGAAAAGCTCCCGGGCGCACGCCAGGTTGCCCTGCGCCCGTTCGATCTCGGCTGCTGCCCGCCGGGCCTGCGCCTGCGCCCGCCGGCCTTCCGGGTCGGCAATGAACCATCCCCCAAATCGTTACTCATTTCACTGGCGTTTGGCCTGGGGCTGAGCATGGCTTTGTTGTGGATGGTGGGAGGCGGGCGCACGCCGTCTGCCCTCGCTGAGCAAACCGGAGCAGAGGGCATACTGGCCCCCGCCGGCGAACTGCGCGTTTGCCCGGCCGGCCCGCCCACCTGCGACTATGTCACTGTGCAGGCCGCCGTGGATGCGGCCAGCCCTGGCGATGTGATCAAGGTCGCCACGGGCGGCTAACCGGCATTAACAACTATGGCGGGAAGAACCAGGTAGTCTATATCAGCAAGACTCGTAATTACCTACCCGGCTGCCTTCCGCCGTGTGCCGATTGGAAATCGAGCTTATACTACGGGCGCCTGCGCCGACGCAGAAACAGCGGTCGGCGCAGGCCGACCGAAGGCCTGCGGCCCCAAGTGGGCGACTTCAGTTGGCAGGGGCAGGCAGTTACGACTTCAGCCGTATTTTCCGCCTGAAGGCTTGACTCCCGGGTGTTATCAGGTAAGGTCTGGCATTCATTTCTGGAGGGAGAGATAGGGGTAGGTAGGGGTACCTACCCCTACCTTTTCAAGCTGCCCAAAGTGGAACCCGAGGTTTTCCAGCCTCCGAAGGTTTGTCCTCATCCAGGATGTAATGGAAGGCATTTCAAGCTGCTCCAGGAAGTGCCCAAGCCTTTGCGGGACACCCGGTACAGCGAAGTGCGGGCGCGGCGGTATCGCTGTCTCAGTTGCGGTTGCACCTTTCGCGTCCATCCGGCCGGTGTGTCACAGGAGCAATTTTCTCAACGAGTGAAGGGCTTGGCAGTGGCACTTTACCTGTTGGGGCTGAGTTACGGGGCCGTATCTTTGCTGCTGGAAGCGTTGGG
>DAOTYA010000173.1:0-10169 GCA_034435075.1 Anaerolineae bacterium
GTGTGCCGATTGGAAATCGAGCTTATACGGGCGCCTGCGGCGCCGGGCGTCGGCCTGCGCCGATGCGGAAACAGCGGTCGGCGCAGGCCGACCGAAGGCCTGCGGCCCAAAGTGGGCAACTTCAGTCGCAGGGGTAGGCAGTTACCGTGAAATTGGTTTACATTTCGGGCTGACTCAAAAAATCGGCTGTCTGACGGTGAATGTAGAGGCGTAGTAGTGTTGCAGCGCACTGCGCCACTACTACTACCGTTGCCAATGGCAAGCCCGTGCCAACCGGCGCGTGGCACAGGCCGACGTGTGGCGCGAAGCGCCTGAACAGACCGATTCCAATCGGGCAGCGTCCAGCGCGTAACTCAAAGTGTCAAATTATGAACCATCCCACCTACCACAAAATTAAATCCATGGTATAATTTTTATTGTTACCGGCATAATGTAGCAGGAAGGTGTCGGGTACAGTATCCATACAGGAGTGGCTGGTGTTCAACCCCATTGATGCGTTCCTTGGGTTGTTTTCCCTGGACATAGGGATTGATCTGGGCACGGCGAACACGCTGGTTTATGTGCGTGGCAAGGGGATTGTGATAAACGAGCCCTCGTGGGTAGCGATTGATAAAAATACCCGCCGGGTTCTTGCCATTGGCGCAGAAGCCAAAGAGATGGTCGGGCGTACCCCTGCCAATATCGTTGCCATCCGCCCCTTGCGTGACGGGGTTATCTCTGAGTTCGACATCACCCAGGCGATGCTGGACTACTTTATCAGGCGCGCTCACAGCCAGTTGCTGCTGCCTTTCCCCCGCCCACGCGTTGTGGTGGGTATTCCCAGCGGCGTCACTGAGGTGGAGAAGCGAGCAGTCTACGACGCGGCTATCGCTGCAGGTGCAAGAGAGGCGTATCTGATTGAGGAGCCCATGGCAGCGGCCATTGGTGCCGGGCTGCCGGTCACCGAGGCGCGAGGAAGTATGGTTGTTGACATCGGTGGCGGTACAACCGAGGTAGGGGTTTTTGCGCTGGGGGGGATTGTCGTCAGCCGTTCGGTACGTGTCGCTGGCGATGAGATGGATGAGGACATCATCCAGTACGCCCGTCAGAAGTATAATTTGTTCATAGGCGAGCGCATGGCCGAGCAGGTCAAGATCACGATCGGCTCTGCCTATCCGCTGCAACAAGAATTGACCATGACCGTGCGCGGGCGCAACCTGGTCACCGGCCTGCCGGAGGAGATTGAGATCAGCAGTATCGAGGTTCGTGAGGCACTGAGCGGTTCGTTAAACATCATCCTGGACGTGATTCACGATACGCTGGAGGAGACACCGCCCGAGGTCGTGGCCGATCTGCTTGAGACCGGTATCTGCCTGACCGGCGGCGGCGCCCAATTGAAGGGACTGGATGAACGGGTCAGTGATGAGACCAACATGCGTGCCTGGGTGGCTCAAGACGCGATGACTTGTGTGGCCCGCGGGGCTGGTAAGGTACTGGAGTCATTGGACGAACTGCGAGAGATCCTTGTGAGCACCGACGACCGCCGTCCCAGGCGTTCCGAGTTCTGACGGATGGTCTGGGACACTCTCCTTTCCTGTGGTGAGGCAAAACCTGGTGGTGATGCATGAGGGAATCGCCCTCGCGTTCCTGGCTTCCCCTGGTGCTTTCTGTCCTCAGCCTGTTATTGATTGTGTCCAGCGAAGCTGGATTACTGTCCCCTTTTGAGGGCGTTTTCCACTACCTCTCCGATCCCCTGCAGCGCTTCTTCGCGGGCTTTGTTGCAGGTATTGGCAATATGTTCAGCACGGTGCGCAATGTACGCGCGTTACAGGCACGCGTGGAGGAATTACAGAGGCAGGTTGACGCTTTAGAAGCTGAGAACATCCAGCTCCGGGAGATCAAGGCCGAGGTAGAAACACTCCGGGCACAGTTGAACTTCGTGGACGAGTTCCCCATTCTGGCTTATCTCGGCGCCGACGTGGTGGACCGGGCGGCCTGCACCACATACCCTTGCGGAGAGGTGATCGGTTTTGAGCCTAATCCCTATCTCCGCTATGTGACGATTAACGTAGGGGCACGGCAGGGAGTGAAGGTGGGGATGCCTGTGGTCAGTGGGGGGCCCAGACTGGTTGGCCGTGTGGCTGAGGTGTTCCAACGCACAGCCAGGGTACAGCTTATCACCGATCGCGAAAGCGCTGTGGCAGCGTTCCTGCAGAATGCGCGCACTACCGGCCTGGTGGTGGGACAGCCGGACGGCTCACTGCTTATCCAGTATATACCCCAGGATCAGCCGATCAGTGTCGGCGATATTGTACTGACCTCGGGCCTGGGCGGCACTTTGCCGAAGGGCCTGATCATCGGTCAGGTGGCCGAAGTGTTGCAGATGGATTACGCATCTTCACAGGCCGCGATCCTGCGCCCGGCGCTTGACTTTTCGCGCCTGGAGCAGGTTCTGGTGATCACGGCCTACGAGCAGATGCCTCCAGAAGGTGAGCTTCCTGCCGGGCCCTCAGGCGGGGGGCAATGAAGTGATCAGGCGGGGAGGTGAGCCATGCTTTTATCACTGGCGATCCCGCTGCTGGCCTGTGTGACGCTGACACAGAACGTGGTGCTGACCCGCGTGAGTTTGTGGGGTGCACGGCCTGAGCTGCTGCTCCTGGTGGTATTGATGTGGTCAGTTGTGCGCGGCGTGGATGAGGGGGTGTTGTGGGCATTCCTGGGAGGGTTGATGATGGAACTGTTCTCCGGCGGACCTCTGGGCGCCATCACACTGGCGTTGGTGGTGGCTTCCTTCCTGAGTGGCCGGGTGCTGAGGGTAGACCTGGGTTCGCCGGTTGCAGGGGTGATGCTGTCCACTCTCCTGGCCGTTTCGAGTTACCACCTGGTGCTGTTGCTCGTGCTGGCCTGGACCGGCTACCCTGTAGACTGGCTTGATGCGCTGTTCCGGGTTGCCTGGCCCTCGGTCCTGCTTAATGCCGTACTGGCGCCGTTTGTATACCGCTTGATGCGTTGGCTGGAACGCAGGACAAGGCGAGAGAGGTTCACCCTGTGATACCACGAAATCTTGAACCACGTCAGAGTCCTTACGCCCTCCCTCCCGCGCGGGGAAGGTGGGAAGAGCGCTGGGAGTTGCTGAGGAACTCTCCCCGCGTGATCTTACTTGGCCTGCTGATACTGGGTGTATTCGGTGTGCTCGCCCTGCGCGTGTGGCGGTTTCAGGTTGTGGAGGGGCCTTACTACAGTGCCCGGGCAGTGCAACAGAGTACTCGCCTCGTCACCATTGCCGCACCCAGGGGCATTATATACGATGCCAGCGGCACCCCGCTGGTACGCAACATCCCCAGCTTTAATGTCCTCCTGATTCCGGCATACCTGCCCGAGGATCGGACATCTGCAGAGGATGTGCTCATCAGGCTTGCCTGGCTCCTTGATATGCCCTATGCTACCTCGAGCAAAAGTCCTTCTGGAGGAGCACCGCAACCGGGTCTTCGGGAAATGGTAGAAGGAGTCGGCTTCGCATCATACCGTCCTCTGGTCGTCAGGCGAGGTGTGGACAGGGAGACCGCGTTCCTGATCGCGCAGCAATCCCTTCTCTTGCCCGGCGTCTCGATTGAGGTTGAGTCCGTGCGCAACTACCCTTACGGCCCCCTGGTCGCTCAGATATTGGGGTATCTGTTGCCCGTACCTGAGGGCAATGACGAGTATTACCGCGCACTGGGATACGATCCCGCTACTGACCGCCTTGGTGTGGCCGGAATTGAGGCTACCTTCGAGAATGTGCTGCGAGGGCAAAAGGGGCAGCAGATCGTCGAGGAAGATGTGATGGGGAGAACCGTCCGTGTGGTGAAAGAGCTGGCTGCCCCTGTGCCAGGGAACAGTGTCCACCTGACGCTTGATCTCGAGTTACAGACATTCGTTGAGGAAGCGCTGAAGCGGGGCATGGAGCGGGCAAAAAATTCTCCACGTGGGGTGGCCATCGTGATGCGCCCCCGCACCGGCGAGATCCTGGCTATGGTCAGCCTCCCGACGTATGACAACAACCTCTTCACCCCTGGTGTCTCCCCGCTGGAGCTGGAGCGCGAGCTTGGGCGTATGTATGCGGATCCGCATCGCCCCATGCTCAACCACGCCTTATCCGATCAACTCCCCCCTGGCTCGGTATTCAAGCTGGTGGTGGCATCGGCTGCGCTTCAGGAGGGGGTGCTCACCCCTTATACGCACCTTTCATGTCCGGGCACGATTGTCATAGCTAACAAATATTTCCCTAACGACCCGGGGCGTGCCCAGGAGTTCCACTGCTGGAAACGCACCGGCCACGGCTCCCTCGACGTGATTGGGGCGATTGCCCATTCGTGCGATGTGTTTTTCTATAAGACCGGGGGCGGGTTTGAGGAAGCCGGCTTCGAGGGGCTGGGGGTGAGCCGCATTGCCAGGTACGCCCGTTTCTTCGGATTGGGGGAACAGACCGGAGTGGAACTGCCGGCCGAAGCCGCGGGGATCGTACCCACAGCGGACTGGAAAAGATTGACTTTCAGCGAGTCCTGGTCCACCGGCGACACGTACAACCTCTCCATTGGGCAGGGTTTCCTCACCGTCACTCCGTTGCAGTTACTCAACGCTGTCAATGCCATCGCTAACGGCGGCACTCTTTACCGCCCACGCATTGTGCATCACATCACTGATGCGGCAGGAAACGTGATCCAGCCCTTCGAGCCGCAGATCATTCGCACCCTGCCCATCAGCGCAGAATACCTGGCGCTGGTCAGGGAGGGTATGCACGGTGCGGTTGAGTATGGCACCGCCTATCGCACGAAGATCGAAAGGATATACGTCGCCGGCAAGACGGGCACGGCCCAGTTCTGCGACGATATTATGTGCGGCACACCCGGCAAGTACGATCAGCCAGAGCATGCCTGGTTCGTCGCTTACGCCATGCCTGAGGGTGCACAGGAACCGGAGGTCTCTGTTGTGGTCTTTCTTTACAACGGCGGAGAGGGTTCAACCATGGCGGTGCCGGTGGCTCATGAGATACTTAAACACTACTTTGGCCTGGAATAGGCCGAAGAGACGGCTGGAAGCAGTGGTGAGGCCGCACCCTGAACTCCTGTACCGGGCTGGCGCGTGTGTGGCAGGGGCTGTCTGGGGACTGGCTCTTGCCCGCCTGATAGCCGAGGCGGGATTTTGCGCTCCACTCTACTCTTCAGCCCTGGCGGTCGTCGCGCTCGCATGTGGATGTGGGGTGGTCGGGGTTACTGCACCTAACATTGCCCCAATCGCGACCACTGTTCCCCTCCTCCTCTACGTCGTGGGCATCGTTACCGGCCCCGTGGCGGGCGGCGTTCTGCTGGCCGGAGAGGCCTTGCTCAGCCTGCTGTTCAGCCTGGAGGAGCGGACAGGTAATGCTCCTCTCGGCCCCTTTCACTCCGGATGGCGGACACGGGCGCTGAAATGGCTGGCTCCGCTCTCACTCAGCCTGGTAGCGCTGGGATTGTACCTGCGTACCATGCTCCCCTCGGTAGGTCAGGCGGACACTTTCGAGTTCCAGGTGGTGGTACCCCGTCTGGCCATCGCTCACCCGCCTGGTTACCCTCTTTATGTCCTGCTGGGTAAACTGTTCACGCTTTTGCCGCTGGGCAATGTGGCCTGGCGTGTCAACCTGGCTTCGGCCGTTTTCGCTACGGGTGCAGCACTTGTATTGTACGGGCTTGTGGCCCGTCTTGAGTGGTGGGCGCCAGCCCTTTTGGCCGCTACGACGCTGGCATTTTCTGCCACCTTCTGGTCGCAGGCTGTGGTCGCCGAAGTGTACACGTTACACACGCTTCTGGTAGCAATTGCCCTCTGGCTGATGCTGTTCCCCTGGGAAGGCGCGGACCGTCCCCCATCATTGCGCTGGAAAGTGCTTGCATTTGTCCTGGGTTCAGGTCTGGCCCATCATCTGACAATGGCCCTGCTGCTCCCGACAGCAATACTGGCTCTGATGTGGGAGCGTCCTCGCATGCGCGCCCGTGACTGGCCTGGCATAGGGGGGCTTTTCCTTCTGGGGCTTTCGCTTTATCTCTTCATTCCGCTGCGCTGGCCGGCGCTAAACGGCCGCTGGATGACGGCCGGCGAGTTCTTTTCCCATATCACCGGCAGCCAGTTTCACGGGGCGTTGCAAACCGGAGGATGGCGCGACCCGGCCCGTTGGGAGATCGTCTGGCGTGTCCTGAGCGAGCATTTCGGCAACGCAGGGCTTTTGCTGGCTGCAGCCGGTCTGATTTGCCTGGCACTGAGATACAGGCGCGCGCTGATGTTGACCGGCGTTACCTTCGCGGCTTTTGTCTTCTATGGCCTCTCGTACAACGTCCCTGACATTGCCGTCTTCATGTTGCCCGCCCATCTGTTGCTGGCACTATGGATCGGGTCGGGTATCGCCTTTCTGACAAGCCTTGTCTCCCGCTGCCGGATCGAGTGTGGCAGGTATCTCCTGGCCATTGTCGCATTGCTCCCTCTCAGCCGCGTGTGGTTGAATTTTCCCCTGGTAGACCGGAGCCGGGATGAGGAAGGTTATCACTGGGGACGCCATGTGATGAGCCTGCCGCTGGAACAGCACAGTGCGGTGCTGGCCGATGTGGAGAAATTTGCACCATTATATTATTTGCAGCAGATCGAAGGGATGCGACCAGACCTGGACCTGGTACTCCTGGGAAGCGAAGAGCTGTATTATGGAGAGATGCACCGCCGGCTTGAGGCCGGTCAGACAGTCTATCTGGCGCGCTACCTGCCCAATCTGGCCGGGCTGTACCTGCGGTCGGTGGGGCCGCTTGTAGAGGTCAGCCAGCGTGCTTTCGACACCACGGTTGCAGGCCAGGGCACCCTGTTCGGCACAAAGATTCGGCTGTTAGACACCCGGCTGGACAGGGATGTAGCGGGGAGAAAGCTTTACCATCTGACGCTCTACTGGCTGGCCGATGATCACATAGATGAGGACCTGGTGGTCCGTCTGCGGCTGGTGAACAGGGAGGGCAATGTGGTCTGGGCAGTTGACGGCGAGCGCCCTGTGGGAGGGCTGTACCCGACCAATGCCTGGCCCGCGGGTATTGTCCTGTCCGACTATCACGAGGTGGCACCACCTGCGTGGGTGCAGCCCGGCGAGTATCGCCTGGAGGTAGGGCTGTTCCCACGCTTCGGGGGGAGAGGCCTGAGCGTAGAGGGCAGGCCATCATCCTGGCTGCGTGTAGGTATACTAAAGGTGACGGAGCCATCTGCACCCCTGCCTCCGCTCCCTTACCAGGTGCGTTATGCCTTCACTGATGGGACATGGCTGAGCGGCTACCATCTTCCCGGCGAGGTCCCAGCCGGTACATCCATCGCAGTAGAGCTTTCGTGGCACACATCCGACGAGGGAAAAGATCGGGGGAGGACTGTACGGTTAAGTTGGGTTGATGCAGAAGGTCGGGAGAGCGGTTTCTTCCTCTTCCCCGTAGCCGGTCCGAGCACGCGCAGTCGCCACGAATTGCCCGCTCCGGAGATTCCAGGCGACTACCGGTTGCACATCGGTCTGGTTGGGGAAAAGGTGCGTTGTACATGGCTTGCGTCACCGCTGCCGGATTGCCCGCTTGCCGGGGTCAAAGTCCTCCCATCTAAGGACGGGCTGGCCAACTTCGCGGGGTTGATCCTGCTCCTTGATGGTGAGGTTAGCCGTCTGCACGCACGCCCTGGGGATACGATCCCGGTGACACTGCGCTGGCGCGGGATGAGTGCGATGTCTGAGAATTACACTCTGTCCGTCCAGTTGATCGGGCCAGACGGACGGCTTTACGGACAGGTGGATATGTGGCCGGTAGCCGGCACGTTCCCCACCAGCCGGTGGGAGCCTGGCCAGGTAGTGCGTGATGCCTGGGAAGTGCGGTTGGACCCTGCTGCGCCGCCGGGCGAGTACAGGATCGAGGTCGCATGGTACCTTCTGAAGACAATGCAGCGGCTGCCGCTCCTGGACGAGCATGGCCAGCAGTGGGGTGACTCTTTCGCTATCGGCAGGTTTGTGGTCGAGAAGTGACCAGCAGATGGATGGCATGGCCGGTTATCAGCACCGGTCTTCTGACATTAACCTTGCAAGGAGAAGATAGTGAAGGAAACGACGATCCATCTACACTCCAGTTTTCGCATCGGCCAGGTAGACCCGCGCATCTTTGGCGGCTTTCTGGAGCACCTGGGCCGCGCCGTGTACGAAGGCGTCTACGACCCGAAGAGCAAACATGCCGACGCCGACGGCTTCCGCAGCGACGTCTTGGAAGCACTGGCGCGGCTGCAGATGACAGCGATGCGCTACCCCGGCGGCAATTTCGCCTCCGGCTACCACTGGATGGATGGCGTTGGCCCGCGCGAAAGCCGCCCCACCGTGCGCGATTTGGCCTGGCAATCCCTCGAACCCAATCACTTCGGCACCGACGAGTACATCAAACTCTGCCGCAAGATGGGCTGGACGCCGATGATCACCGTCAACCTGGGCACAGGCACGCCGGAAGAGGCGCGCAACTGGGTCGAATACTGCAACTGTCCCGCCGGGACCAAATATGCGGACATGCGCGCCGCCAACGGCAGCCCTGAGCCACACGCGGTCAAACTATGGTGCCTGGGCAACGAGATGGACGGCCCCTGGCAGTTGGGTCACGTCCCCGCCGACCAATACGCCATCCGCGCCCAGCAGGCGGCAAAGATGATGAAGGATGTGGACAGGTCCATTGAACTGATCGCCTGTGGCTCGTGTACCACAGGCCTGCCCACGTACATGGAATGGGATCGCGTGGTGCTCGAGTACATCGGCGACCTGGCCGATTATGTCAGCCTGCACCGCTACGTGGGGAACCGCGAGAACGATACGCCCGACTATCTCGCCATTACCAACTCGATAGACCGACAGATCGAGGAGATGGACGCCGTCTGCCGCTTTGTCCAGGCCAGGCGCAAGAGCAACAAGCGTGCTTACCTGTGCTTCGACGAGTGGAACGTCTGGTACAAGAATATGCAGATGGACGGCGAGGGCAAGTTTGCGCCGCACCTGATCGAGGAGGTGTACAACCTGGAGGATGCGCTCGTCGTAGCGGGGTTCCTCAACAGTTTCATCCGCCACGCTAATGTAGTCAAGATCGCCAACCTGGCCCAGATCGTCAACGTCATCGCCCCCATCCTCACGCGTGGCGACGATTTGTTGATCCAGTCTATATTCTATCCATTCGAAATGTACTCCAAACGACGGCAGGGTATTGCGCTGCAAACGGTTGTTGACGGCCCGGCCTACATAGGCAAGACGAACGGCAGGGTGTGCTACGTTGACGCCAGCGCGATCCTGGGCGAGGGCTTCTTACATGTCTTTGTGACCAACCGCAGCCTGGACGAGGCTGCGACCGTCCACATCGCCCTTGCCGACCGCGCCATTGCCGGCCTGGATAGCGCCGAAGTGCTCACCGGCCCCGCCCCCAAGGCGGCAAACTCGTTCGAGCAACCCGATGTGGTTCGGGCACAGCCTTTCACAGATGCGCAGGTCAAACATGGACGGGCAACGGTGCAGTTACCGCCGCTCTCCGTCACGGCGTTCACGTTTCGCTTGTGAAGTGACGCACACCGCAACCGTTCGGCACTGACCGGGGCGAGGCAAGCCTCGCCCCGGCCCTTTTGAGATTCCAGCAATAACGAGGGGCCGGTCGCCTTACAGCTGTGATTGTTCAACTGTCGGTAAAATTGGTGTATAATTAGGGGACAAAGCCAATGAATTTCAAATAAGGGGGTCAAATCAGGAGCTTTCAGCCGTATTTTCCGCCTTAACTCAACTCCCGGGCGTTATCAGGTAAGGTTTGGCATTGATTTCTGGAGGGAGAGATAGGGGTAGGTAGGGGTACCTACCCCTACCTTTTCAAGCTGCCCAAAGTGGAACCCGCGGTTTTCCAGCCTCCGAAGGTTTGTCCTCATCCAGGATGTAATGGAAGGCATTTCAAACTGCTCCAGGAAGTGCCCAAGCCTTTGCGGGACACCCGGTACAGCGAAGTGCGGGCGCGGCGGTATCGCTGTCTCAGTTGCGGTTGCACCTTTCGCGTCTATCCGGCCGGTGTGTCACAGGAGCAATTTTCTCAACGAGTGAAGGGCTTGGCAGTGGCACTTTACCTGTTGGGGCTGAGTTACGGGGCCGTATCTTTGCTGCTGGAAGCGTTGGG
>DAOTYA010000174.1:0-7857 GCA_034435075.1 Anaerolineae bacterium
GGGTGACTGTTCAACCGTCGATAAAATTGGTGTATAATCAGGGGTAGAGTCAATGAGTTTTCAAATAAGGGGTCAAATTAGGGACTTCAGCCGTATTTTCCGCCTGAAGGCTCGACTCTCGGGTGTTATCAGGTAAGGTTTGGCATTCATTTCCGGAGGGAGAGATGCGGTTACTTTTCAAGCTGCCCAAAGTGGAACCCGAGGTTTTCCAGCCTCCTAAGGTTTGTCCTCATCCAGGATGTAATGGAAGGCATTTCAAACTGCTCCAGGAAGTGCCCAAGCCTTTGCGGGACACCCAGTACAGCGAAGTGCGGGCGCGGCGGTATCGCTGTCTCAGTTGCGGTCGCACCTTTCGCGTCTATCCGGCTGGTGTGTCACAGGAGCAATTTTCTCAACGAGTGAAGGGATTGGCAGTGGCGCTTTACCTGTTGGGGCTGAGTTACGGGGCCGTATCTTTGCTGCTGGAAGCGTTGGGAGTTTTTATGAGCAGGACGATGGTATATTACACGGTTCAGCGCGCCGGCCGGAATGTTCCCGGGATGAAGAGGGAGGAGGTTTTTGAGGGGGTTCGGACGCCAGCCTTGGGGAGCGACGTGACCTCGGTGAAAGTGAAGGGGAAATGGTATCCCATTGGGGTTGCGGTTGATGCGGTAGGTGGGATTGGGTTGAGTGTGGAAGGGTTGAGCGGGGAGGATGCGGAGACATTGAAGGGATGGCTGGAGCCGATAGCGGAAGCGGTGGGGGCAGAGCTGTTGGTCACAGACGATGCTGATGCTTTCAAAGAGGTTGCGGATGAGCTGGGGCTGGAGCATCAGGTGTGCAAGAGCCATGTTAAGCGGAACACAGAGCGCCTGGTAGAGGAGTTGCGGTCTCTGGCGGAGCGTGATCAGGATGGCTCGTTGGGGGCGCTGGGTGTTAGTGCGGAGCAGGCGGTGGCCGACCTGGACCGGTTGAAAGAGCTGGTTGAGCGGCGGCGACCGGAGGACAAGGAAGAGGTGCGGGAGATGTTAGAGCGGTATCTTGGGGCTTCGCCTCCCCGGGAGTGGGAGAGAGCGAGTGTGGCCTATCGGATGCGGTTGTTATTCCTGGACCGCTGGAACTTGTGGCCCTGGTTGACCAGGTATCGGGAGTGGCGGGGGGCGCGCGGCGAGAGGATAGATGGGACCAACAATGCAGCGGAGCGAGTAATGGGATGGTGGATCAAGGAACGATATCGTACGATGCGTGGGTATAAACGGGAGGAGTCGGCTGTAAATGTCAGTCGGCTTCTGACGTGGGTAGGGAATCATTTGAGGAGAGGGGGAGCCAACCTGGCACTCCTGCTGGCGTGAGGGTTCAAAAGGCAAACGGAAACCTGAGGGAGATATACCCCCTCTTGCCTGCCCTCCAAATTTTGAACAATCACCAACACGGGGACTTTACAAATTCGCTACTTTGAATTATAATCTCTACGCGACGTCGTAGTATAAATTCGACCGCCAGCCTGCAAAGAGCTGTGCCCCTGGTGGGGGGGGGGCAGCTTCTCAGTCTGGTTCTGTGTGGAGCAGGATACGCCGGTCGCACAAGAAGACACGGATTTCCAACTGTTAGCTGTGGAGTCCGTGTTGTTATGTGTACAGGCATGAAACGATTGTGCTTGTGACCCGGACGTTCGGCCTTCCCCAGGCCGGCACATAGGCCGGTCATGCAGAGTGGAGTCTCTCAAGCAGGGGCAGGCTGAACGTTTATTATATATCAAGGTTGAACGATATGGATCAACAGACCTTCCTGACCCCTGAAGGATATCAACGCTTGGAACAGGAGCTGAATTACCTGCGTACTGTCCGGCGGCAAGAGGTGGCCCGACGTCTTCACGAAGCACTGGAGGAAGGGGACATCCTGGAGAATGCGGAACTGGAGGACGCACGCAATGAGCAGGCCTTTGTGGAAGGACGTATCATCACCCTGGAAAACCTCTTGCGTAGCGCCATAATCATCGAAGAGAAAGGCCCACAT
Source organism: Anaerolineae bacterium (assembly GCA_034435075.1). Lineage (GTDB taxonomy): Bacteria > Chloroflexota > Anaerolineae > B4-G1 > B4-G1 > JAOAAG01. The sequence goes on from DAOTYA010000174.1 coordinate 1,996, forward strand.
GAAGTGGTCGGCATAGGAAGCCATGTCACGGTCGTAGAAGGTGGCGGTCCTCCGGAGACTTACTGCATTGTAGGGCCAGCCGAGGCGGACCCGGCCAAAGGTATGATCTCGTATGAATCGCCTCTAGGGCGGGCTCTGATGGGGCGACGGGTGGGCGATACCGCCAGCGTCCAGGCCCCGGATGGTATCCTCGAATTTAAGATCATCGAAATCAAGTAGGGACATACAGACATCGCTCCTCAAAGCGTGCCCATGCGAGCCCTCAAGGGCGATGAGCATGGGCGTTTTTTGTCCCAAACAGGGCAATCTTAACCAGGCTGCACAGGATACTGACAACAGAAGTGGGAGGAGATGTGGAGTTAACGGAACTGGAGCGACAACGGGTAGAGAAATTGGAGCGTCTCCGTGCTCTTGGCATCGAACCATATCCCCATCGCGTAAGGCGCACCCATACTATCGCCGAAGCCATCGCCGCCCTTGAGGAAGCTGAAGCCTCAGGCAAGGAAGGCCCCTACGCAGCCATCACCGGGCGACTCAAGAGTATGCGCGTGATGGGGAAGGTCACTTTTGCCCACATCGAGGATGGCTCTGGAGCCATTCAGCTTTTCCTGCGCATCCAAAACCTGGGTGAAGATACTTACGAGCTTTTCAGACAAAACTTCGACCTGGGTGACTTCGTCGCTGCTGAGGGGAAGTTGATGCGCACCCGCACCGGGGAACGCAGTCTGCTGGTGGAACGGATGTGTATGCTGGCTAAGGCCATCAGCCCGCTGCCGGTGATCAAGGAGAAAGAAGTTGACGGCAGAGTGGTGCGCTACACGCATTTCTCCGACGTCGAGGAACGCTATCGTCAGCGCTATGCTGATCTGGCTTGCAACCCAGAAGTACGAGAGGTTTTCCGCATCCGCGCGCGTATCATCGCTGCCCTGCGCCGCTTCCTGGATGAGCATGGCTTTATAGAAGTCGAGACCCCTATTCTCCAGCCAGTCTACGGTGGCGCAGCCGCCCGCCCCTTTATCACTCACCACAATCAACTGCACCAGGACCTCTACCTGCGCATCGCTTTTGAGCTGTACCTCAAAAGGCTGCTGGTTGGCATGTATGACCGGGTCTATGAGATCGGGCGCGACTTCCGCAATGAGGGTGTGTCGCACAAACATAACCCGGAGTTTACCCAACTGGAGTTCTACGCCGCTTACTGGGACTATAACGAGGTGATGAGCTTTTGTGAGCGCATGCTGGCTTATGTCGCAGAGGAAGTGACCGGCAGCCCTGTCATCCACTATCAGGGTCATGAGATTGATCTGCGTCCTCCCTGGCGCCGGGTTACCTTGCGCGAAGTCATCAATGAAGTCACAGGTATTGATTACCTCCAGTTTCCCTCTGCCGCGGCATTGGCCTCCGTGATGAAATCAAAAGGGCTTTTGGCCAGGGATGGGGCAAGCTGGGGCTATCTGATTGACAAAGGACTCCTCAGTGAGGTAGAGCCAAAGCTGATCCAGCCGACGTTTGTGATGGACTACCCACGGGATATATCCCCGCTGGCCAAGGCCAAACCGGAAGACCCCACCCACGTGGAGCGGTTTGAGTACTTCATAGGGGGCATGGAAATGGGCAACGCCTTTACCGAACTGAACGACCCGTTCGATCAGGAACAACGTTTCCTGGAGATGGGCAGACTCTATACTCCAGACGACGAAGAGGCTCACCCTATGGATGAGGACTATCTAAAGGCGATGAAATATGGCATGCCCCCCAATGGAGGTCTGGGGCTAGGGGTGGATCGCCTAGTAATGCTCCTGACGGACAAACCTAACATTCGAGAAGTGATCCTCTTTCCTCATCTTCGGGCCAAAAGTTGAAAATAACTTCGCGGACATAACGCAATGCTGTCCAGGGCCAGCCAGACATTCTGGTGGTGTAGCTATTCAGGCCTATTGAAATCGCCCTTTTCGGGCGCTTCGTGCCACGTGTCAGCCTGCGCCGACACCCCAGGCGGTGCGGCAAGCAAGGAAGGGGCGATTGATTAATCGCCCGTACCCGGCGAAGGCTGGCCGAAGCCCTGCGGCACAACAGGGCGTACGGGTGGGATACCTCGTACCTGCAGTCACCGCCTGAATAGTCCAGTATACAAGTTACCCTGGCTGAGCCATCATTCTGCTTCTTGTGTCCTGCATACGTGGTAATCCCGCACTTTGATCGAGGATGAGGAATAACCCCAGACGCTGACTGAACGGTGGTTTTTCGCATGCACTCCATCCGCATCGCCCTTCTCCAAATCATTCGGGTGCAATCGCTCTTATTTACAACGGAATTCGCGGTAAAAACCCCTTTTACAGTGCTAATTTCGCAATCTGCTGGTCGAATTCAACGAAATTCGTAATTACCTGCCCGGCTGCCTGCCGCCGTGTGCCGATTGGAAATCGACCTTTGCGGACGCCTGCGCCGACGCGGAAACAGCGGTCGGCACAGGCCGACCGAAGGCCTGCGGCCCAAAGTGGACGCCTTCAGTCAGCAGGGGCAGGCAATTACCGAAATTCGAACACAGACTGGGCAATTCGGCCCTCTGTTAAATAAAGGCAACTGCACCCCAATCAATCCCACAGTCGGTGATCTCGACAGCAACGTCACCGCCATTCTGATGAACGTGGAGGCTGCCCGGACTCAGGGCGCCGACACTATCGTCTTTACCAAACTCGCCATCACCGGTTATCCGCCCGAAGACCTGCTGCTCAAACCCCAGTTCGTCGAGGCGAACCTTGCCACACTCGAGCGTGTGGCCGCCGCCCAGGACATCCTTATCGTCAGTTTTGCGGATCGGTTGTGCCAGGGTATATGGGCGGAGATGCCCCTTTTGGGTACTTGACGCTACCTTTCTTTTCACCTATTATAATGGGCATATCACAAATGCGAGGAGGTTTCTGATGTCCCGGACCGTAGCCGATGTACTCAAGATGGGCAAAGATGTGCAGATGGTGGATCTGCGTTTCACCGATATGCCCGGCACATGGCAGCACTTTAGCATCCCGGCGCGGGAACTCTCCGAAGAACTATTCACCGAGGGGATCGGGTTCGATGGCTCTTCCATCCGCGGCTTTCAGGAAATCCACGAGTCCGATATGATCCTGATGCCGGACGCCTCGACCGCTTTCGTGGATTCGGTGCTTGAAGTGCCCACGCTGGTCATCATCTGCGACGTGTACGACCCTGTGACCCGCCAGCCGTACAGCCGTGACCCCCGCTACGTGGCACGTAAGGCAGAGGCGTATCTGAAGCAGACCGGCATCGCTGATGTGAGTTACTGGGGGCCGGAGGCCGAGTTCTTTATGTTCAATAGCGTGCGCTATGGCTGCGATACTCACCAGGCGTTCTACCATATTGATAGCATTGAGGGCTGGTGGAACAGCGGCGCGGAGGGCAGCAAGGGCAGCCAGATTCCACCCAAGCGTGGCTACTTCCCCGTCCCACCAGCGGACACCCAGCAGGACGTGCGCAGCAAGATTGTGATGGCGCTGGAAGCGGCCGGCGTCGCTATCGAAGTGCACCATCACGAAGTCGCCACCGCCGGGCAGGCCGAGATTGATATGCGGTATGACACGCTGACAGTGATGGGCGACAAGGTGATGAAGTACAAATACTTTGTCAAGAACGTGGCGCGCAAGAACGGCCTGACGGCGACCTTTATGCCCAAGCCGCTCTTTGGCGATAACGGCTCCGGCATGCACGTTCACCAAAGCCTTTGGAAAGGCGAGAATAACATATTTTACGACGCGGCCGGTTACGCTCAAATCTCAGATGCGGCCAGGTATTATATCGGCGGCCTGCTGAAACACGCGCCAGCGTTGCTGGCGCTGGCAGCACCGACTACCAACTCATACCGTCGCCTGGTACCCGGCTTCGAGGCGCCGGTGAACCTCGCCTATTCGCAGCGTAACCGCTCGGCCATCTGCCGCATTCCGGTCTACTCCAAGAGCCCAAAGGCAAAGCGCATCGAGTTCCGCGCGCCGGACCCCTCGTGTAACCCTTACCTGTGCTTTGCGGCGCTCCTGATGGCTGGGCTGGACGGCATCCAGAGTCAGATTGACCCCGGCGAGCCAATGGATAAGGACCTCTACGCGTTGCCGCCGGAGGAGGCCAGGAAGATCAGGCAAGTGCCGGGTTCGCTTGGCCAGGTGCTGGACGCATTGGAGGAGGATCACGAATTCCTGCTCAAGGGTGATGTCTTCACTACTGACCTGCTGGAAGCCTACATCGCCTACAAGCGTCAGGTCGAGTTGGACCCGGTGCAGCTGCGTCCCCATCCCTACGAGTTCGTACTGTACTACGATGTGTGAGTCAACCTGTCCGGCTTGAGGCGTGGCAGAGGTAGGGGCAGGGTAAAAACTCGCTTCTATACTGCGCACGGGTGAATTTTGGACTTTTCCTGAGCGTGGTAGCACGTGGTTAAATGGTACTTATTCAGCCTGCGCCTGCCGTACCACAGTCCTGCGGAGCAGATGGTACCTGAGCCACCTGGGGTCATCTCAGGGTAGCCAGTGTCTGCAAAGTCTGGTCCGGGCGGACTGTGGTCCGCCCGGCACAGCACGGGCAGGCTGAATAGTTACGTTAAATGTCCAATTCTTACCCGCTCCCAGTATATCTATAGAAACATACGAGTGCTTTTTATGAGCCTGAGCCTTTTGACCACCGAATTCCGGATCGAACGCGACGAGACGCGCTGCATCGCCTGCCAGGTGTGCGTGCGGCAGTGCGCCAACGACGCGCACACCTACGACCCTGAAGACGATCGAGTCACCAGCGACGAGGCGCGCTGCGTCGGCTGTCATCGCTGCGCCACGCTCTGCCCCACCCGTGCGCTGACCATCCGCCGCACGTTGAACGAGTTCCGCCCCAATGCCAACTGGACGTCGGCCATCATCAACAATGTCTACAAACAGGCCGAGACCGGCGGCGTGCTCCTCGCCGGCATGGGCTGCGATCAGCCCTACCGCATTTATTTCGACCATCTGCTGTTGAACGCTTCACAGGTGACCAACCCTTCGATTGATCCGCTGCGCGAGCCGATGGAACTGCGCACGGTCATCGGACGCAAACCCGACCGGGTGGAGGTGGCGCATGGTCCCGATGGCGTGCGGCTGGAGACGCGGCTCTCCCCGTATCTGGTGCTGGAGACGCCGATCCTCTTTTCGGCCATGTCCTACGGCTCGATCAGTTACAACGCCTGTCTCTCGCTGGCGCGGGCGGCGAAGCAATGTGGCATCCTCTACAACACCGGCGAGGGCGGCCTGCACCCCACCCTGTATGAGTATGGCCCGTGGACCATCGCGCAGGTGGCATCAGGCCGTTTCGGCGTGCACCCCGAGTACCTGGAGACGGCAGCGGCGTTGGAGATCAAGATCGGCCAGGGGGCCAAGCCCGGCATCGGCGGTCACCTCCCAGGCGAAAAGGTCACGGCCGACGTTTCACGTACGCGGATGATCCCAGAGGGAACGGATGCACTCTCGCCCGCGCCGCACCACGATATCTATTCCATCGAAGACCTGCGCCAGTTGATCTATGCGCTCAAGGAGGCCACCCGTTATGAGAAACCGGTCGGAGTTAAGGTGGCCGCTGTACACCATATCGCGCCTATCGCCAGCGGCATCGCCCGCGCCGGCGCCGATTACATTGCCATAGACGGCCTGCGCGGGGGCACCGGCGCTGCCCCCACCGTCATCCGCAACAACGTCGGCATCCCCATCGAACTCGCCATCGCTGCGGTGGACGAGCGGCTGCGCCAGGAGGGCATCCGCAACCAGGTCTCGCTCATCGCCGCCGGTTCCATCCGCTCCAGCGCCGACGTGGTCAAGGCCATCGCCCTGG
>DAOTYA010000175.1:0-6193 GCA_034435075.1 Anaerolineae bacterium
AACGTAATTATACATCGAATTCAACCCGAGTGAAAGCAGTGCTATCGGTCAGTGTTGCCAGCACATTGAGATTGTCGCCCCAGCCCAGCCGGTCGGCGATGAAGTTGGCAGCGACAGCGTAAGCACGGATCACTCCGCGTTTAACGGAACGGGTCGCTATGGCCTTCTTTTGTGCATCCGTGGCCATGGCCTGAGATGTGACGGTGGTTACGCGCCGGCGGCGACGCAGTGGCACGAAGCCGGGGCTGTCGGTCCAGAGCTTCAAGATTCTGAACCCGGCCTTCTCGATCATCCGGCGCAGCGTGCCGGCATCATAATTGTAGAGATGATAGGGGGTGTACCAGGCATTCCCTCTGAGCCAGTGTTTGACGCTGTGCAGATTCGGGACGCTGATGAAAAGGATCCCTTCCGGCTTGAGTAGCCGGTGCATCTCACGCAGGTTTTCGAGCGGATCGGGCAGGTGCTCCAATACGTGGTGACAGTAGATGATGTCAAAATGATGGGATGGGAGCCGGGCTTCAATGAGCGAGCCGGTGTATATGCCGGTGAGGTGGCGCTCGCGGCGGGCATAATCCGTGGCAAACTCCGAGATGTCGGTGCCGTAGCTCTCCCAGCCGTAGTCCCGGGCGATCTGTACTGCATAACCTGTAGCACAGCCCACGTCGAGAAAAGTCCGCGTCGCTGGCTTGAGGCGATGGAGCATATCCAGACGCATGCGCGCGACCCGCTCGTTAAGCGGGTCGGCCAGGTAGCTGTGCTGCCGGTGGTAATCGGGGGTGTATAGCTCTGTGGCTGCGGCGGTATGCCGGGGAACGGTGCGGCTGAGACCGCAGATGCGGCAGACGTAAACGCTCACCGTCGCGGTTTGGGTCACCGGCTGATACTCTGTGCCACCGCAGAGAGGACAGGGCGCTTCGGGGGATGGGCTCATACGCGCGTCTCCATTGAAACCCGCCGGATGAGCCAGGTCAGGCTCAGCGAAAGCCCGGCCTGGAGCATCGAAAGCACCAACATCAGAATGTGGATGCTGAACCCGATGACGATGGCTAGCGAATGCGCAAAACCAAGCGGTACCAGGCCGACCGTCCATCCGGCCTCGTAGGTACCGAAGCCGATCAGCCCCTGGACAGGCAGGACGGCGACGAGCGAGGCAATGGATGAGGCGATAACTGTGCCACTGGGATCAATCCGCAGGCCCAGGCCGTTAAGCAGAGCGTAGTAGACGGCGAAGTTAACAGCCCACTGCAATAACGAGAGGGCCATGGTAACAGCATACAATCCACGGGCACGTGCGAACGCGCCCAAAGACACGGCCGTGCGCCCGACACCGGCCAGTCCCCAGCGCACCGGCTTCCACTGTGCTATGCCCAACCGCCCGGCGGCCCGGGTAAGCGCCCGCACGATCAGCCCGGCCAGCCGGTCGGCCCACAGGAGAACCACCAGCATCGTCACGCCAAGGGCCAGGGAAAACCATCGCAGCAGGGTCAGCTCCACCTGCCGTTCTGAAGCCAGTGCCACAGCGAGCAACACCAGCGCTGCCAGTGCCGCCAGGTCGAGCAGGCGGGCCAGTGCCAGTGAAGCCAGCCCATCGGCCATGGACACGCCGCGTGCTCGGAGCAGCGCGATGTAGGTCAGCTCACCGCTCCGTGCCGGAAGCACATAGTTGGCCAGCGTGTGTACGCAGGTGACGTTCCATAGCACGTAGAATGGCGTGCTGCACCGTGGCAGTAGCAGTCGGAACCGCGTGGCGCGCACCAGGCTGAGCGCCAGGTATCCGACCAAAGCCGTGCCCAGCGCGAGCGGGCTGATCCGCTGTAACGCCGTCACAATGTCCCGCCAGTCCCGCACCTGGGTCAACAGCAGGCCGATCAGCAGTACGGAGACGACGGTAGCCGGCAGCCATTGGCGCCACCAGGGACGAGGGGGTGGATTCGTGGGTCCGTTCATTTCGCTCGCGTCGAGACAATCAGGTCTGCCAGGGTACATCTGCAATGTCACTACCTTCAACGCTGGTGGCGGAACTTGCGCCGATACAGGGCCGGGTAGCGCAGCAGGTGACCCAGGCCGCCGGCTGCTCGATGAACGGGATGCGACAGCCGCGCCGGATGGAGCGAAGTCTCATCTGCTGACGGCTGCCCCACGGGCCGTCCCGGTCTGTGACGGAGACAGGGGACGTCAACCCTGTTCAACGGTTGCTCCCTGTCTTCTGCGCCAGCCAGACAAGCGAATAAGCCCACAGGTTTTCCAGTTGCCTCGGAACGTGCCAGTCAATCCGTGGTTTTCCCAACCAGCGACGCAGGCGGTTGAGTGGAGGTAATGGGTAGCTCCAGCTATTCTGGCGGATGATCTCGAACCCGGCTGATTGCAGGGCAGCGTTTAAGGTGCGGGGGACGAAGAAACGGAAATGATATCCCTCGCCTGGGGGGGGATAGCCCAAGAGCACCCGGATTCGATGCAGTATCCAGCCACAGTTGGGTGTGCTCAACAGCAGCAGGCCGTGTGGTCTCAGGATACGGGCGGTTTCCTTGAGCAGGTGCTGAGCCAGGGGGATATGTTCGATGACGTCGAGCATGACCGCCAGATCGAAGCTGCTATTGTCCAGCGGAAGCGGTTTGTTCAAGTCAGCCTGCCTGGCCTCGAACCCCAAGGCTTGACACGCGGCCACGTTGTCAGGATCAATGTCCAGGCAGGTTACCTGGAAACCTCTCTGCTGCAGCATGCGCGAGAACTCACCGCGCCCACAGCCCAGGTCCACCGCTTGAGGGTATTGGTCGGCGGCTGGTAATACCTCCGCCGCGAATTTATACCAGCTCCTATCGAATCGCTCGCTGCGCATATTTTGTCATCCGTTGCTGACTTCAGACCTCCGTCTGTAGGTCGGGCTCCACGATCGCCTGCCCGCTGCGCCCGGACTCGTGCAGCTTCTCCGCCAGGTGCAGGTAGCGCTGCCCTTTGGCTCCGGTGACGATGGCTCGTGACTCGCCGCACACGGCGGCCAGGAGCATCTCCATCTCCACGCGCAGCGCAAGCCGCTGCGTGACACGCAGGGAGGCTCCGGGCCGCGCCAGCGTGCGGCCCACTTCCCAATCATCGGTGCCTTTCAGCTCACCATTTGGGTGGATCATTCGCCCTCCTGGATGAAATCGTTTGCAACGGGAGTGCGCTGGTTCTCGCAGCGCAGGAAGTCGCGCATCATCTTCAGTGCCAGGCGCAGCTCCTCCAGACGCAGCAGGTAGAGCAGTACCAGGTAGACGGCTGCGCCGCACCCAACCACCAGGAGCAGCACGCCGATGCGTGGCAACGTGCTGGTGGCCAGCGGGTAGAGCGCCGCGTCGAGCAGCACTATCAGCGCGGCCATCCCGCCGGCGGCCAGGCCCATCTTGACCAGGGCGGTCAGGATGCGCCGCCCGTCCAGCGGGCCCAGTTCCCGGCGCAATTTGGCGAAATAGACCACCGTGCCGAACGCTTCTGTCACGCTCAGGGAGATGGCTACCCCGGCCAGTTGCCAGGTGGGAATGAGCGCCAAGTTCAGGCCGATGTGGGCGACCAGGATCAGCGCGCTGGCGATGGCGGGAAAGACGAGCTGCTGACGGGCGATAAAGACCCGCGCGCCGATGAAGGTCAGCGCCCGGAAGTACAGGCTCAGACTGAGGAACGCCAGGGCGATGGCTGTAGCCTGGGTGTCCGTCACGTCGAACGCGCCACGCTCGTACAGGAGCTGCACGATAGGTAGGCGCAGGACGACCAGTCCCACCGTCACCGGAACCATGAAGAAAGCGGCCAGGCGAGCGGCCAGCGAGAGATCGCGCCGCAGGGCCTCCGCGTCCCCCCGCGCCACGTCCCACGAGAAATCGGCGATGATCACGCGGGTGATCCCCGTGGTGAAGATCTCGAACGGCAACAGGTAGATGCTGCGGGCAAAGCCCAGCGCGGCGATGCTGCCCTCGCTCAGGCGGGAGAGCATGTTCCGATCCACCAGGTCGTTGCCCTGGCCGATGAACCGGCCCAACAACATCCAGACCGATAGCCTGCCCAGCCCGCGCACCGCCTCGGCGAGGCGGAAATCCAGCCCCAGCTCGACCGCCTGGCGCTGGGTGGCGATACCCAACAGTAACAGTTCGACTGTGTTGCCGATGACCATGCCCCAGGCCAGCGCGCCGATGCCCATGCGCGGCGCGCCGACCCACAGGATGGCAATGACCAGCACCGCTGCCACGATCGGCCCTATGGCAACCCACAGGAACCGCTGGTGGGCGGTGAGCACCATGCCCAGGTACGATCCCACGCCGCTGACGACAGCGAAAAGGGCCAGGATGCGCGTCAACCGCACGGTCAGCAACGCCGTCTCCGTAGCGAAGCCTGGCGCGTAGAGGCGCACCAGCCACGGCGCGGCGAAGTAGGCGACCAGCAGCGTTGTGCTTACGACGAGCAAGTAGAGGGTTAATACCTGGCGGATGAAGCGGAGTCCAGCGGCGCGCTCGTGGTGCAGCCGTTCGACATAGACCGGCACCAGCACGGCACTGATGGGGGAGATGGTGACGGTGATGAACATGGTGACGATGGTCATCGCCACGTTGTAGGCGTCCGTCTGGGCGCTGGCGCCGAAGTAAGCGGCGACGATCGGCTCGCGGAGCACCAGCAGCGCCTTCCCGACCAGCGTGGCTGCCATCATCAGGGCGACCGATTGGAGCAGACGGGCGCGGCTCATCGGCTCACCTCTGCCAGGACGGCCATCTCCCGCTCCATGACCCGCTCCAGGCTGTACTCGCGCACAGCGAACTCGCGCGCGGCACGTCCCAGCCGCGCTCGCAAGGCCGGATCACTCAGCAGCCGACCGATCGCTGCGGCGATCCCCTCCGGCGTCGGTGGGCAGAGCAGGCCGATCTCTTCGTGCCGCAGCACATCGCGAATGCCATCCACGTCCGTCCCCACGACCGCCGCCCCGCAGGCCAGTGCCTCGATCAGCGCCTTGGGATGGCCCTCGTAGTGCGAGGGCAGCACGAAGACCTCGGCGCGGGCGATCTCCTCAGGCAACCGCTCGTTCACCATCCGTCCGGCAAAAGTGACCCTCGCCCCCAGTGCAGCAGCCTGCGCCTCCAGTTCTGCCCGCAGCGGCCCGTCGCCGATGAGCACCAGGTGAGCCTGGGGCAGGCGAGCGATCGCTTCGATCAGCGCCGGCAGGTTCTTGGCCGAATTGAATGTCCCCACGAACAGCACCCGTCCCGCCTCCGGCGCGATCTCCGGCCGCGGGCGGAAGCGTTCCATATCCACGAAGTTGGGCACGACAGCGATCCGTTCGGGCGGGACGCCGTACTCGCCGGCCACGTAGTCGCGCAACTGCGGGGTGGTGACCACGACGCGATCGGCGCAGCGGAATGCGAGGCGCTCCAGGCGACGGATCAGCCACCCCTTGAGCGTCTCACGGCCGGCGGCGCGGCGGAAGTTGAGCGCCCACAGGTAGCCGGCGCGGACGATCACCGGGCGGCGGTGCAGGCGACCGGCCAGGAGCGCTGTCCACGCGCCGTCCAGTTGGTTGGTCTTGTAGACCGTGGCCGTGCGCAGCTCGCGCTGGTACAGGAATGGGGCCAGCAGGCTGTAGGCGTTGGGTGAGAGTCCCCAGCGGTTGTGCAGGATGCGGATGCCGGGCAGCCGCTCCTGGTAGCGCAGCTCCTCCGGCCCGCCGCAGGTGACCAAGCTGAGTCCGGCCAGGTGTGGGCGCAGGCGCAGGTAGAGCGCGACCTCACGGTCCAGCGTGCCCAGTTCGTCCCAATGGCGCAGGGGCACGGCGCGGGTGAGGAAGAGGGCCAGGTGGGTGGTGGAGAGGTCAGGTGGGTTCATCGCGCCTCGACCAGCAACGACCCGATCACATCGGCGACGCGCCGGGCGGCCTGGCCGTCGTTCTGATAGGCATAATCCGCCACGAAGCGGACCTGCCGGCGCAGCAGCTCTGCTCGCCAGGCAGGATCGTCAAGGGCGCGAGCCACCTCGGCGCGCAACCCCTCGACCGTGCGCCCCTCCGGCACCCCGTAGTCAGCCAGCGGCAGCGGGTTCTCCTGCGGGCTGAAGTTGACCGTGACAACCGGCCGCTCCAGCAGCATCGCCTCCAGGATGGTCGTCGAGACGTAGCTGACCACCGCATCGGCGGCGCGCAACAGCCGGTGCAGGTCCAGCTCTGTGTGCGTCAGCGCCACGC
>DAOTYA010000176.1:0-5114 GCA_034435075.1 Anaerolineae bacterium
GCCGCGCTCCGGCTGCCGCCGGTGTTGGCGTCGTTCCCGTTGAGCGGGTCCACCCACACGTCGGTCAGGACGGGGTTGCCGATGTCGTACCTGTCCGGGCGGCTCGCCTCTACCGTTGGCGGGGATGGCGACGGCAGGGTCGGCGGCGTGGTCGGGCCGACCGCGGTGACGGCCGGCAGCGTGGGCGAAGCGGCGATGTTGCACGCCAGCAACAGCATCCCTGCGACCACCGGCAGGATGAACCGGACGGTACGTTGGGCGTTCATTGTTTCTCCTCTCGGCCTCGCGCCCGCGTGCAGGCTCAAGCCTGCGCGCGGGCCGGTGGTTCAGGCATAGATTCTCCAGGGTGACCGACGGCATTGCTGTCGGCCATTCCACATGTCAGTAATTTCTCATCACCAGCGGCAGATAGATCACAGACTCGCTCAGCAGCGCGACCGAGCGCACCGCGCTGGCCTGGCTGGCGTAGAGAACATAACCGGTCACGGTGTACGACCCGGGCGCGACGCCGGCCGTCGGCCACGTATCGTCGAAGCTGAGCTGGGCCGCCGGCGCCAGGTCCGTGATCTCGTGCTGAAATTCTTGCACCACGCCGTCGGCCCCGTGGACGGTCACAATCGCCAGGCCGGAGAGGGGGACCTCCCCGTTGTTGCGCACGTCCAGCCTGAGCGCAATCGGCTCTCCCGACCGGAAGCGCTGCGGGGTTGCCGTCAGCGCCGTCGCTTCGGCCCGGATCACGCCCACGCGGAATTCCGCCGATCCCGTCGCCAGGATCCGACCGGCGCTGTCGTACAGCTCCACATCCAGCACGTACTCGCCGGCCGGCAGCGTGCCGTCGCTTACCTCCTCCGACAGCGAGACAAGCCCGCTAACCCCGCCGAGCATCCGCAGCGGCAGGCCGTCGCACGGCGTCACCGCGGACGTCTCGCGCAGTGTGGCGCTCAACAACACATCTTGCGCCGCGCCCGTGTTCGAAATGACGATGTCCGCACGCACCGCTTCGCCCAGGCCGTAGACCGCCTTATCGGTCGCCAGGGCTGCCACCGTCACCGGCGAAGCGATGGCATCCACCGCGAAGGTGTAGCTTGGGTAAAAGAGGGCATCCCCGGTGGCTGCCTGGTAAACAAACGCATAGACCGTGACGACCAGTTCAGAGGAGCCGTCAGCGTTGCGGCTTACAGTCCAGTCGAAGGCCCGGTTGGGATACGGCCCTTCGATCTCTGCCACCGGCCGGTCTGCGTCGGGCGGCGTGTACCGGTCGGTCGCCATCGGCATGTAGAGCGGGAGGTAAAGCCCGTGCAGCTCGGTCGGCGCGGCGCGCGTCAGCAGCCGGACATCCTGCACCTGGTATCCGTCCGCAACCGCCACGCGGGCATGATAGATCGGGATCAGCGGCCGGCCATAGGCGAAGAGATAGTTGCCGCCCGGGATCTCGACCTGATCCAGGCCCCCGGCCTCGATCACTTCCAGCGCCGGCACGTTGACCTCCAGGGTTGCCGGGGGCGGACCGGCCAGCAGGCCTGCGGTTGGGAGCGCCGCGCCCTGCGCCTCCCCCGCGACTGTTGTCGTCACCGCGCCATATTTGGGATCGCCGTACAGGTTGTACACGTCTACGGTGTAGCGCCAGTCGCGCAACAGCTTCTCCCAATCCATGCGCTCCTGTGCGTTCAGATCCCTTAAAGGCCTGGGCGGAACCATGAAGACAGCCAGTTCCCCACGCTTGAGCGCCCGCAGCGCCGTGCCCGTGTTGGCGTTGCCCGTCCAATAATCGTTGAAGAATGTGCGACCGAACCTGGCGGCCTTCTCATCGCCCAGCCACACAACCTCCGTGGCACCGATAAAGACCGCCGCGCCGGCTCTGAACGCCGACTCTGGCCCGCCGTACAGGCCGGCGTAATAGCCGGTCAGACAGGAATTCGAAAAGACGACCGGGCGGTACGGGGCAAAGTTGGCGTCCGCAAACTCGCGCATGGCGCCTGCGCTGCCATGCCCGTCCCAAATGTAGACACTCTTGCCCGGCAACAGCATCTGCACATCCCTGAGCTGCGCCGCGCTGGCGTCCGCCATGTTCTGCTCGTTGGTTTTGTTCGGGTCGTCAAAGAGCCAGTAGGTGGTGGCAGGGAGGAGGCCGCGGCGGAGCGCTTCCACCAGCTCTGCGTCCTGGATACTGATCAAGGCCTCTAAGGTAGCCTTATCGGTGGGCGGTTCGGGTAGCTCCCCTGTACCACTGTAAAAGTCCCACCGGCAGGTCAGCGGCCGGAGATGCGCGATCTGGGTGGGGAGCGGCTGCGGCGTCGGCATGCACTCCCACGCCGAGCCCAGGATCGCCAGCGCGCTGCGCCGCAGGTTGTAGCCGGTTTCGTAGTAGTCGTAGTGGACGGATTCTGTGCGCGCGCCCTGCGCTCTGAGGAGGGCAGCCACGCGGTTGCTGTCGCGCACAAACATCTCCCACTGCCCTTCACTCCCGCTGACCAGCATGATGTTGGCGCGGTCAAAAGGCCTCCCCGTCCGGCCCTGGGCCACGTCCAGGCTGGCGCGCATGGCCCAGCGGAGCGCCAGGACATCGTCTCCGACGATGCGCCCCACCCGCAGCTCGGGCCGCTTGTCGTTGCCGTCCAGGTCCGCGTACCAGTTGTCGCTGTATTCGATCTCGCTTGGATCAGAGAAGCCGCTGGGCACGGTCTTGGCCGGCACGATTGGGTTCTCGCCCACCAGCAGCAGGTAGCCGTCGTTTGCCCAGCCGGGCCGCAGGCGGTCGCCCCACGATCCGGCGCCCCGCAGCAGCCCCTTCAGCTCCTCCGGGGTCACGGGCGGCTCGCCCATCGGCAGGTAGCCCAACACCCCCTGGCTCTGGCGGGCCAGTTCCGCCATTGTGGCCAGCACCCTGTAGGTGTGCGCCTCAGCCTGCGGCCTTGGGGGGAAGACGACGAACAGCCGCGAGGGGTTGGTCACGATCAGATAGTCGGCCTGACGCAGCGCGGTGTCGAACAGCGCCGATGACGCATAGGCGGCGGTGGTCACCGTCTGCGTGTAAGCGCGGGTGTTGTAGATGTAACGCAGCTCGATACGCTCGCCGATGACGTGAGGGGCATCGTCGGGATGCTGCAACACGGGCACGACGTCGAAGGCAAAACGCACCACACCACCCGGCGCGAGCGCGCTGCTGTAGCTGTCCGTGAGACTGCTCGTCCTGCCGTCCTGGAGGCCGCCGATGGGCACAATGTAGACCGGCCCGAACGGGCCATCTGCGCCCGGCGCCGTCTGGCACTCGCCGACGACCTGGAAGCCTTGACTCTCGTGCGTGAAGGAGGGGTTGGTGACGGGGACATTGCCGGTGTTTTCGAGGCGGAGGATGATGTGCGCATAGTTGCCGCGCCACTCCACCTGCTGAGAGACGGCGAGCTGCGCCACAGAACGCCGCACCGTCACCGTCACTGCCGCGTCGTTAAAGCTGGGCGGCGACACGCTGTCGTAGGCGCGCACCTCGATGTGGTGCTGGCTTCCGTCGGCCAGCGCGGTGGCGTCCCAGGTCCAGGTATCCCGCATCGGCGGATCGCCCTGGCATCGGTAGATCAGCCCGCTGCGCCGGCAGGTGGTGTATTCGGCTGTGTGCCGCAGGATGCTGTCCACGTAGAATTCCATCCGGAGAATCGGCGAGCGCAGGTCATGGGTGACTTGCACCATAACCGGCACCATGCCCACGACTTCGCTCCCCGCGGCGGGGGAAAGAATGCTCACGTGAATCGGCGAGAGGTCGCGCGGGAAGATGTTTTGCACGCTCCGGTTTTCTGTCACCTCGCGCTGGTTGCCGGCCGCGTCCACGGCGCGCGCCGATACCGTATGCGTGCCGTCCGGCAGCTCACGGCTGTTCAGGTTGAACGTATAGGGCGACGAAAAGTCGGTGTACCGGGGCTGGCCATCCACCAAAAAGATCACCCGGTCCACCCCGCGGTTGTCATTCGCAGTGGCGGTAACCTGCACCGTGCCGGAGAGGATAGCCGCCAGGTTGAGCGTCACGGTGGGCGCCTCGCCGTCCGGCGCCGGCAGCGTGCGGAAGGCTATTTCCCGGCTGCGGGTCGAGTTCCCGCTGCCATCGGCCGACTCTACCACGTAGTTGTAGGCCGTCGCGGCAGTCAGGCCGGTCAGCGTCACACAATGCTCAAACTTTGGGTCGGGCTGGGCGACCTGGGCATCGTAAACCCCGGCCTTGCGGCCGTAGCGCACCAGCCCATCGCTAAGCTCATCGGTGGTCCAGCACACCTGGGCCGAGTTTGCCGTGATGGCCTGCGTCACGGGGCCGTCGGTGATCTGCGGCGGAACGGCGTCGCAGCGCCAGGTCTCGGTGCGGCAGTTGTTCCCCTCTTTGCCTTCAGCGACGATATCGCCGCCGTCCGCGCACACTTTGATCGTGTCAGAAGGTGGGCTGCACGTCCAGGCGCGCGACATCACGCGCTCGACCGCCTCAAATGACTCCAGTGGCCCGGCGAAGGCGTCTTTGGTGAAGAGATCGCCGTCAACCCACACATACGTCTCGTGCCCGGCCGGCGCTTGGGCGCCGATGTTGCGGATTTGATAGTGCAGAAAACCGTCGTCCGGTGACCAGATGTCGGTGATCGTCAGGTCTGGGAGTGGGACTGACGACTCGATGACGGTGGTGCTGGCAGTCGCAGTGTTGTTGCTGAGTTTGCCGTCGAAGGATTTGGCCGTCACGGTCGCCGTATTGGTGATCGTCCCTCCCTCTGAAGGCGGCACAACGGCGATGTAGACCGTTGTATTCCAACCCTGGTCCAAATCACCCAGATCGCAGGTGACGGTGCCGCCCGACTCGGTGCAGCGTTCGTCGGACATAGCCGGGATAAAGGTCACATCGGCGGGCAGGGTGTCGGTGAGTATGATGCTGTAGGCTGTGTCGGGGCCGGCGCCGTTGTCCACCACCAGGGTGTAGGTCAACAGCGTGCCGCCGATGACGGGGTCGGGATCGTCGTACTTGGTCAGCGACAGATCGGCGCTGGGGCAGGGCGCGGCCTTGAATTCGGCCGTCTGCCAGGTCTGCGGCTGATCGAACCATTCCTGACCCGGCCAGCCATAGTCGTCGCCGGTGTACTCGACCCAGT
>DAOTYA010000177.1:0-3466 GCA_034435075.1 Anaerolineae bacterium
CCAGGCGAAAACCCGGCACCGTCGGGTCGCCGATCAGGTCCGGGTGACCGTCCAGGTCGCCGTAGCGCACGTTAGAGCTGCTCAGCGCCAGGCACAGGCCCGCCGCAATGAGCAGTGCCGGCTCGATGACGCAGCTCACCATTGTGTCGAGCCGCGCCGCGCGGGCGATGGCCTCCACCTGCCGCGCGCTGCGCAGGCCGCCGGACGTCGCCAGTTTGATCGCCACACCGCTGGCAGCTCGCCGCGTGGCGACATCTAAGACCGCTCTCGCCCCTGCTGCGCTCTGATCAGCCAGGACGGGGATCGGGCTGTACCGCGTGACCTGCCGCAAGCCGTCCAGATCGGCGGCGGGCGTGGGTTGTTCGAGCATCTCCAGCTCCCCCTCCAGCGCGCGGGCCACGTCGAGCGCCTGCTCGATGGAATAGCCCCCGTCGGCATCGAGACGCAACGTGACGCCGGGCAACGCGGCGTGTACCGCCTGTACACGTCGCACATCCATCTCCGGGTCCAGGCCGCCCTTGAGCTTGAGGATGCGGAAACCTTGCCGGGCCCGGGCGCGGGCCAGCTCGACTGTTTCCGCCACCGGCATGATGCCGACGGTGGCGGAGGTTGGGATACGGTTGCGGTAACCGCCCAGCAGGCGGTAGAGGGGCAACCCGGCCGCCAAGCCCAGCAGGTCGTGGAAAGCCAGGTCGAACGCGCAGAGCGCTGCCGGAATGCCTTCGGTGAGCGGCGTCAGCTCTTCCAGCGCATATTCGGTGTTGAGCGGGGTTCAGATCGCGGGCGCGGTCGGCGCAGGCCCGGCAGGCCCGCAGGACGTCCGCCAGCCGCTCGCCGGTCAGTCCCCAATCGAACGAGGCACATCCCCAGGCGGTCTGTCCCTGCCGCGTCTCGATGCGCACGAAAACCACCCCCACGCGCTCCAATCCTGGCTCCGGTCGGTATGCGGTCCGATAAGGAAAGCGCAGGTTCAGCTCGACAGGTGTGACTTCGACATGCGTGATCTGCATGCATCTCCTCCCATCCAGGGCTACCGATGCGCCTGGCACCCCTCCAGCGCTGCGCAGAACGCGCGGCAGATCTCCTCGGTGGTGCCGGCGTAGATGATGTAAAATTCATTATGATCGCGCGAAAGCGTGTAACTGGCCGTACATGGCCGGATCGTCGGTACGGCCGCGCCCCCGGCGTCGGGCAAGGCCGGCGCGACGCAGCGGAACAGGTTCTCCGGCGCCAACAGCGCGTTCCGGTCGGCGATGGCCACCAGGCCGGCCGAGAGCGGCATCTCTGCGTTGGCGTAGAGACGCGCCTGGAGCGCGCCCACGCTCTGGTAGCAACTGACGATCTGATCCACGGCCGCAATGGCCGCCGTCAGTTCCGGTTGGCCGGCCAGCAGTGCGGCACCGCCGCTCAAACTGCGGATATATTCGGTCAGTTGCTCCCCCTCGACGACGTGGTAACCGGGCAGGTTGGGCAACATTTTGGCCGCGGGCGGCTCGCTGCCGCGTCGCCCATTTCCGTAGAGCACGCCAGCGCCGCCCAGCACAATCGCCAGCCCCAGCAGCAACATATAGAGCCGCCCCGGGCCTCGTTTGGATGATCGGGCAGAACGTCTTGCAGGCATCCGTATCCTCCTCGTAAAGTTGAGTGGGTATGAAACGCAGAGGCAGGGGACGGGCGATCAGGGATTGGGGAACGGGGATTCGTCCCATATCCGCACGCCGAGGAAACGCACGGTCAGCGCCACGTCCCCGCGGCTACGCGCCCACGGCCCCACGTCTCCTGCCGGCCATTCCCTATCCTCAACCATTGTCACGTATTCGTCGTTGATGTAGAAATGACAGGTCGGCCCGGCGCAGGTCACCCGTAGCCGGTTGGTCTGCGCACCGCGCCGGATGTGGGGGAATTGTTGCCAGTCCACCTAAAGGCTCAATTCCGGAGTGCTATTCGAAAGATATTGGGGCCAGACGCGCGTGCAGTTGCAAGGGAATAAGCCAGGCTTGCAGGACAAATAACGCGACCAGCAATAAAAGATTGATCGGAATGCCCGGCAGACCGGGGAACAGATTGCTCAGGAACATGGTAGCGGCAATGACGAGATTGGCAAGCGCGAATCCCAATAAAAGTGGAACCGGGGATTTGCGGTGCTTAGGAGAGCGAAACAACGTCCACATCAGCAGGATTGCACTAACCCCGACGACAAGCGTGGCCGGCAGGATGTTCCCGGGCGGCATCTCCAGAAAATAATTCAGATTCCGTTGCCACGAACCGGCCGGTGGACTCCCGGCTGGCCAGCCGTCATAGTCATACCAGGTGGTGTCGTAAGGAGGAATCTCTGGCGGCGTTGGCCTCGGGCCTGCTACCACCGCAGTCAGATGCTCCCTGGCACAGAGCAGAACAACCGCCAACGCTGCCAGAGTGAGCAGCTTCTATTTGATCCCTATCGCGCTACCTCTTCGTAGATTCCTGCGACCCAACTCAACATCTCTTCCAGCTCTGCACTGGTTGCAGCCTGATTTCCTTTACCACCAAATATAAAACGCATAGGCTGGCCATCTTTGCCCTGAAATTTTAACTCAGTGGCCTGGAACTTGTCTATCCACCCATAGAGATGGTCAAGTTGCTCTGCTGTTAACCACACCGAGGGGTAGGAGCGGATTCCCTCACGACAATCATTCACTCCAACTTTGCCATAAATCTCAATCTGAATCAGTTGACAAGGATGATCTCCTTCCCGGTTAAGTGCCATTGCCATCCCCCACGACGCACCACTACGGCCATACAATAGCTCCTGATAGATGA
Organism: Anaerolineae bacterium; assembly: GCA_034435075.1. Taxonomy (GTDB): domain Bacteria; phylum Chloroflexota; class Anaerolineae; order B4-G1; family B4-G1; genus JAOAAG01. Next base: position 2,800 of record DAOTYA010000177.1, read on the forward strand.
TAGAAGCCCATTCCCCTATCGCACGCTGTTCAGAGGCCTTCGCCGTATTCGCCCCGTGTCCTGAGAATTTTATTCGGCCAACAGAGGTGTCGGCTTTGAAGGCTTGAAAAGAACCCAAAAAGTGACGAAGGTCTTCAGGCCTCTCCATAGCAGATAAAATAGTTCCTGTGGAGAGAGGGTTAGAACAAGTACCGAATTGTACCTGACCTTGCACGTTAATGGCTACTGTATGGCATTCATTAGCCCTTTCCCTTTCCCAAACAAGCACTGGTTCTGAAGAAGAGGGCTCCATGCTTTCTGGAGGTTTTCCTGAGCTCATCATCTCCGTTACTGAGGATTGGCAACCTGTCAGCGGGAGACACCCAAGTAGAAATGCCAGTAATAAAATTAGACTTTTCTCTACCCTGCTCATCCCTGGTCCTCCCCCAGGCTGTGGCCGGTCTCCGACCGAGTCACCCAATCCAGCGGTTATCTGGCCGGATTATGGCATCCGCTTCCCATCGTGGCGACGTCGGGCGCGCTCTGGAGACCGGCCCGAGCCGGACCTTTTGTCACCTCCCCATCCCGCAACTCCATCACCCGCCCCGCAACCCCCGCCACACGCGGATTGTGCGTCGCCACCACCAGCGTGACCCCGCGCTCAACATTCAGCCTCTGCAGCCAGGCC
>DAOTYA010000178.1:0-3141 GCA_034435075.1 Anaerolineae bacterium
CTGACTCTGGCCTCTGGCACTCTGGACTCTGGCCCTCTGGAATCTGGGGGGAGTCCAGAGGGGGGCTTTGCCCCCCTCTGGTCGCGCGCAGCGCGCCGCGAGGTGACGGGCACCTGAGAGGTGACCGTCACCTGGCAGCGCAGTGTCCGAAATGTACGCTGATTTAATAAAACTTGACTTGTTTGGACGTATGTTGTATAATATTTATACCTGAGTGCCACCTTTTTCTCCCCTCTTGCACAATGGGCCACAAAATTGACCAGATTGACCGCGCTATTGTGCACTTACTGATCGAGGACGGCCGCATGTCCAGCGCCGAGATCGCGCGGCGCATAGGCAACATCTCCGAGCGGGCGGTCGGCCGGCGCATTGACCGGTTAATTCAAGCTGGCGTGATCCGTGTCAGCGCTGTTGTGAACCCCAAAGCCATTGGTTTCCCCGTGACGGCTGATGTCTGGCTGGAAATCGAGCCTGGGCGTGTGCTGGAAGTGGCCCGCAAACTGGCCGGGTTTGAGCAGGTGAGTTATGTCGCCTGCTCGACGGGGGATCGAGACCTGAGCATCCAGGTCTGCGCCCGCGATAATGAGGAGCTATATCGCTTCGTGACCGAGGTTGTCGGTAACGTGCCCGGTGTCAGGAAAACCAGCACGATCCTGGTGCCGCTGATCTTAAAGGACGTCTACGACTGGGAGATTCCCGGTTCCGTATGCGCTGTAGAGAGCGAGGAGGAATGATATCGAATGTGTATCTATTCAGCCTGTGCCCGCCGGACTACAGTCCGGCGGGTCGAAGACCATCTGAGCCATTTGCGGATGTCTCAGTGTAGCCAGCGTTTGCAGTATCTGCCTCGTGCGGACTGTGGTCCGCACGGCACTGCATGGGCAGGCTGAATAGTTACTCGAATGTAAAATATTTTAGTGGTGCCCCACCAGCCCTCGATGTTCCAGTTGTAGATTAAAAGAGAAGGGAGTGAAATGGCCGAAGAAAAAGTGTTCGCCAGGAAGGCCAGCGGTCTGGTGCGCGGCCTTTCGCTGCTCGATGCATTTGGGGTCGGGTTTATGAACCAGGGCCTGACGCCCAGTATGTGGGTGATGATCAGCCTGGGGCTTTCGGTCTACACCGGTGGCAATCTGATCATCGCCACCATCCTGTCTGCTGTGATGTGTGGTATCGGCTTCTCGCTGGTGTGGGGCATCCTGGGCGGCAGTATGCCGCGCAGCGGTGGCGAGTACATCTACAACTCCCGCATTCTCAGCCCCCTCATCGGCATCGCGGAAAGTTTCGGCAATGCCTTCGTCTGGATTATGTGGATCTATGTCCTGGCCCCCTGGACGGTGGATCCGGGCCTGGTGATGTTGTTCCAGTTCCTCGGCATGCCGCAAGTCGCCGATTTCCTCTCCCAACCGTTGGCTCTGTTTCTGATCGCCAGCCTGGTGAACCTGATCGCGCTCTTCTTCCTCGTCTTCGGGATCAAGGTTTTCGCCCAGGCCCAGAAGATCGTTATGGCGCTGGGCATCCTGGGCGCGCTTGTCATCCTGCTGGTCTTCACCTTCACCTCACGCGAGGCGTTCGTCCAGGCCTGGAATGACCTGGCGGCTGAATACGGGTCGTTGAGTTACGATCAGTTCCTGGCTGCCGCGCAGGCCGAGATGGAGGCAGCCGGCAAGACGCTGCCGGTCACCTGGAACTGGTTCGACACGCTGGGCGTGATGGTGGCCGGTTCGTGGCTGTTTGCCTACAGCTACTGTATCACCTTTATCGCCGGCGAAGTCAAGCGGCCTGAAAAATCCATCATCCTGGGCAACCTGTTCGCCATCCTCGTGCCGGCTTTCTTTATGCTCTGGCTGTCTATTGTCCTGTACCGCACGGTCGGCTTCCAGTTCCTCAGCGCGACGGCCTTCGTGGACGAGGCGCTGGGCGGCGAGCTGGCCGGATACACCCTGCCCTGGGCGCCGCACTTCGTCGGGCTGGCTGCCGTCGCCACCCGCAGCCCTATACTCTTGTTCCTGATGGCCCTCTCGTTCATCTTATTCAACTTTTGGTGGGTGGCGCTCTCCTATCTGGCATTCCCACGTATCCTCTTCGCCTGGGGCATGGATCGCATCGGGCCTAAGTGGTTCACCGACATCAATCCGCGCTGGGCCACACCGGTCAAGAACCATATCCTCTGTTTCGTCCTGGGCGAGATCGGTATCGCGCTCTACGCAGTGTGGCAGGAGCAGATGAGCGGCCTCTCCGTGACCGGGCTGGAGATCGTCTCTGTTTTCGGCGTGACCGCGCTGGCCGCGACCATCTTCCCATTCGTGAAGAAAGCACGCCATATCTGGGAAGCCTCGCCCTACAGCCACTGGAAGATCGCGGGCATCCCGGTCGTCACCATCGGCGGGATCGTCAACCTGATCTATCTGGCGATCCTGTTCTATTTCTTCATCATCATGCCCGGCCTGGAGGAACTGACCATCGGCTCCCTGATCTTCTACGTGCTCATATGGGGGTTGGGCATCGCCTGGTATTACTTCTGGGTCGCGCGCAATAAAAGAATCGGCATTGACGTCAGCATGGCCTACGGCGAGTTGCCACCCGAGTAGAGAGCAGGAAGAGCGCGATGAGGATTTTCTTCGTCACCGATATCCACGGCTCCAACATCTGCTACCGCAAATTCCTGAACGCTCTGAAGGTCTACAATGTGGACGTCGGTATCCTGCTGGGAGACCTGACCGGCAAGATGTTGATCCCGTTGGTGGAGAAGGCCGGTGGAGGATGGGAAACCACGTTCATGGGTCGTAATGTCACAGTGGATACCAGGGAGGAGCTGGAAAAGCTCAAGAAAACCATCGAGAACGTCGGCTACTACTGGACCCATCTGACCCCTGAGCAGTTCGCCGAACTGAAGGCTGATCAGGCAGCCCGGGAAGCCCTGTTCAAGATGCTGATGCTTGACCGGTTGAGGGAATGGATTGCCCTGGCTGACGAACGGCTGGCCGGGACCTCTTACAGGGTCTACATGGCACCGGGCAACGACGATCACTTTGAAGTAGACGAGGTGATCGAAGGCTCGGAGGTGATCGTCAATTGCAACGACCGGGTGGTGATGGTCGGCGAGCACGAGATGGCGACGTTCGCCTGGACGAACCCGACGCC
>DAOTYA010000179.1:0-6372 GCA_034435075.1 Anaerolineae bacterium
CGCCCCCGCCATGGAGCTCCCCGACTGGCTGCGTGAGGTCGCGCCACCCGAGGTGACCAGAGAGCCACTTAAACCGCCGATAGTACCACCACTGACAGAGTTTCCTCCCGGAGCGACCACCACGGAAGTTCCTGACTGGTTGATTGAGCTGGGAAAGGTAGCTACGCCAGGGGCACCTGCACCGCCCGGGCTCGAGACTGGTGGCATCGTTGAACTGGCCCGTGCTGAGATCCCACCATGGCTTGAGGCAATGCGTCCACGTCCTGAAGCACCCGCCAGAGAACCGATTGAGACAGAGGGACTGCTCGCCGGCCTGAGCGGAGTGCTCGGTCCCGGGCTGAGGCTTGAGGTCCCTGCGGTACACAAACGACTGCCCGCGGTCGAGATAAAAGAAGCAACCCTGGCCCGGGCTAAACTGCTTCAACGTCTGTTAACCCAGCCGATAGAAGTGCCTCAGCCGGAAGCGCGCAAGCGGGGCGGTGGACTCGGAGCGCGTATCCAGGGGTGGGTGGTAACGGTTGTGCTTATCGTCGCCGTTGTGGGTACACTGCTTGCGCCCCGGATGTTACCTGGGATCTCACTGCCAGTGCACCTCGACACTTCTCCGGCCAGGGGTGTTTATGAAATCATCCAGGGTCTCAGCACATCAACCACAGCTCTGGTGGCTCTCGAGTATGGAGCAGCAGAAGCGGATGAAATGAACCCGGTGGCGGAACCGCTTTTAAGGCATCTGTTGCGCCAGGGCACGCGTTTCTCCATTGTCACCACCCAACCGGAGGGAAAGCTGATAGCGGAGAACCTGTTACTTTCAGTTGCTGCACCTGAGAGCATGTACGATGTAATAGAATACCGACCGACCGGAGCGGCTGGCGTCTCGCAATTACTTGCCGGGGTGGGAGAAAAACCCGGTGTGATCCTGCTATTAACCGCCCGCCCTGCCTCGCTGCGCTGGTGGATCGAACAGACGCAGGCGCGTGGGGAGAAACTTACACTTGTGGCTGGGTTGAGCGCGGCCCTCGAACCCGCTGCTGCTCCATACATTAATGCCGGAGCATTGCGGGCAGCACTGTACGGGCTAAGCGGCGCAGCAGCCTATGAGAGCGAGAACGGTTTACCCGGCCAGGCTACCGAAAGGCTTGACGCACTGGTGGTCGGCCACATAACAATTATCGCCCTGATGCTCATCGGCGCAATCATCTACACACTCACCGGCCTCCCCCAAAAGAGGCGGCAGTAACATCCCTGAGCCAAACAGAGGAGATCGTATGGAAACAGCTGGCCTGGTCACGGGTGTCTTGCTGACGCTGGCGATCTTCAGCTACCTGATAGGGGATAACTCCTTCTACAGGCTGGCTCTTTATATATTTATCGGCGTGCTGGTCGGGTATTCCCTGGGCGTAATGCTCCATGATGTGCTCTACAAAATGGCTCTGGCCAGGATTTTGGAGAACCCGCTTTCGGGCGAGGCGAGAGCCACGGTGATACCACTGGTACTGGGCATTATGTTGCTCTTCCAGGGTTTCCCCAGGTATGCCTACATAGGGAGGTTCCCGGTCGCATACCTGCTGGGTGTCGGTGTGGCTGTGGCAGCCGGTGGTGCACTGGTGGGCACGCTTGTCCCCCAGATCGGCGCGACCGGACGCGCTCCTGGAACAATGGGTCCGCTTAATGGCCTGCTTGTGATAGCAGGCACGATATTGACACTGCTTAAGTTTACATTTGGCGCGCGGAAGTCGCAACAGCAGGAATCACCTGGTGCACGTGAGCGCATCGCCAGATTATTCAGAGCAACAGGGGAGGTATTCCTGCTCTTCGCGTTTGGAACCGCCTTTGCCGGGGCGCTGACTGCCGCACTCTCGGCTTTAATCGGCCGCGCCCAGTACCTGATAGAAGCGGTGGGCAGGCTGTGGGTCCTCATCTCATCGTATCTGGCAAGGTAAAGTGGCGACGATGGCAGAAGAACAACCGGTTGGCTCGATCCTGCTGGCGGATTGCGGCACGGTTATCACCAGAGTGGTGCTTCTGGAACATGTAGCAGGCCAATACCGCTTCGTGGCCCAGGGTGAGGCGCTCACCACTACAGAGTATCCATGGGCCGATATATCAGAAGGGATCAGGCACGCAGCCGGGCAGATCGAGGAGGTAACCGGCCGACGCTTTTTTGGGGCAGACGGGGACCTTATTATCCCTGAGGTGGGAAGCCTTAAAGGAGTGGACATCTTTGCTGCGACGGCCAGTGCCAGCCAGCCACTTGAGGTCGTGTTAGGTGGCCTGGTGCGCGACCTGAGCCTGGCCAGTGCCCAGCGCGCGGCAGCCGGGACCTACTCGCTGGTCAAAGCCGCGATCTGCAGGGATGGCACCAAGCCTGTGGATGAGGAGGAAATCATCCGTACTATCCTGGATACCACACCTGACGTGGTGTGCATCGCCGGTGGTACTGACGGCGGCGCCACAGCGCCGGTACTGGAGCTGGTGAACACAGTGACACTTGCCTGCTCTATCATGGATCCGGGCGCGCGTCCCCAAATACTCTATATGGGCAATTCCCGGTTGCGTCGGCAGATCGTGAAAGCTGTGAAAGGCCAGGCGGAACTGCGCGTCGCGGATAATGTCCGCCCGTCACTGACAGTAGAGAACCTGGCCAGCGCGCAGGAGGAACTCGACGCGCTCTACATCCAAAAGAAGATGGGCCTGATGCCGGGCATCGAGACAGTAAGTAGCTGGTGCTCGACCCCGCTTACTCCCACCGCCAGCGCTTTTGGCCGCCTGATCCACTACCTCTGGCATCTGGGCGACCCGAATCGGGGCGTCCTGGGCATAGATGTGGGAGCAGCCAACACCACAATAGTTGCAGTCTTTGACGGCCACCCATTTCTCACCATACACGGAGGTATAGGTAGTGCGTTCGGGGGCAGGGAGCTGCTCGAGACAAAAGGTGAGGAGGCCATTGCACGCTGGGTGCCCGAATCCATGAGCAGTGAAGAGCTGCTTGGCATATTGATCAATAAGGAGATGCACCCGGCAAGCATCTATCAGGAAACGCGCGAGCTGTGGGTCGAACAGGCGGTGGTAAGAGAGGCGATCCGCGCCGCCGTGGAGCTTGCCCGCCCTGGCTGGCGTCCGGGTAGTGCCCAGCCGTATCCTCATCTGATGCCCCTGTGCGAAACGATCGTCATCGCCGGAGGGGCCATGACCCACGCCCCCCGGCCGGGCCAGATCGCGCTGATGGTTTTGGACGCTCTGGAGCCTGTCGGGATCACTACACTGGTGCTGGATGTCCATAGCATTGCACCAGCGCTGGGAAAAGTGGCAGCGATTACGCCGCTGGCCACGGTTGAGGTATTGGACAGCGGGGCGTTGGCGAACCTGGCCACAGTGATCGCCCCGGTCGGAGAGGCGCGCCGTGGCGAACTGATCCTCCGCGTCAATGTGGCGTATGATGACGGCAGCAATTACGACGTGGATGTACACTACGGAGACCTGGAGGTGTTGCCCTTATTGATTAACCAGGAAGCTGTGGTGACCCTGCGCCCTCAACGCAATTTTGATGTCGGGCTGGGTGGGCCGGGGAAATCCGGTAAGCGGCGCATAAGCGGAGGGCTTGCCGGGCTGATCATTGATGCCCGCGGGCGTCCGCTGCGGCTCCCGCGCAGGCCAGAGCTACGCCATGCCCAGATACGCCAGTGGCTCTGGGATGTTGGAGGGTAATCCCTATGTATTACCCGGCCGAAGCTTACGCCACCCCACTGACCCTTGTGCGACGCGAGCGGGTGTTACCTGCCCCAGGTGCAATCCTGGTGCGCCAGGGTGAACATGTCGAGCCTCTCCAGGTCGTTGCCCGTGCTGAGCTTCCCGGCCCGCCCTGCATCGTCCCTGTAGCGCGTCTGTTGGATGTTTCCCTCTCCCGGTTGAAAAAGTACCTCCGGGTCAAGCCGGGCGATAAGGTTGAACAAGGGCAGCTCATAGCGAAGCGAGGTTTTCGCACTATAGAAGCCCCCGTGGCCGGCAGTGTGAAACTGATCAATCGTGGGCGCGTGATCATCGAGACTCAGCCCAGAACGTTTGAGTTGCAGGCGTACATCCCTGGTACGGTGACCCAGGTAGTTCCACAATATGGCCTTGCCATCGAAACAACTGCGGCGCTTATCCAGGGAGTATGGGGGGGAGGTGGTGCCCCTGGCTGCGAAGCCTGGGGAGTATTGAAATGCCTGGTTGACGAACGAGATGCCCCTGTGCGCGCTCACGCTATAGACATCTCATGCCACGGTATGATCATTGTCGGTGGGGAGGGGATCAACGAGGCCGTCCTTGAACAGGCGGAGACATTCAATGTCCGGGGTATCGTCGTCGGAGGGCTGGCGCCGAAAATGATACCCAGAGTGCAAAAGTCACCCGTCCCGGTAGTCGTCATCGAAGGCATCGGAGCACCGGCTATGTCCGAACCGGCGTTCCGATTGCTTAAAACGAACGACGGGCGAGAGGCTGCCATCAGTGTGCGTGTACAGCCGCGCTGGCCGGTCATACGCCCTGAGGTGATCATCCCTCTACCTGCCACCAGGACCTCGCCGTCTCAGACACAGGCCGGCACTCCACTGGAGGTTGGGACAAAGGTGCGCCTGGTACGGGCGCCGTACATGGGGACCGTTGGTACTGTTAAGGCGATACCCTCTCAGGCACGCTCATTGGAGACCGGAGCCCGGGTCTACGGTGCAGAGGTGGATGTGGGAGGGGATACCAATGTCTTCGTTCCTCTGGTGAACCTGGAGGCCCTGCGTTGACCAGTCGTTCGCTAAAACCGATAATTTAGGAGGCAAAATGGCGGATCTGGACCTTTATGAAGAGGAAGTGGAAGAGGAAGAACCGGCGGCTGCGGAAGGTACCAACCGCACTTTTATAATCCTGGTGGTAATAATGGCCGGTATTGTTCTTCTGGGCATCTGTATTGTAGGGGCGTGGATGTTGTGGCTGGGCCCCAAAATGGCCAGCGACCGGGCAGCGCGCAATCACGCGATCGAGCTTACTAACGAGGCAATTATGGCTATGGCAGGCGCTGTCACCGGCACAGTGCCGGTAGAGACGGTACCGCCAACACCAACTTTCACGCCACTGCCCCCTACCCACACCCCCGCACCTACCAGCACATATACCCCAACTCCATCCCCACAGATAACATCTGAGGTGACGGAGACAATGGCACCAGAGCTGGCCGAGGCTCAGGTAACCCCCAGCCCGACGCCGACCAGGCGGATCACCCCTACCCCAAGGGTTTCTGCGCAAAAGGAAAAGGTGCCGGGCACAGGTATAGGTGCTTTCGGAACCGGCTTGATAGCCTGTGGGTTGGTGTTCTTGCTGGTAGTAGTCCGCCGCCTGCGTCGGACGTAGCTGGTCTGGGTCTCGTCAGGACCAGGGACACCGGCGATGTCGCGTGGGTACCACCCCCACCATTGCCTGCAGTACAGGCACGGCCAGTATGTCAACTCTGGCCCTCACAGTAGAGACGTGTATCACGGAAGGTTTGAGGGTCTATGACAATATCTCCCAATCTGATGGCATCCACGCCCTCCAGTGACGAAAGCGTGGTATAAAGTGAGACCGTGCCGCTCACCCGATCGCTGGCCATGACAATGCCCAGACCCAGCGTAAAACCATCGCGATCCTCGAGCGCTACCAGTCTGAACGGCGTGAAGACAGGCACCGGGAAAACGGCGATGTTACGCCAGTTAAGCTCCACAACCTGTGCCCCCTCGAAGTAACGGCGGAAGCTGTTGGCCCGGTGCTCCTGACGAGCGGGAACGTCGCGCCGACGGACTGCCGGCGATGTTGACAGGTCAATCACTCTGACCCGGCGGCTGAGCCGGAGCGGAAGTAAGAGGTGTTCCAGCTCACTACTGCGCTGAATGCCGAAAACCACGTTGGGGTGTAAAAGCTCAACCTTAGCCCACTTCAGCTCGCAACCTCCATAGGCCGGATCCACCAGGCCTGTCGTATCGAACACAATGGCCGTTGCGCCTCTTTCACGTGCCTTCTGCACCAGCCGGCAGGCCCCGAGTAACAGGGGGATCATGTGAGAACGTGGCGAGACGGCTCCTATGAATGTGCGGAAACGCGGGCCGGAGGGAGGGAAGCTACGCTCTCCTGGCTCGCTTAAGGCCAGCGTCATCGTGGTCGGGGGGCCGAGCGTGGCCTGCCCCACATCGCCATCTATGAAGGCCAGGCGCTCGTGGTATTCACAGAGACGGCGATACAGGTAACGCGCGAATGTGGACTTTCCCGTGTCGGCTGCACCGACGACGAGTAAAGTCCCGCTGAGCGAGGAGAAAGTAATCCTCTCCCATGCGGGCGGGATGTCAATCAGATGATCTGGCTCACTCA
>DAOTYA010000180.1:0-9889 GCA_034435075.1 Anaerolineae bacterium
ATCCCCTCATCTCTTCGTCCGCCTTCACCCACCAGTACTCCCGCACTTCTAATCGCCCGTGCTGCAGGTCCCACTCCACCACATCAGGAGACGAGCCCCCCTTCTCCAAAGCCACTCCTTCAACCAATGCCTCCAGGACTGCGCCGTGATTCTCCTTCACAGCCCCTAATAGGCTCACCGTACTGCATCCGTCAGCCCAACGTCTGGCACACGCGGTTATCTTCCGGTATAATCAGAGACAGGTGCCAAGTATCTCTGCGGAGGTGAGTGATGATAAAGATGGAGATTGTGCCCGTTAGCCTGGCGCTCCTGTGCACCCTGCCCTTCCTGATCATCATGCTGGCGTACCCGTTGCTCTGGCTGCTCTACCACCTGTCCCCATCCCCGCGCTGGTTCTGGCTCGAGTTACCGGCCTTTTCCTCCGCCTGGTTGCTGAGCGACCCGGCGCGCTACGTGACCCTCAGCCTGCTCGCCCTGGGACTGAGCGCAGGCGCGCTGCTCTGGCTGATCACCCGCGAGCGTGGTCGCTTCTGGCGGCACAGGCGCTTCTACCTGCTGGCGCTCCTCATCGTGGCGGTGCTCGCCTTCCCGTTGTTCGCACGGTATCGGCCCGCGGTCGAAGCGCCGCCCGGCGTCGAACTGCGCCTCGTTGAGAAGCCTGGTTGGATAACAGGGGCAGTCAGGTGGTGCCAGGCTGCAGCGGAAATCAGCGCGTGTCAGTACGAGCCGCTGGGCTGGGCTGACGCACAGACGCTTGTCTACCGCAAGTGGTGCGGCGGCCATTATACCCCGGCAGGCTGGCAGCCCGGCGAACCCCAGCCACCGCGGGCCTGCGACGTGAAAACCGGGGCGATCACTCCCTTCGAGGGCAGCATAGAGCACCTTTCGGGCGAGCGCGGTCCCCGCGCGATCGCCACGCTCGACTACTTCCCGGGAAAGTACGCCAGCACGTCCATCTCGCCGGATGGGCGGTGGATCGCCTTCACCGCGCGGCACGTCTATGGTCCGGAGGACCTGCTCGTGATGTCGCGGGAATAAGGGAAGCGTCTCGGACGCCGATGGACACACCCAGACTGCTCCTCGTGGACGATGAGCCTGCCATCACCAAAAACCTGGCTCCCTTCCTGCAGCGGGCCGGTTTCGAGGTGACGGTCGCCGCCGACGGCGAAGAGGCTCTCCGGGTGGCCGCCCGCGTCAGGCCCGACCTGATCGTGCTGGACGTGCTGATGCCCCGCCTGGACGGGCGCGAAACGCTGCGCCGCCTGCGTCGTGCGGGCGACTGGACCCCCGTTATCCTGCTCACCCAGGTTGGCGAGTCCACCGAGCGGGCCATGGCACTGGAGGAAGGCGCCGACGATTACCTCAACAAGCCCTTCGACCCCTACGAACTGGTGGCCCGCATCCGCGCCGTACTGCGACGTGCCCGCCCCGGCAAGCCTCCTCTTGCCGTAGCCCGCTCCCTGGTCTGTGGCCCCCTGCGCCTGGACCGCCTCTCCCGCCGTGTCTATCTGGAGGGACAGGAGTTGACGCTCACTCCCAAGGCGGTCGCCCTGCTGGAGTATATGATGACCCATCCCGACGAACTCTTGAGCCGGGAGCGGCTGCTGGACGCCGTCTGGGGCTGGGATTATCCCACCGGGACGCGCACGGTAGACACGCGCGTCGCCGAACTGCGCCGGGCGCCGGGCGATGACGCCGCCCAGCCCTGCTACATCGAGACCGTGCCCGGTCAGGGCTACCGCTTCATCGCGCCGGTGGAGGCCGGGACGTGAAGTGGCGTCATCTGCTCATCCCGATCCCATTGGGAGTGGGGCTGCTTGCCTCTGTGTGGTTCCACTACCGGGGCGCTAACCCCGTCTTTTACGCGCGGGCCGACGCCGCCGCCCTGACGACGCTGGCCGGCCTGCTCCTCACACTTCTCCTCGCGGCCGGATATGCGGCGTATGGTCTGCTGGAACGGGCGCGGCAGGCCTGGCTGGCTCAGGCTCAGGCACAGGCTGCCGAGGACCGGCGGCGTTTCCTGCAGCGTCTGGACCACGAGCTCAAGAATCCCCTCACTGCGCTGCGCGCCGCCCTGGCCAACCTGGCCGGAGCCCCGACGGACACGTCCCGGCGCGAGGCGTTGACCAGCGTGGAGACCCAGACCCGGCGCCTGAGCCGCCTGGTCGCCGACCTGCGCAAACTGGCCGAACTGGAGACTCGCCCCATCGAACATACCCCCATAGACCTGACCGCCCTGTTGGAAGAAGCGCTGGCGCTGGCCCGGGAGCGGCCGGAAGCGGCGGAGCGTCAACTGACTCTGACTCTCCCCCGCGCCCCCTGGCCCCTGCCGACGATCACCGGCGACCGGGACCTGCTCTTTCTGGCCGTGCACAACCTGCTGGACAATGCCCTCAAATTCACCCGCCCTGGCGACACGGTGGAACTCCGCGCCTTTGAGGACGGCGCGACAGTCGTCGTAGAGGTCGCCGACACCGGCCCGGGTATCCCGAAGGGAGAACAGCCCCACGTGTGGGAGGAACTCTATCGCGGGCAGGGTGCACGCGGCACGCCCGGCAGCGGGTTGGGCCTGGCCCTGGTGCGCGCCATCGTCCTGCGCCACGGCGGGCAGGCGACGCTGCGCAGCCGCGTCGGGCGGGGAACGGTTGTCACAGTCCGGCTGCCGGCGCGGTAAAGTCATATAACGGTAACCCACTGTTTCAAGATAGTGACACCCCCGTCAAACCCCTGTAACATCGGCGTGCTATTGTTAGGACAAACTTTCAGTTTGTCCCGGAGGTTCTAATGAACACGCAAATGGTTCTGCCAGGATTAACCAATCTGCTCATTGTACTAACCCTCTCCCTGTCCCTCACCGCCTGCGGCATGCTGGAACTGGGTATCGAGCGCACGCCCAATCCCGTCACCCCAACAACGGGGACTACCCCTGTCAGCACATCGTTGCCTGCGGGATTCACCTTTGCTATGAGTATCCAGCCTGTGGCTGGTCACCCACCCGGCGCTCGCCTCAGCCGGGTACTCCACGGGCAGGAAGGCGTCCGCCTGGGCAAATGGTCGCCCGATGGCGCTCATCTACTGCTCTATGCCCCGGCTGGGCCTCCGGAAGGGGACCGGGCCCCCAGCGCCGAGCCACTTGTTGTAGACGTAACAAGCGGCGCAGCCTGGCGCACCGGCGACAGCGTGCCCGCCCCATACGAGAATCGGTTTGCCTGGCTGCTGGATGGCAGTGCCCTATTCATCGCCGGAGGCGAACTCTGGCGCGCTCAGGCCAGCGGTCAGAACCGACGCTCGCTCACACAGGCTATGGCTGACAATCTTATCGCCCTCGCCCTGTCTCCGGACGGCAGCGTTGTACTTGCCCAGGGGGAAAGGTCATATTGGCTCATCCCTACCGCTGGAAGCATCCCCCGCGCGGTCACGGGCATACCCGGCGGAAAGGGTAGCGCGGCCTGGTCGCCCGACGAGAGCCAGGTCGCTTTGTGGCACGAAAATGGCACACTCTACCTGATCAATTCCGAGTCGGCTGCTGCCCATCCTCTGGCCAAGATTCCTGCTGTAGGCCCTCAACCAACTCCCATTTTCTGGATGGAGAACGATCAACTGTTCTTTCCCACACCGATTTATCCATACAACTATCCCGTGCTGGTGGAGGTTGCAAACGGCGCCGTCCGTGATCTGGTCTCTGCCCTCAACCTCCCGGCGACCGAGCATACCCAATACTACTGCTCCCCCTCGCCGTCCGGAAAGCACATGGCCGTCACCGTCGCCTACCTGGACGAGTTCATTCGCATCAACTATCTCTGGAACGTCGCCACTGACGAATTAACCCCTGTGGCCTCGCCAGTGAGCTTTCTTGGGACCTGGAGTCCGGCCGGAGAGCAGATGTGGGTCCAACTTGGCGAGGAAGAAGAGAACGTTCTGGCCGTGCTGGATGTACGGAGTGGCGAACTACGCCGCATAGCGGCGCCGGCCTGGCCGTTGTCGTGGGCGGCGGATGGCACTCGCCTGGCCTTCCGGTCCTCAGATGGCCAGGTAGGGGTCGTTCCGACCGATGGGCGCAGCCAGGCCACAGTGCTCGTGCCGTCTTTAGGAGACGATCCCGTATTGGAGTGGGCCCCCGCCGGGCGCAGATTAGCCATAGCGGTCAGGCCTCGCTCCGACTCCTTCTATGAGGATTTGTACGTGATTGACCTTGAACCCGCCGAAACGTCGGCATCTATCGGGCCGGGGGGTGAACTGGCCCTGCTCATCGGCGGGCCGCCAGTGTCGCTGGTCAATCTGAGCGGAGGGCCTCCTCGCAAAGTGGGCGCTGAAAATATGTCCACTGAGTGCTGGCTCTACTTCCAATGGTCGCCCGACGGCCGTCAGATTGTTTATTGCGCCGACGCCGACCTGTGGCTGCTGGATGTGGAAAGCGGTGAGAGCCAGAGTTTGACCACCGGCGATCGCTGGAACCTGATGCCCGCCTGGTCGCCGGATGGTGACTGGATCGCATTTACCAGCCGCCCCCTGCTCCCAGAAGAGAGCAAGACCGACTGGATGCAGGGGGAGCGGGGCGGCGTCCTGGCTGTTATCGGCAGCAATGGCAATGATTTCCGCATCCTGGACGACGACGGCATCGTGAAAACTCCGCCGAGTTGGTCTCCGACCGGTCGCCGCCTGGCCTATGCCGCCGATGGTGAACTGCGCCTGTACGACCTGGGTACACACAGACGCACAGTACTCTCTCTGCCGGACTTTGGCCTGACCAATGTGGCTTACCTGGGAGGACCGGCATGGTCGCCCGATGGCCGCCTGATCGCCGTCTACTTCTCCCGCAGCGCCGAGTTGGCCGAATGGGACGCTCTGGCAAACGGCAGTGCTCCTGATGTAGACCAGGGCGTGGCTGTGCTTGACCTCGAAGCACGAACGGCCAGGGTGCTCTTTGAGTGGCAATCCCCCTTCGTGGGCACAATACCTGTGCTCCGCTGGCAGCCCGGGGGCGTTCTTCTCTTGATTGAAGTTCCGGCTGCGCCCAGGGTGCCCCAGCAGGCCGGATTGTGGCTGGCCGATCCGGCGACAGGTCAGATAACGGCCATGCCGGTGGCGTCTTACGACGCCGACTGGTCCCCCGATGGACGCTGGATCGTGGCACTTGACCTGGACGACCGGGAGCGATTGGTGCTGATGGATAGCGAACAGCCGGGAACCGGGATGACGCTCAGTCGCTGGCCCTATAGTCTGGATGGGCTGGCCTAGCGGCCAGTTGCCGGGCACTGAGATACCGAACAGCTTAAGGCGGATCGGCCTGGGGGTGTTCGACCTGGAGGCCCGGACGGCCCGACTTCTGCACCCCTTCGAGCCGCGCGGCGTCGGCGGCTGGCCCGGCGCAGCGGTCTGGAGCCCGGATGGGGAGTGGCTGGCCTATGTCGTCTGGCCGGCCGCTGATCCCAACGAAGAGGGGATGTGCGTCTTCCGCGCCGACGGTGAGGAGGAACACTGCCTGGGGCCGGGCGGCGGCCCCGTGTGGAGCCCGGACGGGCGCCGGCTGGCGTTCCGCCGCGATTCCGCCCTCTGGCTGGCCGAAGCGGAGACGTGGGACCTCCGGCGGGCCTTGGACGACGCCTGGCCGGTGGCTTGGCCGAAGTGATTGGGCGACTGACTGCTGTTACCTTTTCCCCATCCAGGCGACATACATGGTGACTTCCATCAGCGCTGAAGGAGGACAAGGGTGAACTCGTATCCCGAACCGGACGATGCGACGCTGATCAGGGCCGCGCAAACCGATCCCGATGCGTTCGACACGCTCTACCGCCGCTACGTCACTCCCATCTACCGCTACTGCTATGCCCATACCGGGGTGCGGAGCGAAGCCGAGGACCTGACGGCCCAGACGTTCCTGGCGGCACTCGAGGGGCTGAAGGGTTACCGGGGGCGCGGATCGGTCGCTGCCTGGCTGTTCGGAATCGCGCGCCGCAAGTGCGCCGACCACTACCGCAGCCTCAATACCAACCCCGGCGAGCCCCTAGAGACTATCAGCGCGCAGCCCGACCCATCCACGCCGGACCCGGAGCAGGGCGCTTATCACAACGGTGTGCTGGACTGCGTACAACGCACGCTGCACCACCTCAGCCCCGACCGGCGTGAAGTGTTGCAGTTACGCTTCTGGGGCGGGTTGAGCATCCGCGAGATTGCCGCCGTTATGCATCGTCGGGAAAGCGCGGTCAAAGTCCTGATCTCGCGCGCCATCGCCGATCTGAGAAGGAGGTGCCTGGATGAAAGCGAAAAAGGATGATAAAAGTCTCGCCCAAAAACTGAATACCTGTATGGACCAGCCGCCTGCCGAATCTGACGCGGCCGAGGCTGCCATTGTAGAGGCGTTGCGCCTGAGCGCCGCCCGCATCGAACCTGCGCCGGATTTCGTCACCGGGCTCTCTATCCGGCTGCGCCATCAGCGCCAGACCAGAGACCTCGCTGCCCGTCGCTCCACCGTCCATCGGCTCTTGTGGGCTGGCGCTGCCGCGATTCTCGTGGCGTCACTGACGCTGGTACTCCCCCACCTGCTCGGCAGCCGGGGGCTCCCGCCCCTGCCCCGTCTGGCATATGCTGCCGGCTCCGGCCCCGCCCCAACCGGCCTGCTGGCCGGTGCCACGCTGACACTGAGCGCTCCACTCCCCACCGCACCGAAGAAAATGCCCATCTACGTCGCCGCAGCCGCGCCGGTCCCTGCCACATCGGAAGAAGCCATCGCCTGGGCACTCAAGTTCGGCATATCGAACCCCAAGGTCTACCGTAACCCCGGCGAATCCCGGTCAATCTACGTCCTGGGAGACGATGGGCAGCAACTGATCTTCCGCCGATTTGGCCCGATGGGCAGCATAGATTACAGCAACGACTACGCCGTTGCCGACGCACAAGGCCCGTCGCTCACCTTCGAACAGGCCAGCCAGGCCGCAGTGACCTTCTTGCGCGAGCGCGGCTTGCTGCCCGACCACTATCGGACCGAGGAGGCGGAAGCACCTGGAGGAGACAGCCCAACTCGCGCGATCCGCATTGTGCCGGTGCTGGACGACTACCCGCTGGTAGGGAATCATGCCGGGGCATACGTCCTCGTCAACCCGGCCGGACAGGTGGTCTATGCCAGCCTCAACCCGCTGACTTTCAAACGCGGACAAGGATATCCCATCCGCTCCGCCGAGGATGCTTATGGTTCATTGAGCAGGAGTGAAGAGATTGGCAGCCCATTCCGGTTGGATGTTGACCTGACCATGCCCACCACCGACATCCGCCATTATCGCCCAGAGCCTCCCGCCTACACGCCTGGCCAATCGGTGACTGCCACCGGTTGGATTCATGTTCTGGTCGCCGAAGGGGGCAACGAGATCCGCGCCCGGTTGACTGCCCGCGACGGCACACTGTACGACCTGACCGGCCCTCGGGTCGCAGAACTGGCTGCCCCAGAGTCAGGGTTTGGAGATGTCCGGGCACGGGGCATCATCGTGGCTCGAACAGGGCCAAACCGCTGGCAAATGGAGGTCACGGATTGGAATTTCATTCCGGCGAGTAACGTTCAGCCTCCGGCGTGTCAGGTCGGCACATTTGCCGAGGAAGGGACGACAGCCTGGCTGGTGACCGACACAGAAGAACGGTATCGCCTGCCCGATGCGCCCGAGGCGTTGGTTGACGGCGAACGCATCGAGGTCTGCGCCGACGAGTGGCCCGCCGGGGGCGAGCCTGTGAACTGGTGGGGCATCAGTTCTCCGCCCGCTTCTGAGCAACGGCCTGTCCCTGTCGCCAGCAGTTCTACCATCGTGGTGGTGGAAGCAATTGAGACGCCGCAAGTCGAAGCGCCTTTCGAGATCGGCCAACGTATAGAACTCACCGGCGCGGTCTACGCCACACTCTATGTGAACGGAGACGCCCGGCGTGTGGAAGCGTATCTGGACAAGGATGAGGCCGACGAGGAACCACCCTACTCACTTGCCGGCCCGACAGAATTGCTGGAAGAAATCGCCCAGCACAACCGACTGCACGTGCGGGTATGGGGCAGGGTCGTTCCTGCTCAAGATTCCCCCAATGGACAGGCGATCCAGGTGGAACGCTTCGAACGGCTCTGGCCTCAGGAACGACTCCAGGGATTCCCCGGCCACGTAGACCTGGAGAGACTGGAAGGCCGTGAGGTGGCCGTCTTTACCGACCACGAGACGGGACAACGCTACGTTCTCGACCAATCGTTGGAAGGCTATTGGACTTCCAGCCAGGACCCGCTGATGGACGTGGAACAAGCGTTTGTCAGCGGCGTGGTGCATCCCGAAAAGACCTACGCCGGGCTGCCGGTGCTGAGACTTGTCAGCAGTCAGGCCGGCCAGGAGACCGTCGCCGCCACCAGCGCCGACCAGTTCCCGGTGGATACCGGCCCCCAGGTGGTGGACGAAGCGGCTCTGCTGCCCGCTGCACTACAGGGCACCTTCATCATAGACCGCGTCGAACTGGCCTATTACTGCGAGCCGCAGCCGGCGCAATTGATTTACGCGCAACCGGTGTGGGTTTTTTACGGCCACAGCCCCGACGGCGCAACACATTTCACGGCCTACGTGCAGGCTGTCGCCGAAGAGTACATCGAGAGTGCCGGGGCTACAACGGCGCCTATAGGCCAGGGAGAATGACCATTCAGCCCTGAGCGAAAGGCCAGGGACCGGGCTTGCCCAAGTCGTTGCACCTGGTATTGATGGTCGGACTGCAAAATCAACCCCACGCCAATACCCGCTATATTTAGGGAAATATCTACATGAGATTGTAATTACCTGCCCGGCTGCCTGCCCCCGTGTGCCGATTGGAAAGCGACCTTTACGGACGCCTGTGCCGACGCGGAAACAGCGGCCGGCGCGGGCCGACCGAAGGCCTGCAGCCCAAAGTGGGCGACTTCAGTCGGCGGGGGCAGGCAGTTACATGAGATTACTATATCCGGCAGCTATGAGTGGCTTCTTTTCACCAGATGGGATTCCGAAGCAAATCCCAATCCGGGGAGGGAGTCGGGTAGTAGGTAGGGGTACTTTAGCCAGCGCAAACGTGGCTCAAACCGGCTGAAACCTCGACCCCGGGCGGGAAAAGCGGCGTCGGCATAGCCCAAATCGCTTCTGCTTCGAACACCCCCAGATAACCCCACATTGGCAGCAGGTCCAAAAGAATGTATAATTGGGGCGTAACTATTCAGGCCGATTGAAATCACTCCCTTTGGGCGCTTCGCACCGGTTGGGGCGATCCGGCGGATCGCCCATCCACCGACCCTGCCCGGTGGTGTGGCAAGGAAGGGGCGATTGACTAATCGCCCGTACCCGGCGAAAGCCGACCGAACCTGCGGCCCAAAAGTGTACGGGCAAGGTTCACCTTGCCCCCACAGTCACCGCCTGAATAGTACAAGTATACAAATTACTGCAATCGTATCTGCCCAGGAAGTAGTGCTATGTCAACTGCAACTCCCCCTCGCCTGTGGTGGGAACTCCCCGCAGCCGGGCCGCTTGAAGCCTGCCGGATTGGTCCGGTAGACATATGTTCAGATAGCATATAGCCCACAGCGGTGACTCAGAACCCTGTACTAAGAGCCTATCCGAAAAACCGTACAAGCGGCATCCCTATGCCGCTTATACCGACGCATAGGGATGCGTCGGTTACGTTTTTCGGATAGGCATTTAGCATCAGGTTTGCACGCGAGTGTGAGATACGCATAACTGGATTCCGCGCGTCGTTCCTACCGGGCGTGCCCGCCGGACGTGCCCGCTGGACGTGCCCGCTGGACGTGCCCGCCGGATCACAATCCGGCGGCAGCGGTGGGCGGCCAGCACCCGGCCCGCGTGGATTTTGATCCACGCGGCGCATAGTCCGGCGGTGGGCGGCCAGTACCCGTTCCGCG
>DAOTYA010000181.1:0-4217 GCA_034435075.1 Anaerolineae bacterium
TATACCTGGCCCGTACGCCTTCCTGGGCCTGCGGCCGATGGCCGGCCTTCGCCGACCTTTATTTTGGGATGCCCGTGGAAGGGTGTCGGCAA
Organism: Anaerolineae bacterium; assembly: GCA_034435075.1. GTDB lineage: Bacteria > Chloroflexota > Anaerolineae > B4-G1 > B4-G1 > JAOAAG01. The sequence goes on from DAOTYA010000181.1 coordinate 93, forward strand.
AGGCCGACACCCGGCACGAAGTGTCCAGGCAGGACGATTTCAATCGGCTGAATAGTTCGCGCGAAGTTCAGTTATGTGTATATTAACTCGCGTGCAAACCTGATGCTATGATGCGAATTTCCCGGTCTGTTGGCTACAATTCAACGAGATTCGAGCGTAGATTGGGCGACTTTGCTCTCTGGTAGATGAGAGTAACTGCACCCTTGTATTTTTGTAAGCCTGCGCTGATCCGCCCGTTGCTATAGATCGCGGGCGGCGGGTATCCCTCCCAATGATTCCGCCTGGCGCACGGCCCGCATCACAGCCTGCGCCACAACTTCGACAGCGGCTGCACCGATGACGCTGGGATCGGCACCGCTGCCGCGTCTTGGCGGTTTGCCTGTCGCGAGAGCAAAGACAGTATCGCCATCGAGCATTGTGTGCACCGGCCTGATGACGCGTGCCAGGCCATCGTGGGCCATTTGAGCCACTTTGTTGACCCCCTCTTTAGTCAGGTAAGCATCCGTTGCAATCACAACAAGTGTGGTGTTGGCAAAGGACAAAACGGTCTGCCCCAGGTCACTCTGCATCTGTCTGAATGTATCGAGAAAGCCTCCCACCACTGGCCGGCGCGTCCCGGCGATGATCTCACCTGTGTCCGTGTCCACCACATCGCCAAAGGCGTTAACCACGGCGATAGCTCCCACCACATACCCTTTTCCTATCCGAATGCTGGAGGTACCCAGGCCAGATTTGGTGGCAAATTTCGGGCCGAGGAGTTTGCCCACCGTAGCTCCGGTGCCAGCTCCGACGCTCCCTTCGGCCACCTGCCCGGCGCTCGCCTCCTGGCAGGCCAGGTAACCGGCCTGGGCGTCGGGCCGGGCTTTGGGATCGCCTATGGTCAGGTCGAACAGCACCGCCGCAGGTACGATCGGCACCACTCCCACTCCCACATTAAAGCCGATGTGGCGCTCTTCCAGCCAGCGCATCACACCGCCTGCGGCATCCAGGCCAAAGGCACTGCCGCCGGTAAGCAGCACGGCATGTACTTCCTGCACCAGATTGACCGGACGCAACAGGTCCGTCTCGCGGGTGCCGGGTGCCGAACCCCTTACGTCCACCCCTCCCACAGCGCCACCCTCACAGAGCACTACGGTACACCCGGTAATGCCCGTTGTGTCGGTGTAATGGCCGACTTTAATTCCCTGAACATCGGTGATGGCATTGTGCATCTTGCCCCCTTCCATTCGTCACCGGGAGATGATGTGGCCTATAAATAGAACCCCGTTGTAAGGCCGTGGTTACAATGGGCAACCCCCTGTACTGTCAGCTCACTTCTGTCCCGTTGTCAGGGTAGATGACCGGGAAGCCAGGCTGGTCACTTCAGGTAGCCGATAGCGATCTCCTGCTCTCCATTCATTACAATTTCAAGATATCGCCCTTCAGAAACAGCGGCTACATCAATAACCCGCACGTAGGGGGCGTAGATCGCATCATCTGGCAACAGTGAAGCTATTATATTGGGCGATTCGTAGAGGAATTTTTCGTTGAGCATCGCCCCATCCTCTCCAAGCATAACCGGTAGTGGATAAATGCCGGTTTCCACCAGGTCCTGGAAGAAATGGGTGCCGTATGACGGCTCAGCCGTGCTACCCTCCTGCGCCAGGGAAATCTCGACCAACACCCTGGCGTTGTAAATATCGGCGTAAGTCACCTTGACCCCCAGCTCCGGGTTCGAGCTGCCCCACCGCCCGGGGCCCATAAGTATAAACGACTCACCCTCAAGTCTTTTGTTCAGCCGTCCGACCAGACGCCCCAGCTCGATGCGGGTGGTGTAATCGGGTATCCGGGCATACGCGAACGGGTCAACGTAAACGATGTAGCGCACCCCTGAGACTATCCCTTGCGGCACCAGTTTCGACGCTCGCAGGACAATGTCCCGGGCAGGGATGTTTGTGGGGATCTCCACCGCCGTCCACTCCTTGCTCACGAGGGGGCGGCACTGAAGCAGATTGACGGTAAAATCAGCCTCAGGATAGCGAGGGTGAATGTCCAGAGTGAACTCGATATCCACCGGACATTTGTAGTGCCGCTCCAGCTTCTTAAGAATGGTCTTCATTAAGGCAGCAAAGCGTCGGTCCTGTGTCAGGCGCTCGAAGGTGAGCACCAGACTGCGTGCATCACCCAGGTCCACGCGTGAGAGAGGTGTGACCAGATACCCCCCCTTGTCCACGGAGACCAGGTAGTGGAGCGCAGGGTAATCGCTGCCCAGCACCTGAGAGACAGGTAGCGTCTTAAAAGCATTTTCACTAAGGTCTATCAGGTCTACGAAGTACTGGGAATACTTACGTATCTGTCCTGCATCGGTTGCCGGACGCAAAGTGGGGTGGCTGAGCGCGATGATACGCGGATAGTCATTACCGGTCCGTTCCACAGCCCGTGTGCCAAGCCCCCACACCAGGCGCAGAAAGCCGTCCTCACGACGAATGCGGGGATTCCAGCGCAGCGGATTGCGGCTGTAGCCCACTCCTGCCACCATTGGGAAGAAGTAATCGCGATACTGAAAGCCCTGCACCTTTTGGATCAGTACCGCCATGCGTTCATCATAGTCCTCCAGCTTCACCTGTTTGCGATACAACAGGGCATCTGGCTTCAGCACGCTGGCGTATACCTGCTTGATGGCGTTTAACAGGCTCTCCAGGTTCTCTTCCTGTGTACCCTGGTTGGGGCAGAAGATGCTGTCGTACTTGCCCGCGAAAGCGGTACCAAAATTATCCTCCAGCAGGCTGGAAGAGCGCACGATCAACGGTGAGTTACCAACCTCCTCGAGCAGCGCTTTCAAACTCTGGACGATGTTTTCAGGGAAGCGCCCTTCCATATAAGCAGCCACGATGGCAGGGTATTCAGATTCGATCTCCTCGGCGGAACGGTACTTTTGATTCATGTACTGGGTAAGGCCGTTCAATGAGAGGAAATCGTAGAATACGTCAGCGCCGATAAAGTAGGAGTCAGGGATGCGCAGATGTGGGCGGACGTCTATCTCATCCTGTGTCCCGTCCTCGAGGTGAAGGATTTTCCAGGCCAGCAACAGGCCGGCCGCCTTGCCGCCGATTTTTCCCCGCCCGATGCGGCGCCGCCGAATCTCCTTCAGGTCCTGGATAGTAAATAGTTCTTTGGCCAGGCCAACGAAGTCGAGCCTGTCGCTTATCATGCCCTTGATGAGCACCACAATGATCTCCCGCAGGTGATGCTCCACCCTGGCACGCTTTTCCGGGGGCAGATTCTCGAACTCCTCACCTTGAGCGAACAACAGGTCCCAGGGCGCCAGTTCAGGGTTGAAGGTCAGCCGTGGAGTATCTGCCTGCGGGGGGACACGACCTGCCAGAAAGGATTGAATGATCTCCTTCAAGCGTTCGTGAGGCAGGTTGTAGGCGAAATAAAAGTCGGTGAGCTGGTCGCGTATGATCGCCAGCCGCTCGATCCAAACGGGAGCAGGTTCCTCTGCCAGTGGGTCTGTGATACCCTCGCGCTGCTGCGAAAGGGCAGCTTTTTCCTGGACCTCAGCCTCGAATGTCTCCATACTGATGATGCCTCTGGAGAACAGCTCCTGCCGCATCCGCTCTCTGATCTGGCGTGCCAGGATAGGGTACTGGGCCAGCTCAAGGTAGATGCCCAACACCTTGTGCTGATGTTGCACATCGTCTACGCTGGGTCTGCCGTTCATGCTCATAGTTTACCGTACAGGGTCAGGTAATATTGTTTGATAACATACCACAAAATGGATTAACAGACAAGTGATATTGTGGACAACTGAGGGCTTATCAGTGTGCTAATCTTGTTCGTTCTTAGAGCCTATCCGAAAAACCGTACAAGCGGCATCCCTATGCCGCTTATACCGACGCATAGGGATGCGTCGGTTACGTTTTTCGGATAGGTACTTAGTCGGGCACGAAGCGCCCAGTGGAGTGCTATTCCGGACACTCGTTGCTTCGCTTCGTGGTTCACTACGAGTATCTTTATCAGAGCATTGACAAGCCCTTTAGACAACTGCGAGCAGTTGTCCTACAAATCTTGAGCCACGCTCCCTGTGCAGTGCTGGTCACAACTCACGCCGGGTGCCCGCCAGATTTTGATCCAGCGGGCACG
>DAOTYA010000182.1:0-9962 GCA_034435075.1 Anaerolineae bacterium
TGCGGCCCAACAGGCAGGCTACCTGGGGTGACGGAGGTATTGAGCGCGACCGTCCTGTCCGGGCCGCGCGGTGGCTCACCCGCAGTCCGATTTCTTGCTCGACATCATCCCCAAAAGCGGCCCTTGCGTGTATGGCGGAAGCATATCCGACAGGAGTTACGCAGTTAGAGCCTATCCGAAAACGTTTTTCGGATAGGCAGTACTACCCTGAACATGACCGGCACTTTGGAAACGGTCGCCGGGAGCCTGCAGGGGTTCTTAGTGCCTATCCGAAAAACGTAACCGACGCATCCCCATGCGTCGGTATAAGCGGCATAGGGATGCCGCTTGTACGGTTTTTCGGATAGGCTCTTATCCCAGGAAGTGCCTGTGGGGGAATCTGGAAGTGCCGGTCGCGTGAACTGCGTAAGTCCTGATATTTGAGGGAGAGCTATGCAAATCCAGGTAGTGGATAATGTTGTGCTCAAAACTGCCTCGGTGCTCGTCTCCGCCATCGAGGCCGCAAACGACATCCGAATTGCAGTGGCTTTTGTATCAGGCGATGGCCTCTCGCAGATTTTGCCTGCTGTGCGGATGGCGCTGGATGTGGGTGCTTACGTGGAGTTTCTCGTGGGTACGGATGCGCGAGCGACCGATCCTTATGCCCTGAAAGACTTGTACGCCCTGTCTTGTGAAACCCCTCAGGCTTCCCTGCTCTGCTTTGTTTCCCGAACAGCTTCATCAATATATCATCCAAAGATGTACTTGATGAAAGGAGACCATACTGCAACTGCCATAATCGGTTCATCGAATCTGACGCGGCAGGGGCTGACAACAAACATTGAAGCGAACCTGGTTATCAAAGATGAGCTTCACGCAGAAATCGTCTCCGAGATGTACAGTACGTATAACAGACTGAAATATCATCCCAATAGAGTTATTCCAGACGATGAGTTCATAAGCCTGTTCACTGCGCTGTGCCAAAGGGAGAGATCCCAGGAACGAATACTGGCGAGAGACTATGAGCTTCGCCAGTTAAGGGATTCATTTATAAAAAAAGCCGACAGGCTTCCGCGACCGAGGCCAAGGAGAGCTGACCTGATCGGCTGGCTCGAATTGGTGTACGACGCGCTTCCGGAAGGCGAGTTTACCAACCGGGAAATTTATGCGTACGAGGAAGAATTCAGACAGAGATACCCCCAGAATCTGAATATCAGAGCAAAGATCAGGCAGCAACTCCAGGTTTTGCATAAATTGGGATTTATCGAACATACAGGCAGAGGTGTTTGGAGAAAGGCAGGCTGAAGCTGGGGCTGAAACCCGGGTGTGGTGAGGGAGCAAATCCAATGAAAAGTGAGCGCCTGATTCCTGTCATCTGGTTGATACTTTCTCTGGTACTCGTGGGATCAATCCCACCGTCTTATAGCCTGGCCAGGGCTTCACTTCAGGGCCAGGAGGCTGGCCCGCAGGCCGTCATCACATTGATCGGCAAGTTCCCAGATGATATGTTGGACGCTGCCGGCAATATAGTCGTGACCGGCGGCCTGGACAATGTGGCCGTTGGGACCTATGTGCTGCTGGAGGGCGGCGCCCGGGGTATTGGACCGGAAGCCATCTCTGCATACCGGTGGACACTGGAGAAGCCCCCAACATCAACAGCCTCGTTAAACGACTCCGCTGCCAGGTACGTCTACTTCGTCCCAGACGTGGAAGGGCGATATACGGTCACACTTGCAGTAGCAGATCTCTCGGGACGCTATGGCCCCACTGCATATCAGACTATCACAGCCGGTACGTGGGTTGGAGTGGGCATCTTTCCGGATGACAGGGACCATCCGGCGGAGTGCGTTAAATGCCACAGTGACTATGTCGCCAGGTGGCAGCAGACCGATCATGCCTCCAGCCTGGCCGTTGCTATGGACGGGCAGGTCAGTCAGTACTACCTGGGCCACTGTATTTACTGCCATACCGTGGGGTACAACGAGGCGGCCGATAATAGCGGCTTCGATGATGTGGCACGCGAGCTGAACTGGAGCTATCCGGAGCACCTGGAGGCAGGTAACTACCAGGCTTTTGTGACCAGCTATCCCAGACTGGCCAATCTGGGCAATACCCAGTGTGAAAACTGCCATGGCCCGGGCAGCCAGAAGAAGAACGGCCCCGACGAGATTGCCGTGAGCCTGCAGCCTGACTTGTGCGTCGTCTGCCATGATCCCCTGCGCCAGGACCGATATCCTCAATGGCAACGTTCTTCTCACTCCGACACCAGCCTGGCGCTGTTCCCCGCCGGCATAGATAACCCTGCCTGTGCCTCATGCCACACCACCGAGGGAGTTATCGCCTCCTTGAGCGGACGGCAGATCCCCTCAGGCGGCATGGAGATGCTGACCTGTGTTGCGTGCCACGACCCCCACGAGCGCACGGTGCCGGATAATGAATACCAGCTCCGTGTTTTCGGTTCCGTCAAATTGCCAGAGGGTCTGCTGGTGACCGGTGTGGGAGGCTCTGCGCTCTGTATGTCGTGTCACAACGTGGTCGAGGGGGCAGAAGTGGTGCATGGTGAGGGGGCTTTTTACCCTCCCCAGAGTGCTGCAGCCGAGATGCTGGCCGGGACGGGTGGCTACGATTTCGGGGAGACGATTTACGATTCACCACACGCGCATAAAGCTATGTGGAAAAGCCCCTGCCTGCAATGCCACATGGCAACACCCTCCATCAGCACCTGGGCCGCGGGCGACGCCGAAGCGGTGGCGGCCTCGATGAACCGCCCGGTTGGCGGTCACACATTCCGCGTGAAATGGGATAGCGGTACCCCCGACGACCCGCGTGACGATGTGGAAAACCTGGATGTCTGTGCGCCTTGTCATGGGGAGATCCCGCGCATAAATGGTCCGGCCGCCGCCGACTACGACGGGGATGGCAAAGTCGAGGGCGTGCAGGATGAGGTCCAGGGGTTGCTCGATCTGGTTAAGTCCGCGCTGATCGCCTCCGGTGTCTCCTGGGACGATGCTCCGCCTCACTGGGGGATCGCCGGGACGGAGGTGCAGCGGGCCGCGGTGTATAACTGGAGCTTTGTGGCCGGTGATCGCAGCCTGGGCATTCACAATCTCGGACGCTCGGTACAGTTGCTTCAGATCACTTACCGCCATCTGACCGGCCATGACGTGCCCGGCGCAACGTTGTGGGCAGAGGCACATAATAACCCGCCATACGCCAGCAGGTTCAGGCCCACGTATTCTGGGTGGGTGTTTACAGCGGTCGGAGCAGGTGTGGTACTTATATGTGTGATTGTGGTCCTGTTGGCGGTGTCCCTCAGGCGTAAAGCGAGGTCAGGCCGATGAAACGGAAAACAATTGTTATCGGATTTCTTGTGGCGCTGGTCATTATTACCGGTATCCTGGCTTACTTCGTGTTCTTCCGGGCGAGCACAGGTGACCGTCCCACCGTGATCTACTTCCACGCCGGTGGCTGACCGTACTGCAAAGCTATGAGCCCCATCGTGAATGAGGCCAGAAAACACTACAGGGGACGGATCAACTTCGTAGATGCCAACATGGACCAACAGAGCGGCAAAGAGCTTGCGAAGCAGTATCAGGTTATCGGCTATCCCACATTGCTGTTGCTGGATAGCAAGGGTAACAAAGTCAGTACTCTACGGGGTGTTATGCCGCTGGCACTGATTGAGAAAGAATTTGAAAATCTGCTGGCTGGGGAGAAGAAATAGCGGCCGTGTATCGTGTCCCCTACGGCAAGGCTCAGCTCGAGTTTACGTTGCCCGCCGGTATGCGCGGGACTCTTGTCACCTCCGGCCCAGCGCAGCCGCTCCCTGATGCGGAACAGGCGATAGCCGCGGCTCTGGCGCATCCTGTCGCCTCGCCTTCACTGAGAGAGCTGGCCAGGCCAGGCGACCGGGTGTGCATTGTCTTCACCGACATCACCCGTGCCAGCCCTGACCATCTTCTGGTGCCGGCCATCCTGCGAGAACTTGAGGCCGCCGGTGTGCATGACAAGGATATAACTCTGCTGTGCGGGATCGGTATGCACCGGCCCTCCACCCCGGAGGAGAAGCTGATCAAGCTGGGACAGGCCGTCGTGGAACGGTATCGTGTGATAGACAGTGAGCCGCAGAACCCGGACGCGCTCGTGGACCTGGGGGAAGTGCACGGTATACCGCTCTCTGTGCACCGCGCGGCATATGAAGCGGATTTACTCATCGCCACCGGTCTGGTCGAGCCACACCAGTATGCTGGCTACTCCGGTGGGTGTAAGACGGTGGCTGTGGGAGCGGCGGGAGAAGCGCTCATCGCTTACAGTCACGGCCCTCGCTTCGTGGACGATCCCAACACACGCCTGGGCAGGACGGAAGGCAACCCGTTCTACGAGGCCATTACTGAGGCAGCCCTGCGAGCGAGTCTCAGGTTCATACTCAATGTGGTGCTGGATGAGGATAAGCGCGTAGTACACGTGAGGGCGGGGGAGCCTGTGCGGACTCATCAGGAGCTGGTCGCTTTCGCCCGCTCTATATACGAGGTTCCCATCCCTCACCGTTATGATGTCGTAATCGGGGGCGTGGGTTACCCGAAGGATGCCAACCTGTACCAGGCCAGTCGGGCCGCCTCTTACTTATTCTTTGCTCCGACGCCTGTGGTCAGACCGGGGGGATTCATCATTATTCCGGCACGTTGCCAGGACGGGGCAGGCGAAGGGGTGGGGGAGCAGCGTTTCTTCGCTGCCATGCGAGAGGCACGGGATGTGCGGGAGATTCTGGAACACAGTCGCAGATACGGGTATCCGCCCGGTCAACAGAGAGCCTTTGTCATGGCGAAAGTGCTGGAGGAGGCAAGGGTGATCATTGTGGGCAGCGAATGCCCGGACATCGTGGCCGCCTGTAAGATGATCCCCGCCGAGACGATAGAGGAGGCTCTGGCAATGGCAGCCCGCGAACTGGGGAGGGAGCTTGAGGTTTTGATTGTGCCCCATGCTTTGCTCACCCTGCCGGTTGTCCAGGCGGCAATATAGAGGTGATCTCCTGATGAACACGTCGTCAACTATGCCTGAGCGCACACCCGATGAGGAGGCATTGTATTGTGTGCGCTGTGGGCTGTGTCTTTCGGTTTGTCCGGGCTACCGGCAGAGTCTGAATGAGACCGATTCCCCGCGTGCCCGGGTCGCTCTGGTCCGGGCATTGAAGGAGGGGCTGCTGGAAACCCCCACGGACGGGTATGCACGGGCATTCTTTCGCTGCCTGTTGTGCGGCGCGTGCACCTTCACCTGTCCCAGCGGCGTCGCGGTGGACCGCATTCTTGAGCTGACGCGGGGGGAGCTGGCCCACCTGGGCCTGTTGCCGCGCGCGCTTTCTGACCTGAACGCCCGCGTTGTGCAGTACCGCAATATCTCGGCAGAGCAGAACGCTGGCCGGTTGATCTGGGCCGATAATCTCCCCGCTCCTCCCACCGGCCTGGGTAAAAAGTGTGCCGGTGTGGTCTACTTCGTCGGCTGCGTCGGCTCGTTCTTCCCGCGCAGTTATGTAGTGCCCCAGACGCTAGTGCAGATTCTGGACCGCGCCGGTGTGGATTACGCGCTCCTGGGCGGCGAGGAATGGTGTTGCGGCTATCCGCTGTTTATCAACGGGGAGCCGGACCGTGCCCGCGAGCTGATCCACCATAACGTCGAGGTGGTCAGGTCTATGGAAGCCCGCACGGTCGTTACGACCTGTCCCTCCTGCTTTTATTTCTGGAAGTATTCCTATCCCACTGCGCTTGGGGAAGAGCCTGGGGTTGAGGTGCTGCACGCCAGCGAGTTCCTGGCCGGGCTGTTGGAGGCGGGCATCCTCAGGTTGCGTGTGAGAGAGGAAGTGGTCACTTACCACGATCCGTGTGACCTGGGGCGCAAGGGCGGTGTGACCGAGGCGCCACGTCGCGTTCTGCGTGCCATCCCCGGCCTGCGTCTGGTTGAGATGGAAGAGAACCGTGGAGGCTCCCATTGCTGTGGTGGGGGAGGAAATCTGGAAAGCTTCGACCCGGCTATGAGCCTGGAGGTGGCGCGTGCCAGGATACGTCAGGCGGCAGAGATCGGAGCGAGTACCCTTGTCTCGGCCTGTCAGCAATGTGAGCGCACGCTGGCCAATGCTGCCCGTGCGGAGCGGTTGCGCATACGGGTCAGGGACATCACTGAGGTGTTGCTTGAGGCGCTGGAGTAGCTGCGGCGATTTGAAGCGCCTGTGCCTGTTCCCCGGCATTGTATGAGCTGCGTACCAGAGGAGAGCTGGCCACCCACCGGAATCCCATCTCATATCCCCGCTCTCGAAGCAGATCAAACTCCTCCGGTGTGTAGTAGCGAGCGACCGGCAGGTGTGCCTGTGTCGGCTGGAGATACTGGCCGATGGTAAGAATATCCACCTCAATCCTGCGCAGGTCGTGCATCACTTCCAGTACCTCGTCCATTGTCTCACCCAGGCCGACCATCAGGCCGCTCTTGGTGACCGCATGCGACCATAGCTGTTTTGCGTTCTCCAACACCGCCAGCGACCACTCGTAGCGACATTGGGGCTGCACCGTGCGGAAGAGGCGCGGCACCGTCTCGACGTTGTGATTCAGGATGTCGGGGTGTTCATCCATTACCACCTTGAGCGGCTCGATATGCCCCCGGAAGTCCGGTATGAGTACCTCGACCGTGCACCCGGGTTGCCGCCTGCGGATGGCGCGGATGACGGCGGCGAAGTGAGCAGCCCCACCGTCCGGCAGATCGTCCCGGTCCACCGAAGTGATAACGGCGTGACGCAGTCCCATCTTCTCCACTGCCTGTGCCACGCGCTCCGGTTCGTCCGGATCGGGAGGAGCAGGCCGGCCGGTCCTGATGTTGCAAAAGCGGCAGTTGCGGGTGCAGGTATCGCCCAGGATGAGGAATGTGGCCGTGCGGTGGCTCCAGCACTCACCGATGTTGGGGCAGCCGGCTTCCTCACAGACGGTGTGCAGCGATGCCTCACGCATCAACTGCTTCAGCCACTGGTATGTCTCGCCGGACGGTATGCGCACCCTCAGCCAGGGTGGGTGTCTCAGCATCCGATCTCCAGCCACACGATTCTCCTCTCCTCAAAGGTCGCCAGTCGGGTGAATCCGGCTGCCCGTGCTATTTCCAGCGCCGTTTCAAAATCAGCTCCGATTGCTGCCGGGGTGTGAGCGTCTGAGCCGATGGTGAGTATCTCGCCGCCCACCTCGCGGTACCAGCGCAAAATCTGAAGCGAAGGGCAGGGTTCAGTCATACCTCTGCGCAGCGGCGAGGTGTTGATTTCAAGTCCTTTGCCCCGCTCAACGAGTGAGCGGAGCGTCGCACGGATCATGTCGGCGTATGGATCCGGGCCATCATAGGGCTTGCCGAATTTGTGCGCATCCCGCTTGACCAGATCGAGATGGCCCAATACGTCGAACTCACCCTCTGCAGCCAGGCGTGCTACCTGGCAGAAGAAAGCTTCATAGGCCTGACGCAACGGCTGCTCGAAAAACGGGGCCTCCCAGGCAACCTGCAGGCCATCCGCATAATGTACCGATCCGATGACGAAATCGAACTTTCCATTGGAGACGACCGCACCAGCCTGTGTGCTAAATAGATGAGGATCGCCCAACTCAGCCCCGGCGCGGATGACCAGCCTGTCCCCGTACTCTCTGCGGCAGCGTTCTATGGCAGCGAGATACTCGACCGGGCGGAAGTAATCCGGCGGGTCAGCCGGCCCGAAATCCACATGGTCGGTGAAAGCGATCTCACGCAGACCCCGGGCGATGGCCGCCTGGCATACGGCGGCCATCTCGGCCTGACTATCGCACGAGAAGCGGGTGTGGATGTGATAGTCCGGCGGTAGCATCATATGTGAATAGGCTGGCCGAATACCCCGTGCGCTGCCTCCATCACGGCCTCGCTCAGGGTGGGGTGGGCGTGGACCGTGCGCGCGATCTCCTCGGGCGTCAGCTCCCACTGCCGGGCCAGCACCAGCTCGGGCAACAGCTCCGTGACATCCGGGCCGACCAGTGTGGCACCCAGCACTTCGCCGCTGACGGCATCGGCCACGATCTTGACAAAGCCCTCATAGTCGCCAAGGCCCAACGCCTTACCGTTAGCCCGGAAGGGGAAGCGGCCCACGCGGACCTGTCGCCCGCGTTCGGCGGCCTGTGCCTCGCTGATACCGAAGCTGGCCACCTGTGGCTGGCAGTAGGTGCAACGGGGGATGGCCTCATAGTCCAGACGCGTGCTCTCCACGCCGGCGATTGTCTCCGCCGCAACGATCCCCTGCGCGGAGGCGACATGGGCCAGCGCCAGTTTACCCGTCACATCGCCGATGGCGTAGATACCCGGCACATTTGAGCGCATATGCTCATCAATCATAATGTACCCCCGCTCTACGCGCACGCCGAGTTGCTCCAGCCCCAGGTGCTCACTTTCGGGCTGCACGCCGATGGCGATCAACGCCAGCCGGGCTTCCAGCATCTGTTCTCCTTCTGCAGTATTGACCCTCACACGGACGCCATCGGTGAACTTTTCCACGTTCTGGACGCGCGCCGAGGTCAGGATGGCGACCTTGCGGCGCTTGAAGGCACGCTCCACCTCCGCGCTGGCCTCGGCATCCTCCAGTGGCAGCACGCGGGGAAGCATTTCAACGACGGTAACCTGGGAGCCGTAGGTGGACCAGATGTGCGCGAATTCCATCCCGATCGGCCCTGCTCCGACGATGATCGCCGATTCGGGCAACTCCCGCAGTACGATGGCCTCCCTGTAGGTCAACACCCGCTCGCCGTCTATCTCAAGACCGGGGATAGAGCGCGCCCTTCCACCTGTGGCGATGATCACGTTATGCGTTGACAGGGAGCAGGTTTTGCCGTCGTTAAGTGCCACCTCAACAGTAGTGGGAGAGCTGAGCATACCCCGCCCCTCAATCACCTCGATCTTGTTTTTGCGCATCAGCGAGGCCACGCCCTTGACCAGTCGCCCGGCAACTTTACGGCTGCGCTCCACAGCCGCGCCGAAATCCACCTCGAGTCCACTGATGGAAAAGCCGAACTCTTTGCCCTGCTCCAGCAGGGAGATGACCTCGGCGTTGCGCAGCAGCGCCTTCGTGGGAATGCAGCCCCAGTTGAGGCACACTCCGCCCAGATGCTCCTTTTCGACCAGGGCGACCCTCAACCCCAGCTGAGCAGCCCGGATGGCGGCGACGTAGCCGCCCGGCCCTGCACCGATGATCACGACGTCATAGTCTGCCATTCATCCCTCCCATCACACATCGAATACAATGGTCGTCTCGTAACCCTGTCCGGTAGCTACGATCTTCAGATTGCTGAAGGTAACAGCTTTGATGTGGATGTGATACCGCTGTACCGGGCCGCCCCTTGCCACAGCCCGCAGATGGACCGGGGTAATCTCCAGGACCTCGAAATCGGTGAGGAGACACCCGTCCCTTTCCTCCAGATAGAGCAGCTCTCCCAGCCAGCTTACCAGCAATGTCTCAGCGTCAAAGGCTTCCAGTTCAATCGGATACTCGACCGTCTGGGTTACACTCTCCGGATCACCCAACTGACAGGCCATGCCGTAGGCGGCGTTGACGAACAACTCAGCCATGTCGCGCCCCCAGACGCGGATGGCCAAGTCAGCAGTGTGGGGCACTTCCTCGAATCGCTTTGTGCTCATCTGCAATCCGTGGGCGGGGCACAGCGCCCGCTGCGCACCCGCAGTCACTGCCTGAATGGTTACGATTGTACCGGATTTTGCCAGAGAGACAAGGACAATGATAGCAGCGATGGTACTGACAATATGGCTCTGCCGTTTGGATTGAACGGTGGAGTTACCTCCGCATGGGCGTGGCCGGTATGTGGCCGGTGGTGAATGCGTTCAGGTCTCCCCCAGGCAAACCCCGATACACTCCCGTTGACCGCAGAGGAAGGCAGCGATGTCCATCGGACGTCTGCCTGCCAGTTGTACCTCTTCCAGGCGCAGCGCAC
>DAOTYA010000183.1:0-2001 GCA_034435075.1 Anaerolineae bacterium
TGAACAGAGCGATCCCCATCCCGCCCCCTCCCACTGCCGCCCCCCAGGCAACCGGCCCGGCGAGACTGGCCTCCTCACCCGCCGCAACCCCAGCCGACAGCGTCAACGCCTGTACACCCAGGCCGAGTGCGTCCCATAGCATCACTACGCCGCGCAGAAAGGGGATACGACTGACCGGGCCTCTGTAAAGTGCCTCGTTCAACGGCTTCGTCTCGACGGCAATGTGGCCATCGGGATGGCGCAGCGCGACAGCCATAACGCGCGAACCGCGCATCATCACTCCCTCGATGACTGCCTGCCCGCCATAATTGAGCCGCCTGCTCACCTCTACCAGCCCTCCAGATACCTGGCCCACACCCCGTTGCCATCTGCGTAACGACCAAAAAGATATTGGGCTGTAGGGCGCGGTTCGAATGGTTGACGCAGTAATCTCATCCTGGCCTCTGCCAGGGTGCGCCCTCCCTTACGCCGGTTACACTGTGGGCAGGCCGCCACCAGGTTTTCCCACGAGTGTGTGCCTCCCCGGTGGCGAGGGACGACGTGATCTATCGTCAGCTGGCTCGATTCGCATCCGCAGTATTGACAGCGATATTCGTCCCGGCGCAGAATCTCTCGCTTGCATAACCGCACGCGAGGGCGGGGGCGAGAGACCATATTAACCAGACGGATCACAGACGGCCGCTCGTAGGTTCTGGAGACTGTATGAATGAACCCCCGTCCGTTTTCCACCACTATAGCCTTGCCCGCCAGGATCAGTCCCATAGCCCGCCTGGTGTTGCAGACATGAACAGGCTCGTAATTGCAGTTGAGTACCAGAACGGGTTCGTTCATTGCTCACCTGCTATGATCGTGGTTTGTCTCAGTGTCCTTCGAGCACGACGACAACGATTTCCCCCGGCCTAGCCAGTTTTGCCTCCGTGCGCGCCCAGCACTCTACGTATTCGTCAGAGCGCACGTACTCCAGCCTTGCCAGCAGTTCATCGTGGTGGGCCTGAGCTGCCGCCACCTTTTGCTCCAGCCGCGTCTCTTCTGTCAGTATTTTCCGGGCACGTGACAACTGCTGCGCAAAGCCCCAGGCCAGGCTTCCCAGGATGGCAACCACAACGCAAGCGGTCAAAGCGACAGCCAATTTGCCGGATTTGGGCCTGACAGGCAACATAGCATCACCTTTTCTACAGGCTTTCTTATTCGCATCACTGATTCTGAGGCGCAAAGCTCTGGCCAATCTCTTGACTATGCGCCGCGTGGATTGCGATACACGCGGGCCAGGTGCTGGCCGCCGACCGGACCGCCGCCGCCGGATTGTGATCCGGCGGGCACATCAGGCGGGCACATCAGGCAGGCACGGCCGGGTGCTGGCCGCCGACCGGACCGCCGCCGCCGGATTGTGATCCGGCGGGCACATCAGGCGGGCACATCAGGCGGGCACGGCCGGGTGCTGGCCGCCAAGCGGACCGCCGCCTCCGGATTGTGATCCGGCGGGCACATCAGGCGGGCACGTCCGGCAAGCACGTCCGGCAGGAACGACGCGCGGAATCCAGTTATGCGTATCCTCACACTCGCGTGCAAACCCGATGATAGGCCACTCTCGTGTTAATCATACCTCGCTTCCCGTCTCCCGTCAAGCAGAGCAGAGGTCAGAAGGGGTGTCCTTCATATCCACGTCCACAGGTAACTGCCTGCCCACGCCGATTGCAGTCGCCCGCCTCGGGCCGCAGGCCTGCGGCATGAGATGAGAATAGCGCGCGTGGCCGTGTCGCTCCGCTCAGCCCCTGCTCTCGTCCCGCATGTCACCCCACAAATCCCAAACCGTTTGGGATAACCGCCTCTTGACATAGCACAAATGTTCTGATATGATTGCTTTGAGAACATCTGTTCTAATCACTCCCTGTCAAACAAGACAAAATGCGTACCAGACTCGAGTTCCAGGCAGACAGAATCGAAGCCGTGCTGGCGCTCCATAAAGTCCCCGCACGCGTCACCGGCGGCACGGTCACACCA
>DAOTYA010000184.1:0-4276 GCA_034435075.1 Anaerolineae bacterium
GGTGAAGGCCGAGAGGTGGCTCAAAGTCACCGTGATCCGGGCGTGGCCTGCCCCCTCCTCCACCCCGTACACTGCCTGCGCAAAGCCCACCGCAGGCGGCGCATCGTCGTCGGCAATAGTAACAATACTCTGCCCGCCTTCGATAGCAGCTCGCGCTGCATTGCTTAGCAGCATGCGAAAGCTTTCAGGTCCTTCTGCTATGTTATCATCGCTTATGGGCACAGTAAAAGTGAGCACAGTCTTACCTGGCCCAAAAGCGAGAGTCCCACTGACGGCGGCATAATCACTGACTGCCTGCGCTGTCAGGTCTGACGTGGCGTACTCCACGGTTGCCGTGACCCAGGGGATAGCATCCATAGTGACTGTAATAATTGCCTGCCCGGCATCTTCGTCCACTCCGTAGCTCTCGCTGGAGAAGGCCACCCGTGGCAGGCGCACATGGCCGGTAACGACGGCGCTGTTATTGGCAGGATTCATATCGTGGGTTGTGGTAACCGCAGTGGTGGTGATGACAGTGCTATTGGCGACCACAACATCTGTGATCAGCTCTCTGGTGACTATTCCGGAGACAAATATCGTGCCCCCGGCGCCTGGGGAGAGGTCAGCCACCTGCCAGGCGTAAGTAATGCCGCCAGTCGGAGTGACAGCGACACCACTGCTGGTCCAGCTAACGCCCATCAGAAAGGCCGGGACGACATCGGTAATCAAAACGCTGGTGGCGGCGCCCGGGCCGTAGTTAGTGTACACCAACGTATAGGTCAATACCTGGCCTGGTACAGCGGTAGTGGGCACGACCGACTTGGTGAGCGCAAGGTCAGCTGTGGCTATAACCAGCGTCTCCGCGGAACCAGGGTTATCACCCGGGTCTGGGTCCGGCGTGGCCGCGTCTATCGAGGCGGTATTCACGATCAGGCCACCGGTCAGCGGAGCGTTGACTGTGATGACGATAGAGGAAGCGATCCCTGTACTGAGGGTGGAGCGTGTGCAGTTAACCGTGCCATTGTTGTAGCCGCAACTCCAGCCGGAGCCAGAGGCACTTCCATACGCCACACCGGCGGGTAAAACATCGGTGACCCAAAGCTGCCTGGCCAGGCTGGGGCCGTCATTTCTGATATTCAGCGTATAAGTGAGCCGTGACGAGGCACCGGCCGGGTCGGGCCTGTCTTCTTTTTCAAGGCTGAGGTCAGCCTGTGTCTGCACCGGTGTGGTTACCACAGCAAAAGCAGTGATACCCTGAGCACAAGAGAGCCACGCCGTATTGGTTATATAAGCATCTTCGACCGATTCATCCAGGAAAAGCACGATAGTGACGGCATGCCTGGCACCGATCTCGAGCATATCCAGGGTCCAGGTAATGACTCCGCCCTGCGGGCTTGTATATGGCAGCGTTGCGGTGACCAGAGTAGTGCCGGCCGGCAACACATCGGTAATCACTACCCCGGTGGCCAGGGCGAATCCCTGGTTGGTCACCACAATAGTGTATGTCAGAGCCTCTCCCGCCAGCGCCGTTGATGGGGTAACACTCTTCAGCACTGCGAACCATGGCGCGTAGACTTCCAGGGTTTTGCTCACCGTGTCCGAATAGCCACACGAGTCGGTCACCGTAAACGTCATGGTATACAAGCCGGACGATGTGTACGCATGATCTGCCACGGCGCCGTCGCCACGTGACCCGTCTCCGAAATCCCAGCTCCAGGAGACAAGGGGTGGGCCATTGGTCGTGCTCGTGCTGGTGAAATGGACGATTGAACGAACCGTTACGGTGGAGGGGCTGTAATCGAAGCCAGCAATGAGCGTTGGGGGCGCGAGTGCGGTCGCAAGTGCGGTCCCGAACTCACTGCTGATTCCCTGCGTGCTGGTGATGACACGGTAAAACTCATTAAGCAGGCCTGTCCGACAGGTGGTAACGACAAAAGTCACCTGCCTGTTCTCACCAAAGGGGATCTGCGGGATCGTCCAGCTTACGAAGCTGCCTGCCATCAGTGTCCCACCGGTGACGTAGTACGCCCCTTCGGGCAGGCGATCGGTCACGACAACGCCGGAGGCAATACCCTGACCCGTGTTGGTGATGGAGAGAGCATAAGTAAACGGTACGCCAGCGATGAGCGGTCCGACCACCTGCTTGGTCAACGTCAGGGCCGGCTGATTTACGATGAGGTGCGTCACAGGGGACGTGTGGGTGACGATTGGTTCGCTGTTAATGAAGGCCTGGTGGGTGATGATGGTACCGCTTGTAGCCGTGACGGACGGGGCCATCACAAATGTAATGGTAACTGTAGCGCTGGTAGGGTACAACCGGCCCACCGTGGCGGTGATCTGGTGGCCGGCTACCTGGATGTTGCCCTGTCCGGTATTGTACGTGATAAGCTCTGTGGCACCCGGCAGCGTATAAGTGACGACGATGTTATCCACGTAGCGGTAGCCTGTGCTGGAGATAGCGAGCAGCCAGGTCAGCGGCATACCGGCTACAACGTGGCTGCCGGCCGGGGGTGTCGTGGTTTGCATGAAGGACAAAGCCGCCTGCAGATCGAAGCTTGTCTTCATTCTGGCTGCAGCCCGATACTCTGTTTCTATACCAGGCGGACCGTAGGCGGTGTTGGCGCAGATCCCGAAAGCGAGTTGAGCCGTCCCTTCCGGGATTAGTGTGGGAATGTCTGCCACTACCCAGGGGACCAGATTATAACTACCTGCTCCGCCGTAGTCTGTGATCGTGTTTGTCGGGTTGAGCAACTCCTCCCGGACCCTGGTATCGGACGAGGGATTGGGATAACGGGGATCGCTGTCCGGCACAATACCGTAACCCCTCCAGCTCCCCTCAAGCAGAGAAATGCCGATGGCGAATCCTCTGTAGGGAGTGATGTTATAATCGGTAACATACACCAGTCGTCGCGATGGATCGTAGAAACCCAGGTCTCCAATGGCGTGATGCGCGGCATCCAGGTCAATCATGTAAAGCAGACGCCCGCCTGTGAGGGAAATGCCGCCGGTGTTACGCAACTCCAGCTCCATAATCACACAGTTGTTGGTCGAAGTGGCCAGTGTCCTCTGCGCGATCTCGTATGAGAGCACCCTGCTTGCGTACACGACATAGGTATCCTCGTTATAGAGCTGGTAATTGCTGTCAGGAGCGGTGTAGAGAGTGATCGGTGTTCTGGGGGCAAACTCGCCCTGCACGGCGACGTCCACAGAGCCAGCCGGGTGTTGATCGAACATCACAGCGATGGTCGTGGCATCACCATAAGGGGGCGTCTGGTCTACCTGGTTGCGGCCATTATCGCTACGGAATTGATCGGTGATTCTGCCATCGTTCCACACGCTCATCTGATGCGTGGTGGCAGTGGTGTGATAAACTTTGGTAGTGCTGGTTATGATCGCTGCCGGCACCAGTTCAGGTGGAGCAGCCAGCACCTCCGGATCAGGACGGGATATCACAAGCAATAACGCAAAGACAGCCAGGCCACCCGTAGCGACAGAAAAGATGATCCTCAGGCATGCGGGCATCGCCGCCCCTACAAATCTCCGGAGCCTATATGCGGACTTTGGGGGAAAAAGCTTGTCGCCCATCAAACCTGACGCTGCGTAACAGGCAATACGGCACTACTCGCAAAAACTACCACAACAGCCAGGATCATTGGGGACACGATTTCACAGACAAACACGGTTGAAGATATTGTGTTTACGCGCATAAATCCACGTCATAAATGCTGGAGTGCAGCTATAGATTGCGTCTTACGGTAAGCTACCCTAATTTTACCATAAAAATCCTTCTCTATATGTGAGTATTGCGTGTCTGTTACGTTTACATCCCGGATAACCAGTGATTATCACATATTGACACCGACTGCCGGACTGTTTCGACGAACCCGCTGATTGAAGTCGGCCTCTTCGGGTGCCCGCGACAGGCATCGGCCTGCGCCGACGCGCTGGTCAGCGCAGGCCCAGAAAGGTGTACGGGCGAGGCAAGTCTTACCCCTGCAGTCACCGCCTGAACAGTTGCATTACTTCACCTGACAGTTACATACACACACTTGCGGATTGAGAGGTATAAGGTTAACATGCCAGCATATGGGAGTGTACAGAAGTGTCTGTGTGATTCCGTACCGGTCTGCTTGCGAACAAATACCATCACCAGGGTCTCCGGGCTGGGTGCAGTTGCTCTCATACCAGAGGGCAAAGTCGCCCAATCTGCGCTCGAATCTCGTTGAATTGTAGCCAATAGACCGGGAAATTCGCATCATAGCATCGGGTTTGCACGCGAGTTAATATACACATAACT
>DAOTYA010000185.1:0-5571 GCA_034435075.1 Anaerolineae bacterium
ATTGTCCGGAGCGGAAAGGCGGACAGGACAATGCTCTTCATCAAGTTGCGCACAGGGAAGCGAGAAGCGCGTACACCTGCAATTTCTCGTCAAGCTGTTACTGGCTGAGGCTGACGCCCCACCCGTCTGACCATCAAATGGATCATAGCAATGTAGATCATCGTTTCACTGCTTTCGGGCAACCCTTCATAATCCTTGCTCAACCGGCGATACCGACCGGGCCAGCCAAAGGTCCGCTCGACCACCCAGCGATGAGGCAGGACTTGAAAACCTTTCACATCATCGCTGCGCTTGACAATTTCCGGAACCCAATGGAAGACCGTCTGCACCCAATCTATGAGCTTGCCCGTATACCCTCCGTCAGCCCAGATCAGGCGCAGACGGGGAAAACGTCCCTTGACTTTCTCAAGGAGCAATCTGACACCATCGCGATCTTGAATGTTGGCCGCATGCACGATGACCATCAATACCAGTCCCAAGGTGTCCACCAGCAGGTGACGCTTCCGCCCGTTGATTTTCCTGGCTGCATCATATCCCTGGACACCTGGGGTTTCGGTCGTCTTCACCGTCTGACTGTCCATGACTGCAGCGCCGGGTTCTGGCTCACGTCCTGCGGCCACCCGATGGGCTCGCTCGGCCATAAGAGCACCTCCTCCTAAAGTCTATCGTGCCCAAAGTATACCCAAAAGCCGGCCTATGGCAACTTTTCAGACAAGCTCTAAGAAGAGGCAGGTAATTGCACAGGTCGCAACTTTGCCAGAAAGGGTACTGGTGTGGGTTGAGATTGACTTGAGGGCGGCTGTTCAGTTGGGTTGAATTCTCACGCTGGACTTGTTGCGGAATCCGACTCGACTCACGCTATCTTGACGCCCTGTCTTACTCTGTTATAATATTAAACCACTTATCGGGGCGGCCTGCCCAGGCCGCCCTGTCGTATGAGTTTAGAGATAACTGCCTACCCCGCCGACTGAGGTCGCCCACTTTGGGCCGCAGGCCTTCGGTCGGCCTGTGCCGACCGCTGTTTCCGCGTCGGCGCAGGTGCCCGTAAAGGGCGATTTCCCATCGGCACACGGCGGCGGGCAGCCGGGCAGGTAATTACGTTTAGAGATAAATGTTGGAAAGTCTGCTGGACAAACTGGACAAAGTTGAAGCACGCTATGACGAACTGACTCGCCTGATGGCCGACCCTGCCATAGCACAAGATTATGCCAGGGTGACCGAATACGCTCGCGAGCAGGCCGAACTGGAGGAGATCGTAGCCGCTTACCGGGATTACAAGAGCATCTCCAGAGAACTGCAAGAAGTCGAGGCTCTGCTGGCTGAGGAGTCGGATCCGGAGCTGAAAGCTCTGGCCGGGGAAGAGGCTGCCAGGTTAGAGTCCCAACTGAGTGCGCTGCAAGACAAGTTATATAACCTGTTGCTTCCCAAAGATCCGCGCGACAGACGCGATGTGATTGTCGAAATCCGTGCCGGTGCCGGCGGCGAGGAGGCCGGACTTTTTGCTGCTGACCTGTACCGCATGTACACACGTTACGCTGAACGTCAGGGATGGGAAACGGAACTTTTTAGCAGCCATCCCACGGGTATCGGGGGCTTTAAAGAAGTGATGTTCTATGTACGGGGGCGTGGCGCCTTTTCCCGCCTGAAGTTTGAGAGCGGTGTTCATCGTGTCCAGCGTATACCCGTCACTGAATCTTCAGGGCGCATCCACACCTCCACCGCCACCGTGGCTGTTCTCCCTGAGGTAGACGAAATCGAGGTACACATTGACCCCGATGACCTGGAGATCGAGGCATATGGTTCCTCCGGCCCCGGCGGACAACATATGCAGAAGAATGCCACCGCCATCCGCATTGTCCATAAACCCACCGGTATGGTCGTCACGTGCGAAAGCGAGCGCTCCCAGACACAGAACAGACTGCGTGCCCTTGCCGTTCTGAGAGCACGTCTCTACGAAAGGGAGCGGCGGAAACAGGAAGCCGAAGTGGCCCAGGCGCGCCGTTCCCAGGTCGGCACTGGAGAGCGCAGCGAGAAAGTTCGCACTTACAACTTCCCTCAAAACCGGGTCACCGACCATCGTATCGGCCTGACCCTCTATCAACTCCCCGAGGTTTTGGACGGCAATCTCGATCCCTTAATCGAAGCGCTGATTGCCTGGGAACAGGCAAACCGTCTGGAAGCCGTAGCAGGGGAAGATGAGGCACGGCCTCTGCCGCTCCGTGCTGAAGAAGCTGTACGTTAAATGGTGCAAAGTTGATACCTGCACTTCTGGCCAGGCATATTCATAATGGCGCGTCTCGCTCACCGTTTGTTGTAGGGCTTATTCTGTCAGAAGCAATCGCGCGCCTCAGATCTGTCACCGATACCCCTCGCCTCGAGGCAGAAGTACTGCTCTCATATGTTCTGGGTATCTCTCGCGCGTCACTGCTGGCGCACCCGGAGCGTGCTTTAACCCCCAGCCAATACGTTGCCTGTGTCGCTTTGATCGAGCGCCGTGCCTCGGGCTATCCGCTCCCCTACCTCACCGGCCGCACTGAATTCTGTGGATTGGAGTTCGAGGTCACGCCTGAGGTCCTGATCCCCCGGCCTGAAACGGAGACGCTGGTAGAGCTGGCTCTGGCCTGCCGTCCGATGACCGTTGTTGATGTCGGCACCGGCTCCGGGTGCATTGCCGTCTCCCTGGCGGTATTCTTGCCGCAGGTAACGGTTTACGCCATTGACATCTCACACGCAGCGCTGGCTGTCGCCAGGCGCAATGCGGAGCGACACCACGTCTCCGATCGGGTAAGGCTGCTGGCAGGGGACGTGCTCAGCCCCCGCCCCGGTCCGGTGGACCTGGTCGTTTCCAACCCGCCTTACATCCCCTCGTCTGAGTGTGCTCTGCTTCCCCCTTCAGTGCGCAATTACGAGCCTCGCATAGCCCTGGATGGAGGGCCTGACGGACTGACTTTCATCCGGCGTTTGTTGAAGGAGTCGCCAGCCGTCTTGCGCCCGGGCGGCCGCCTGCTGATCGAGATCGGCAACACTCAAGGTGAGGATGCCTGTCATCTGGCCCATGCCATCTTTCCGCAAGCAAAAGTTTCGCTGCACAAGGATATGGCCGGTAGAGATCGTGTGCTCCAGGTGAGTGACATCAGGCCGGATTAGGGAGGCAAGAGGCAGGATGATCAGATTGGTGGCGCTGGACCTGGACGGTACGCTAATGGGGGATGACAGAATTATCACCCCACGGGTACGTCAGGCTATCAACGCTGCCCAAAAGCAGGGCGCGGTAGTGACCCTTGCAACAGGCCGCATGTTCAGTTTCCTCGTTCCCATCGCCCGTGAGCTGGGCATTACCGCTCCGTTAATCTGCTATCAGGGCGGCCTGATCCAGGCCGCTGATTCCATCACTCCGATCTATCGGGCGACTATGGACGTCGCACTGGTGCGTGAGGTGCTGGCATGGCAGACGCAGCGTAATCTGCATATTGTGCTGTATGCTGATGATGCAGTCTTTCTGACGGAACATCTGCATTCCATCGAATTCTACCAGCACATGCTTGGCGAAAACCTGGTCTGGGTGGATTCCCTGGATTCTGTGCTCGAGCACCATCAACCGGTCAAGTTTATCATCTTCGTTGAACCGGAGGAGGCTGATGCGCTCAAGGAGGAATTGCAGACACTGTTCGGGGCAAGGCTGGAGATAACACGCTCTCATGCGTTGATTGTCGAGGGCAATCCCCTGGGCGTCTCGAAAGGAGATGCACTGCGACGTCTGGCTGATTACATGCACATCCCACAGTCCCAGGTTATGGCGGTGGGCGACCAGGACAATGATATCCCGATGGTTGAATGGGCTGGCATAGGGGTGGCGATGGGCAACGCCAGCCCTGGGCTTAAGGCCATTGCTGACTGGATCGCCCCGCCGCTGCAGGAGGACGGAGCTGCCGTGGCGCTCGAACGTTTCGTGCTTAATTCCGCTCTTACTCAGTCTGTCTGGCTGCCACCCGGATGAAGTTTTCGGCTTCTACTACGTACACGTCGTCGGCCAGCCGCTCCCCCTGAGAATTCCACGCTGGCAGGCGCTTTCCACTTGCCCTGTTGTATACCCCAAGCCGGATTTGGTTTTCTGCCCATGCAACTTCTGCCGGCAATGGAACAAGCCGTTGTTCTCGGACGATATCACCTGGTTGCAAGATATGGAGTGGTAACATACCAAGCCAGAGGTCATCATCGCTCTGGGCAATCGGTGGGTGATCAGCCGTGCCCAGGTGAGCGAAGACGGTGTCATGAAGATGAGCCGGGGCCAGGCTGAGCCATGTTAGAGTAATGCTCAGATGCTCGGGATACAAAGTGGCCTCTATATCTTGCAGGCACAATGTCTGGCTGAAAACAGCTCTCTGGCATAAATTGGCGGGGTCAGTAAGAGAGGGTAATGGCGCAGAAATGATGTTTCCGGCCCAGTACAATCGAAAAGAGCCGTCTGGCAGGTAGCGTGACAGGTAGACTCCATTTGCCTGATGTGCCAGATGGTAAAGCTGCCCGGCTGTTGTCACCTCCCCGCGCATATCTATCTGATAAGGGCCACTTTCACGCGTCTCCATATCCAGGGCCGGCATCTGAAGCGATACGGTACGGGGATGGATCCCCGTTGTTATCGCAGGGAATGCTCCCAGGTCCATCACGATCGGCGCCAGGGTCACCCCCCAGTAGCCCAAGGGATAGGGGGGATGCCTTGGCACATAACGGTCTGGGAAATTGACGAACAGGAGGCTCTCATCACTGCTGTGAGCAACATTGATAAGCTGTCCCATGTGTCTGATGCCAGCAGTGTACATCTGACGAAAGCCGTTCAGCAGCAAAATACTCTGCACACCGATCAAACCAAGCGCCAGCCTGCCCCCTGCTCGCCACAAACGAGAGAACAGTTTGTTTATAGAGGCGTGGTTCAGCTCACCGGTGAGAGAACATACCCAAAGCAAAGCGGTGCCTGGAGCAGCGCTATAGAACAGCCGTGGGGAGAGTTTCACATAACTATAGCGCAGTCCGACAATAGACGGGGCCAGTCCCAGCAATGCCCAGGCCAATCCAAGCAAGGCCGTGCGCCACTGTCCGACCCGCCAGGAGACAAGGAGCGAACCGGCTAAGACCACGCATGTCAATACCAGTACCGTCACTTTCTCACTGGACAGACTGGCCTGATAACCGGCTGGTCTTCCCAGTAGAGGGAATATAAGTCCTTGCAGAAGATATTGGGCTACCGATTTATCCATCCTCAGGCCTAAATATCCGGCTTCGCGGGGTATTTTCAGCCAGATGAGGAAGAACCCGGTTGCGATAAATATATAGGCCCATGGGAGATACCGGTTAGAGTTCTGTTTCTTGCAGGCACGATGCCATTCAATCAGCAATGGCAAAGGTGCCATTGCCGCCACACCTTCCTGGACAAGTATAGCCAGCAGGAAGAGCAACATACTAAGCCTGCTTTCGACATAGAACAGATGTTCCAATATGCTTGTACTTTAACGATCGAGCCATTTGGTGTAAACTTTGCCTCAAGCACACAGGAAGGAGGCAAAGCGATGAATA
>DAOTYA010000186.1:0-9952 GCA_034435075.1 Anaerolineae bacterium
ACGTGGTGACCGTCACCGCCACCTCGCAGGGCGACCCGACAAAGACCGATGCCTCGGCGCTGACGACGACGGCCAATAACGTCTATGGCGTGCTGCTTGAGCCTCCGGCAGCGACGCGGGTGGGCAATCCTGGAATGGCGGTGACCCACACGTTGCGGTTGACCAACACGGGCAACACGACGGACACCTTCACACTGGCGACGTCGGCGAGCGCCTGGACAGTGAATGTGCCGGCCAGCGTCGGGCCGCTGGCCGCGGGTGTGGGGGTGGAGGTGCCTGTGGTCGTGCAAATACCCGCCGGTGCTCCTCCCGGCGCGCGCGACGTGGTGACCGTCACTGCCACCTCGCAGGGCGACCCGACAAAGACCGATGCCTCGGTGCTGACCACCATGACGAGGGCTAAAATCTACCTGCCGCTTGTGATGCGCAACTACTTCGTCAACCCCTATGAGGATAACGACACCGCATCACGGGCGTGGGGTCCGCTCTACCCGGGCGTGGCCTACAGAGCCTACCCTGACGACATGGAGGACTGGTACTATTTCAACCTTACCGGCCAGGCCAGCGTCACCGTCCGGGTGACCGATTTCACAGGGGGAGGAGGCCGGTTGATGGTCTACCGTGAGGACGACATCACCAATCCTATTGGTTACTGGGGAGCTGGAGGCCCGACAATGACGGTGGGCCCCCTCAGCCTGAGTGCCGGCAAGTACTACGTGCGGGTTTACACAGGCGGTGCCACCAACACAACCCAGTTGTATACACTGATGCTGAGCTGGTGAGGGCGTGAGGTCAAGGTCAAGGTGACAGTCACCTGGAGGTGACTGTCACCTTGACACAGTGGAGCGAAGCGGTATTCCAGCTACGATCGGCTGCAAATGTGATCTCCCCAAGCAATCCTCTGCGCCTGACATCTGACAGCGCTGCGGCCACCCCCGCGCGTCCGGGTTCACCTGGCCAGGCATGCTGCCTCTCGAGTGCTTCCAATACCACCCATGTCGCTTCGTAAGCGGGAATGGCGAGCGGGCCCGGTGGCAGGCCTCCGGAGGCCTGGCGGTAATCCCGGATGAAAGCGTCCACATCGTCGTTGATGGTCGGCCCCGGAAAGAACCAGGGGGTTACGAATATTGCCCCCTGAGCTGCCTGGCCCGCTACGGCGGTGAAATCGGAGGCTGCCAGTTCAGGCCCACCCACAAGTGTCCCCCCCCACCCCACTGCCCGCAGTGCCGCGGCGACCTCTCCGGCCTCCACCGGGGTAGTGTCGCACAGGACGGCTGCCACATCCGCATTGAGCACCTGTGCCAGCCAGTCATCGTCTGCTGGTGAGGCTACCGGGCGCAGGGTTACCCCATGCACTTTAGCCTGTTCCTGCAATGCGATGCCCAGGGGTCCACCATCGGTCAACAGGGCTGCCTGTGAGACCGGGCAGAGCTGCTCCACACAGGTGAATATTTCATTGGCCAGCACGCTGGCATCTGGCCCCATCCGGAAGAGCGGATGCGCCGCAGACGTCAGGGCAGGGTCGAGCACGCCCGGTGCGATGAGCGGCAGGGAAGCATACACATAGCTGCCTGCGGCCGCCATAGTCGTTTCCTCGCGGAAGTGGCCGATCGCAGCGACCACCTGGGGATCAAGTGCCAGTTTGCGGGCCTGCTCGACTGCCATCACGGGGTCAGCACCGTCGTCGTAGGCGATCAGCTCCACACCGTAGCCCCCCACTCCTCCGCCGGCGTTTACCTGGCGCAGCGCCATACGCACTGCGTAGATCACATCGTATCCTGCGTAGCGATAACGCCCCTCGAATGGGGCCACCAGGCCGATCTTCACGATCCGGTGTATCCGGCCGGGTGGGCGGAAATTCAGATAGAGGCAGAGGGCAACGAGGATGGTGCAGGCTGCCAGAGGCAGGATGGCACTGCATGGAATATCGGTGCCGGATGCCCACTTAAGGAGACTGACCACCGCACCTTTGATAGTTACGGTTGTGCTCCTCTTGGGTGACGGCGAAGAGGTGGCTTCCGTCATTTTTAGTGCAGTCCACCAGAAAGAAATAATAATCTGTCTCGGAAGGATAGGCGGCAGCGCGGATCGAGGCCAGCCCGGGGCTGCATATCGGGCCGGGAGGCAGGCCAGGATTGCGGTAGGTATTGTAGGGCGACTCTATCTGTGTGGACTCCAGGGTGAACTGAGGCCACCAGTTCTCCGGGGTGCCCAGCGCATACTGGACAGTGGGACATGCACCCAGAAACCAGCCATCGGCCAGGCGGTTGTGATAAACACCGGCGATCAGCGGGCGTTCCTCGTCCAGCACGGCCTCCCGCTCCACAATCGAGGCCAGTGTGACCAGTTCGTAAACATCCAGGCCACGGCTGGCTGCGGCAGCCCGCATATCCAGCGTGACCCGGGCGTCGAAAGTGTTCAACATGCGCTCTACCAGGTCGGCGGCGGTGGCTGCTTCTGGCAGGCGATACGTTTCCGGGAACAGGAATCCTTCCAGCGTCGCAGTTGGGGGCAGGCTGGTGAGAAAATCAAAAGCCAGGCCCGCGTTATGCCAGCCGGTCGTCACCAGTGCCGTAAACTCGTCCTGCGAGATATTGGTCTGAGAAGCGACGGCGAGGGCGACCTGTTCAAGCCGCAATCCCTCCTGGATGGTCACCACCTGCTCATGCTGGAGGCCTTTCTGCAGCGCCGCAGCGATCTCGGGTATGGTCATCGTCTGGCGCAGGGTGAACTCACCGGCCTCGATGCCGGCATCCAGCCCGTGATATTGGACGTAGCGACGGAAAAGCTCGGCATCGGAGATCAGCCCCAGTTCCTTCAGGCGAGCGGCTATCTCGCCTGCTGTCTCCCCCGGCCTGACCACGAAAGTGACCGGTGTGTCATCGGGGCCGGCCGGCTGTTCCAGTTGATCGGCGTTGGCCTCGAGATAGGCAGCGATCATCAGCTCTTCCGGCGATCCGATCCCGCATAGTAGCTGGATAAGCAAGAAAGTTACCCCACAAAGGATGAGAGGTGTGATGGTATGTTTCATTTCCATATCAGATGCCTGTAATATGCGCGTTTAGCAGCCTGCGTGGAAGCCCGGAAATCCTTGTTCACTGCTGATCGCCCACGTCTTGCATACGTGCATCCAGATAGTTTTGCAAGATCACGGCGGCCGCGATGGAATCCACCCGGCCTTTCTTTCTGGCCGTCAGGCGCTGATTCCGGCCACGGGTTTGACGCAACACCCCCTCTGCTGCGGTTGTGCTGAACCGCTCGTCCCACAGGAGGACAGGAACGTTTATATGCTCTCTGAGCGCGAGGGCGTAATCAGAGATGTGGCGTGCCTGGGCTCCTGTCGTCCCGTCCAGGCTGAGCGGATACCCCACAACGACCAGTTCGACGGCGTGTTCGGCCACAAGTGCTGCTATAGCACTGAAGTCATGCTGCCTGGAGCGCCGCTCCAGGGTGCAGAGCGGGCGAGCCACCGTGCCGGTAGGATCGCTGATGGCGATTCCGATGCGCTTTTCTCCCACGTCCACCCCCATCACGCGCATGCCTTCACCTTTGATAAGCACGAGCCCTGGGTTGTCCCCCCTGTAACCATAGGGATGACCTGGACTTTGATGCGCAGAGTGAGATATGGCACGCGCTCGAGCCATTTCAGCCCTTCTGACCATTCGGGCCACACCACAATCTGGGGATCTGAAGAAAGCGGGAGCTGTGTCCTCAGCTTCTGCACAGCAACGTCCACGGGTTGCCCCCTGATGATGTCGAGCACTGCGCCGGTCTCCAGCCTGACAGCCGCATAACCTCTGGCGGTGACAAAGAGCGTGAACTGGCCGGGGCCGATGTCCTCCTCGGCCATTTCTCCCACCTCATAGTCTACACTCACCAGATTGTAGCCGGGGGGGAGACGACGGGAGAGGTTGACGTAGGCAACGGATTTGGCGTTGGCGATGTCCACGGCCAGTCCGCTCACCAGCAACTGCATATCCAGGCCTACGCTGTTGGCCTGTTCGGTCAGGAAGCGGGTGTAAGACTCTTTGGGCACCGCTTCAATACGCAGCGATTGACGGAGCAGCAGCTCGGTAGGAGTCGTCAACTCCTGCATTTCTGCGGCGGCCTGATCGAACAACTGGTGAATCAATGTCTTCCGCACGCGGTCGTAGTCGGCCTGGGTCACCACGTGCACCTGCGCTTCTTCCGCCCCGGCGGTCGGTTCCGGATTGATCACCCGGACGGCGGAGGCCGCCACTCCCTCAACGCGGTTGATCTCGAAAGCGGCGGCACCGCCGATCCCTTCCGTCAGGCTCTCAATGTGAGCCAGTGCCTGCCCCAGCGCAGGGACCAGCACATCCTCGGTGGTGCGGAAACGGAGGGGATAGCTGGTGGATGAAGTGCGCACAACGGTGCCGGCGGGCACCAGGTAGTCCTGGCTTAACAGGTTGGTAAACAGAACGGTGCCGGTTGCCAGGCCTCTGATCACATTCATTGTACCGGTTGTTTCAGTCTCAGCGTACCCGGAGACGTACACACCCAGGCGTCGCGCCGGGATGAGACGCTTTGTGTGATCCACAACCTCGACGTCCGGGCTGATAGAGACGGGCACAATGATGGTGAACTCTTGCCCGGTCGGCACCAGCGTGACCGCCGCGCTGGGAACGATCGCGTAGGCGCTTCCCGCCAGGATCGCCAGCACAAGGAGAAAGATGATGAAGCGCACGCCCAACCCGATCCAGCCAAGCCAGCGTGGGCGCGGGCGGGTCGGACGGGGTCTGAGGCTGATTTCCTCATCCCACCAGTGGCGGGGCGGGGGTGGCACCTCTTCCAGGGGGCGCGAGCGCCATACCGCATTCTCCTGTGCTTCCTGAATGGTGGCAAATGCGGGGAAGCCACAGCGACGGGCGAGCGCCCGCCGTTCCGGGTCGGGGGAGACGATGGCTATCTCGAGCTGTTGACGCCCGGCCTCGCGCTGCAGCAGTGTGAAGTCCAGCGGTCTGGAAAGAAAACGCAAGTCCCAGGGAAGGACGAGCACGACGCGTCCACGGGCGCTCTGGCTGAGCCGGTAGCGGACGGAGTGGAGGTCGTCGTGTGTCTCCAGGGTTATAACCGTGGCCGATTTCAGGCTCATCGGGTCTCAAGTCCTGTTGATCATTTCCTCCAGCACGCCCGGCACCTGGCGCAGTGCCTCGTCGAGGCGGCCTGCGTCGCGGCCGCCGGCCTGAGCGAGCGTCGGCTTACCACCGCCACCGCCGCCCACAAAGCGCGCGACCCCCTGCACCAGTCTGGCCGCATCCACACCTCGCTCGACCAGGTCAGGGGTAACGGCAGCAACCAACACCGGACGCTCGTTCACCACCGTGCCCAGAACAACCACGCATGACTTGAGCCGATCCCGGAACCAGTCAGTCATCTCGCGCAAGACATCCGCACTTGGAGCGCTAACCCGCGCTCTCAGCAGCGAGGTGCCCGCTACCGACTCCACCTGTCCCAGGAGAGATTCGAACTCGCGCCGGGCCAGTCGCTCCTGCAGACGGGCTATTTCTTTGCGGGCCGTCTGTAAATCCTCCAGCAGGGTGAGCACTTTGCGATCTACCTGGTCAGGCGTGACACCCAGGTAAGCAGCAGCGCGTTTGAGCGTGCCGAGCTGGCGCTCCACCAATTCTACTGCGCCACGGCCGGTCACTGCCTCTATGCGGCGCACCCCCGCTCCCACCCCCTCTTCGGAGACAATGTGAAACAACCCGATCTCTCCCGTTTCGTCCAGGTGGGTGCCACCACACAGTTCCTGGCTGAACGGCTCGTCTGGCCACCCGATGCGTACCACGCGCACCACTTCGCCGTACTTCTCGCCAAAGAGGGCGATGACCCCCTCAGCGATGGCCTGGCGATACTTCTCCTCACTCACTTCCACCGGGTAGTTGGCCAGAATGGCGTCGTTCACGGAACGGGTTACCAGCTCCAGCTCCTCCTCGGTCAACATCGCCGGGTGAGTAAAGTCAAAGCGCAGCCGGTCTGGCGTGACCAGCGAGCCGGCCTGCTGTACATGTTCACCCAAAATGTAACGCAATTCGCTGTGGAGGAGATGGGTTGCGGTATGATTGCGGGCGATATCCATCCGTCGGGGATAGTCCACAATAGCCCATACCCTGTCCCCAACGTGCGGCCGTCCGCTTCTGACCACGCCGAGATGAACGATCAGGCCGGGGACGGGGCGGCGCACATCCTTTACCTCTATCTCCCACAGCGGTTCCTCATGCTCCGGCGCCAGCGAGATAATGAAACCGGTGTCGGAGACCTGACCGCCTGACTCAACATAGAAGCAGGTGGCCGGGAGGATGACCTCAACCTCCTCCCTCTCCCTGGCCGATTTGACCGCTTTACCGTGGCACAGGATAGCAGCAACCGTGGTCTCGATTTCGGTATCGGAATAGGGATCGTGGGCAACTCCCTCGGCGCCTATAAGCCCCCGTTGCTGAAGCTCCTCTAAAAGCTGGTTGTACCGCTTCAGCGTCTCTTCATCAGGGAGTTCAGTTATCGCTTCCCGACGGGCACGACGGCGCTGCTCCTCAAGCGCGGCCTGGTAGCCGGCCTCGTCAACGCCCAGGTTACGCTCCAGCGCCACGTCCCGGGTGATCTCCAGCGGCAGCCCGAACGTGTCGTAGAGCTTGAAGGCCACGTCACCGGACAGGGTTTGCTTCCCCTCTGCCTTCAGCTCAGAAAGCACTTCTTCTAACTTCGCCAGGCCCAGGTCCAGGGTGCGCAGGAAACGCTCCTCTTCCTGGGTGATTGTGGTGAGGATAAACTGGCGACGGTTACTCAGCTCAGGGAAGTGAGGCCCCATAATTTCAATCACGGTTGGGGCGACTTCGGCCAGGAAGGGACGGGTGAAGCCAATCTTGCGGCCGAAACGAGCCGCGCGTCGCAGGATCATGCGCAGCACGTAATTGCGCCCTTCATTGCCCGGCAGAACTCCATCGCCGATAAGAAAAGTCACGGCACGGATGTGGTCAGCAATCACCCGGTAGGCCACGATGTTATCCTGTACCTGGGCGTCTGTGTGGCCGGTCAGCTCCTGCACCCGGCGCATGATGGGGACGAACAGGTCAGTCTCGTAGTTGGAGTCCACCCCCTGGAGGATGGCCACCACCCGCTCGAAACCCATTCCGGTGTCCACATGCTTTGCCGGCAGCGGATGCAGAACGCCGTCTTCATCGCGGTCATACTGGATAAACACCAGGTTCCATATCTCGGTGAAGCGGTCGCAGTCGCCGTTTACGCGACAGACGTGCCCTTCCTCCCCTGCGCGGCTGCAATGTCCTCTGTCGTAGTGAATCTCGCTGCATGGCCCACAGGGGCCTGTATCGGCCATCTCCCAGAAGTTATCGGCTCGGCCGAAATAGAGGACATGTTGAGGGTCTATATCCGTCTCCGAGAGCCAGAAACCGGCAGCCTCCTCATCCGTCCCCAGGACTCCCAGCTCATCCTTGAAGACGGTAGCCCACAGACGCTCCTTAGGCAGTCCCCACTCTTTGGTCAGCAGCTCCCACGCCCAGGCGATGGCCTCTTTTTTGTAATAGTCGCCGAATGACCAGTTGCCTAACATTTCAAAGAAGGTGTGATGAAACCCATCGCGCCCCACGTCTTCCAGATCGTTGTGTTTGCCTGAGACACGCATACATTTCTGGGAGTTTACCGCGCGCGTGTAGTCTCTCTTGCCAATCCCCAGGAAGACGTCTTTGAACTGGTTCATTCCTGCGTTGGTAAACAGTAAAGTAGGGTCATCAAGTGGCACCAGGCTGGAGCTGGGGACCACCGTGTGACCACGGGCGACAAAGAAGTCAATAAAACTCTGGCGCACCTCAGCGCTCGTCTTTCTGACCATATTCCATCACCTCACCAGGGTGAGCGGTATTGTAGCCTGAAATGGAGATTTCGCAAGTGGGGTGTGAAACTTCAGGGGTTTTTCCTTCCCCAGGCGTAGAAGGTCGGGACGAAGAGGACGCGCCGACCGCTCTCCAGCGCCATGCGGTCCAGTGCGCGCCACATGCGCAATCTGTCGCAGGGACACAGGGGGGCCAGGTCACGCTCACGCACGTCCCATTCGGCCTCGAAGTCATTGCCTGCACCGGCATGTGGCGGGAGTTCCCACTGGCCACCCATTACCCCCAGCGTTACCTGGAGGCCTGCGCCGACAAACAGCTCCCCCAGCCGACGGCCTATCTGCGGATCGGCTCCCTGTTTTCGCAGCGCTGCGGCCTGAAGACGGCCGGTTTCCTCAAGCTCGGGTGGATAATCCACCCTGCCTCCGTAATCCGGTTCGGCACAGGCCAGCACTGAACCACCAGCCCTCACGACGCGCGCCATCTCACGTATTGCGCGCTCGGGACGGGCCAGCCACAGAAACAGATAGTGTGAAACCACGATATCGAAATGCTCCGCGGGAAAGGGGAGCGTGTGAGCATCACCCAGAACGTAGAGGGGAGCGCCGTCCCGGCGACGGGCAACATTGATCATCTGCGGATCACAATCCAGCCCCACCACAACTCGCCCGGGGACCAGGTGAGCCAACTCCGCTGTAATTACCCCACTTCCGCATCCGACCTCGAGGATGGCCCGGGCATT
Source organism: Anaerolineae bacterium (assembly GCA_034435075.1). Classification (GTDB taxonomy): domain Bacteria; phylum Chloroflexota; class Anaerolineae; order B4-G1; family B4-G1; genus JAOAAG01. Next base: position 8,611 of record DAOTYA010000186.1, read on the forward strand.
GGAGAGATCAGCCTGCCTGTAGAGCCACAGGCGTGTCTCCTGCGTCCAACGGGCCTGGACGGTAAACCAGCGATGCCATTCCTCAGGCGTCAGTGGCACCTTCCTCCAGCTTTTTACGCACCGGATTGTTCCAGATGGCCTCCCAGGGGTCACGCAGCAGGTTCCCCAGCACCAGATTGTACCCCTGTGCCGGCAGCACATCGCCATCCGGTTCCACGTAAAGATGCTGGCGCAAGACCTGTCCGACGGGGATGTCTGCCTCTGACTCCACCGGGTTGACGTGGGAGTATGGAGCCGCCAGGTCCCAAACGAGTGTGAGATGGTGTGTGTGGACGGCTTCACGGGCGGCTGCCAGTGCCTGTTGCAGTCTGGGACGCTCCTCCTCCGAAACAGCACGCAGCGGGCTGCTCAGAGCAACGGCCGGGACACCCAGACCGGCCAGCCAGGCCACCGTCCCGGTCAGACTGTCGGCGTTGGCAGGGAGAGCGATGAGATGAACCACCACGTATATGTCGCCAGCGAGGGCATTGCGCAGGCCTGCCTCCGTCCCTTCCCAGGCACCAGCCCGGCCGACGATGCTGTCATGTAGCTCTGGCTGGTGGGAGGTGAGTGTGATTTGGAGATAGTCCAGCCCGGCCAGCAGCAGACTGTCCAGATACTCACGGTCGCGCAGCCGGCGCCCATCGGTAAGCAATCCCGTGACCTGGCCCAGGCTCTCGGCGTGACGTATCAGCTCGGGCAGGTCATCCCGCAAAGTCGGCTCGCCGCCGGTGAAGCAGACGTGAGGCACACCGACGTTCCACAGGGCGCTCATCACCTGTTGCCATTCCTTAGTAGTAAGCTCGCGCGTCACCCGCCTGCGGGCCTCCGGGTCAAGTGCCCCCGTCTCGTCTATCCGGTAGGTCAGGGCCAGGTCCACCCGATAGGGAGCTGAACTCTCCGCCGAAAACGGCTCCGCCCGCTCGAGGTCCAGATAGGTCACCGGACAGAGGTCCTGGGTGGTGGCCAGGGTCAGGATGTGATCTCGCAAACGCTCATAGTCGGCGCGGGCGGCAGCGCGGGAGACCCGGTAACGCCGGGCAATTGTCCGGGCCGCTTCTTCAGCGTCGGCACCTTGAATGAGCAGGCGAGCATATTCGGCTGCCGTCTGGTTCAGATGCAGGACGGTGGCAGCGTTGATGATGAGCAGCCCCCGCCCATCCTTTTCGATGCGGAGGTGCAGGCGATACGGCTGCTCTGCTTCAGGCGAGCTTTGGTAATGAAGCATCTGGGGGGCAAGGGGGCGGAATGGCGCAAACCAGGATTTGGCTTTCTCGATCAGGGACATGTGACCTCTCTTTGA
>DAOTYA010000187.1:0-25049 GCA_034435075.1 Anaerolineae bacterium
TCGATCCCCGAGCGTTATTTGAACGGTATTGCCCTTAAACTGCCTTCCCTGGATTGATTGCGGCTGGAGACTATGTTATGGAACAATGTGCCTACCACTGCCCGTATACGGAAACACGTATCGAGTTGACCGTCGCCAACTCACGCTTTATCGCCACTGCGGCCCCGGCCTTCAGCGTGGACGAGGCCAGGGAATTCATCGCCCGCATCAAGCGCGAGTTCTCTGATGCCACTCACAACGTGTCCGCCTATCTGATCGGCCATGGTGCAACGGTCGTTGCCCACTGTTCCGACGACGGCGAGCCGGCAGGTACGGCCGGACGCCCTGTGCTGGCAGTGCTCCAGGGTAGCGGCCTGGGAGATGTGGTAATTGTGGTGACGCGCTATTTCGGCGGGATCAAACTGGGGACCGGCGGTCTGGTGCGTGCTTACGGGGAAGCAGCACGACAGGTCCTGGCTGCCCTGCCCCGCGCAGTAAGACTCGCTACCCACAAAGTCGCTATTGCTTTCCCCTACTCTTACTATGAGCGAGTACACTTGCTCATCGCCGCTCATCGGGGCACAATACGGAGGGAGGATTTTGCTGCCGGGGTAACGGTTATAGCTCACCTGCCAGTTGAACAATTTCCGGCTTTCCAGTCCGCGCTGCAGGAGACCTGTGGCGCTGCCGTCAGCGCGGAAATTATCGAGGCAAACACAACCACTCTGGTACCGGTGACAGGCAAATGAAAACTCTGACGTATGCACAGCAGCATCAGGCCAGGTTTCTGGCTGAATTGAAGGAATTCCTGCGCATTCCCAGCATCAGTACCCTGCCGGAGCACCGCCCGGACGTGGAACGTGCAGCTCTGTGGCTGCAGGAGCGATTGCTTGAGGCTGGTTTTCCCACCGCCAGGTTGATCGCGACCGCTGGCCACCCCGTTGTCTATGCGGAGTGGATCGTCGCGTCCAATGCCCCCACAGTCCTCATCTATGGTCACTACGACGTGCAGCCACCCGATCCGCTGGAGCTGTGGCAGACGCCGCCGTTCGAGCCGACGATTGTGGGCGATGATATATTTGCCAGGGGTGCTGCCGACGATAAGGGACAGTTATACGCTCACGTTAAAGCGCTCGAGTGCTACAGCAGGACGGTGGGCGCGCCACCGCTCAACGTTAAGTGCATGTTCGAGGGGGAAGAAGAGATCGGCAGCCCGAACCTGGCGCCCTTCATCCGCGAACATGCTGAGCTGCTCGCTGCCGATGTGGCCGTCGTCTCCGATACTCATATCCTGGGCAAGGATATGCCTTCCATCATCTACGCGCTGCGCGGGCTTGTCGCTGTTGAGGTCGAGGTGCGCGGCCCTGAGCAAGATCTGCACTCTGGTATCTACGGTGGGGCCGTGCATAACCCCATTCACGCCCTCTGCGAGATGATCTCCCGGCTGCACGATAGCAACGGAAGGGTCACGGTGCCAGGCTTTTACGATGCAGTGCGCGATCTCAGCCCGGAGGAGCGGGCGGAGCTGGCCCGTGTCCCGTTCGACCGTGAAGCCTGGTTACGCGAGGCGGGGGTGCAGAGCGAATGGGGCGATCCCGACTATACCATCATCGAGCGCACCACAGCGCGGCCGACGCTCGATGTCAACGGCATATGGGGAGGATACACCCAGGCCGGGACCAAAACTGTGCTCCCCGCGACCGCGCATGCCAAAATCTCCATACGGCTGGTGCCGGACCAGGACCCGCAGAAGATCGCACAACGATTGAAGGACTACCTGCTCCGGATCGCGCCACCCACGGTAAGGGTTGCAGTGACCTGTTTTACTGGGACCAGAGGCATCGTCGTCAGCCGCGAAGGGCCGGCAATGCAGGCCGCCTCGCAGGCCTACACCGAGGCGTTCGGTCGGCAGCCCGTGTTTATGCGCGCTGGAGGTTCTATCCCGGTCGTCACTATGTTCCATGAGCTGTTGGGTATAGAGACAGTTCTGCTTGGCTTCGGCCTGCCAGATGACCGGTTGCATGCGCCCAACGAGAAGTTTCACCTGCCAAACTTTTACCGTGGCATCGAAACCATCATTCGCTTCATGGCCATCCTGGGCCAGCAGACCGACCCGCCAGGCAGGGTGTGACCGTGCAACGTGCGTCGCGTATCCGCGGCATCGGGATGGTGAACGTCGCCACCCTGACATGGGCTACCAATATGACGCTGGGGCGCTGGCTGCGCGACGATATCGGCCCACTGACGCTGACCGCCCTCCGCTTCGCCATCGCCGGGACTGTGCTGGCGTTTTTGCTGTGGCGCCACCTGGCCAGGTATGAGGAGCGTCTGCGCATCAACCGACATGAGCTTGCGTTGCTGGCAGGAATGGCATTGACCGGCGTCGTCGTATTCGCTCCCGCGCTTTATCTGGGATTGCGTTTTACAACGGCAGTGAATGCCACCCTGATCAATGGCTTTGGCCCGCTGATCACCGGGCTGCTGGCCACTTTACTGGTCGGGGAACCGATGTCCTGGCGTCAACTGACGGGCGCCTGCGTGGGACTGGCTGGTGTGGCGGTGTTGATCTCTGGCGGTAGGGTGATGTCTGACATGCCGCATATCAACGCAGGCGACCTGCTCATTCTGGGTACAACGGTACTTTGGGCGCTTTATTCTGTGCTCGGCCGGCTGCTTATGCGCTGGCGTTCTCCCCTCTTCGCAACCGCACTATCTACACTGCTGGGCCTGCCGGTCCTGCTGCTGGCTGCCGGGTGGGAGCAACATGTTCTCCCCGTCCACGTTACCTTACGCCTCATCCTTGCCGTGCCATACATCGGTATTGTGCCCTCAGTGGTCGGTTTCCTTGCCTGGAACGCCGGAGTACATCTGCTGGGCCCAAGCGGTGCGATGGTATTTTATAACACGCTCCCGCTGTATGGCGCACTGGTAGCTTACCTTTTCCTGGGTGAGCCGATTGGCATCAACCATCTGGCTGGCGCGGTGTTGATCATCGGAGGGGGGACCTGGGCTGCATGGAGGCCACGGAGCGTGGATGTACGTTGATTATCTGACGCTTGCCTGTCTGCGCGACCGGCTTGACGCTTTGCTTGGGGCACGCGTCCAGCAGGTACTCCAGCCTGATCCGCTCTCGATCGGCCTGGAACTCTACGCCGGGCAGCGATTCCAGCTCCTTATCTCGGCTCACCCGGAGCATGCCCGTGTGCTCATCGTGCCGTACAAGCTGCGCCGTGGAGTGGAGAAAGAGACACCTGTGCTGCTCCTGCTGCGCAAATGGGTACGGGGCGCAAGGCTGGTGGACGTGACCCAGCCCAGGTGGGAGCGCGTGCTGTGTTTCCATTTCGAGGGGCACGCCGGGGCATGTCGCCTGATCGCAGAAGTAATGGGACGGTACAGCAATGCAATCCTGGTTGGGCCAGGCGGAGATGTGCTGGACGCGCTCAAGCGGGTGGGAGCGGAGATGAACCGCTATCGGGTGACGTTACCCGGCCATCCATATCAGCCACCGCCCCTGCCGGCCGTTCGTCGTCCCCCCGCACCCATGAGGCTGACAGAGTGGAGCGCCCTGCTCGCTTCCGCTGCACCGGATGAGTCGCTTGCGCATTTGCTTACCGCACGGCTGTTGGGTATCAGCCCGCTGGCTGCGCGTGAGGTCTCCTTTCGGGCCACCGGCGACGTCACCTCGCCAGCGCGCGTGGCTGCTCCCGAAGCAGTAGCCATGGCCATTGAAGAGTTGCTTGCACCGCTCGAGACCAGCTCTCCCTGGCGGCCCCACCTGGCATTGGACGAAAACGGCGCCGTCATCGCCTTTGCTCCGTATGAGCTCCGCCAGTTTGAACGTGTTGAAGCAGTTCCCAATATCTGTGAGGCTATGTGGCGTTACTTCGAGCAACTGCTCTCTGCCGACCCATACGGAGCCGCCCGCCGAAAGGTGCAGGAGCTGATTGACCGGGCACGTTCGCGCCTTCAGCGCACACTGGAGCAGTTACAGTCCCAGGTGATTGATGAGGCCCAGGTAGAGGCCCTGCGTGAGGCGGGGGAGTTGCTGCTGGCCTATCAGAACCAGGTGCAGCGCGGTACTGCAAAGATTATGTTGCCGGATTATAGTGGAAAGCCACGTTTAATCGAACTTGATCCTTTGCTGACGGCGGTGGAGAATGCTCAGGAATATTTCCGCCGCTACCGCAAGGCTGCCCGTGCCAGAGCAGAGATCGCCACCCGTGTGGCCCAACTGGCCCCGGAGCTGGAATATCTCGACCTGCTGGCTGCCGATCTGGCTATGGCCGAGACGCGGCCGGAGATAGATGCGGTGCATGAAGCATTACAATCAGCAGGATGGGCGCCTCAGACATCCTCTCCTCGCAGCGGGCAGATTGGAGGCCCGCGCCGTTTCGAGTGCGACGGCTTCACCATCTACGTTGGGCGCAATGTCCGTCAGAATGAATGGCTTACCTTCCAGCGCGCTGCCCCGGACGACCTGTGGCTGCATGTGCGCGGCCTGCCGGGCGCTCACGTGATCATCAAGAGTGGTGGAGCGCAGGTACCGGAGCCGGTCATCCAGAAGGCGGCCGCTCTGGCCGCGTACTATTCGCCTGCACGCGGGGAAAGCCACGTGGGTGTGGACGTGACAGAGCGCCGTAATGTGCGCCGCAGACGCAGCGACCGTTCGGGCCTGGTCTCGTATCGCAATGAGCGCACGGTATGGGTCGCTGCAGCAGTATGTGAGGATGGGTACGATGATCACGATACGCAAAGCGGTCCCGGATGATGCCGGGGCTATCTCTGCGATATGGGAAGTCATTTGCGCGGAGCGCAAGTACACCGCCGTGAAACAGCCCTTCACTCCCGACCAGGAGCGGGATTACCTGGCCTCCCTCTCTCCACGTGAAGCCGTCTTCCTGGCGGAGATTGAGGTGCAGGTCGTGGGGTTTCAGTCACTGGATCGGTGGGCGAAGTACACCGATTCGTTTGACCACGTGGCCACGATGGGCACTTTTGTGCGTCCCGAATGGCGTCGTCGAGGAATCGGCCGTCGCCTGGCGCTGCTGACGTTTGGTTTCGCACGCACCAACGGATACGAGAAAATCGTTGTCTACGTAAGGGGTAGCAATGTCGGTGCCCAGGAGTTCTATCGCAGCCTGGGTTTCATCCCCAGGGGAATGTTGCTCAGGCAGGTAAAAATAGATGGAGAGTACGACGACGAGATTTTTATGGAGCTGTTTTTGGGGATGGTTCATCTTCACCCCAAAATTGGTTTAACACTTTGAGCTGTCTTGAAAAATCGGCCGCCCGCACCTGCGCCCACGGCAGGCTTGTGGGACAGCCTTTCCAGGCTGTCGGCAGGCTGGAAAGGCTGCCCCACACGCCGACAAGGCAAAGTGTCAACCAGTTATGAACCATCCCTGTTTTTGTGCTGAGATGAGCGTCTGTCTGCTCCGCACCGGGGCTGGTGACAGTGTACGTGCCCGTGTAGGGGTCGTGGTACGGCGCGGGACCACCCTCAGTCCTCCCTACAGAGGGGAAGTGCAAAGGCGCGTACAGGCCCGGTCCTTTCAAACGTCAGGTGATCTGATTGATATAGAGTTCCCTTATCAGAACATTTGTTGGTTGGGTGAATATGCGTCCAGAGAACCAATACTTTGACATCTATCCACGCATTGTACTTGCCGGCAGCGAAGCGGTCATCACCATCCGCCCCCTGTTCGATCATTGCCGATGGATCGCGGACAGGCCATGTGAGGTCACCATCTTCCCTGCCGAAAACGCAATCGGGAAGTCAGACTGGAATGAGGTTTCACCCATACATTGCTTACCGCAGAATGGAGCATTGCAGGTCACTTATTGCTTCGATGGCGAGCAGGAATACATCATGCGGATCAGAGCTGCTCAAGGCGAGCCAGGGGGAACGCTCGAATTCCGGCTCTATGCCCTGGAAGCAGACCTGTTTGCCCGCCGGCCTTACAAAGGAGATACGCACCTGCACAGTTGTCGTTCCGACGGCAGAGAATCGCCTGCTTATGTGGCCGCAGCCTGTCGGCGTATCGGGCTGGACTTTATGGCCATTACCGACCATCGGCTCTATGCGCCGTCACTGGAGGCCGCCAGTGCTTTCGCCGACCTGGCGCTCGACCTGCGCATTTACCCGGGCGAGGAAGTCCATCCGCCTGGAAACCGCGCTCACATCGTAAACTTTGGTGGGCGCTTCAGTATCAACGCATTATTCGATACCCCCGAGTATCGTGCTGGTGTGGCAGCCATCGAAAAGGCATTGACAGATTTCCCGGCGGGGGTGGACCGCTATCCTTATGCCTCGTGTGTCTGGTGCTTCGACAAAATCCGCCAAGCTGGCGGGCTGGGAATCTTTTGTCATCCCTACTGGTTCTACGAGCATCACTACGACCTGCCGCAAACGCTGTGTACACTGCTCTTCGAGCGACAACCCTATGATGCGCTGGAACTTATAGGCGGATACCACTTGTACGAAAGCGAATCGAACAATCTGCAGGTGATGCGTTACTGTGAAGAGCGAGCGCGCGGCAGGCACATTCCCATTGTCGGCGCAAGTGACGCGCACGGCTGTGAGACTGGCGAGCTCTTCGGCTGGTTCTACACGATCGTTTTCGCCCCTACCTCAGACCTGCCCGACCTGATCGCGAGCATTAAGGACCTGTACTCAGTGGCCGTTGAAGCGCTCCCCGGCGAAGTGGTGCGTGTGTATGGGCCGTTCCGGTTAGTCAGATACGCTCATTATCTGATGCGTGAGATATTGCCGTCGCACGACGAGTTGTGCGTTGAGGAGGGAAGGCTGATGCAGGCTCACCTGGCCGGGGACACCAACGCAGCAGAGATGCTGCGCCTGCTTGCAGGTCGTACTGCCAGACTTTACGAACATTTCTGGCAGCAATGATGTTTGTTTGAAGCTTCGAGTGATATGCCGGTCGTCTCCAGACGGGATCGGCTTGAACAGGGAACAGGAAAGGAACTGACATGGACAATCATAACTCACCCAGACACATCTCCCGGCGCGAATTCCTCAAGTGGCTGGGAATCGCATCTGGGGCAGCGGTGCTCGGGGGCTGTACACGGGGTGTGCCTGCCCTCTCCCCGACCGCTGTGTCCCCCACTCCCTCCCCAACCCTTACAGTCGAACCGACAGCAGCACCGGCTACTACACCGGCCATGCCGCTCTACAGAGACAGTACCGCGCCTATGGAGGATCGGGTAGAGGACCTGCTCTCCCGGATGACGCTGGATGAGAAGATCGGTCAGATGACCCAGGTAGATCGGAGCGCGATTGACGATCGCGTCGAGGATATTGCCCGATACGGACTGGGCTCGATCCTCAGTGGAGGGGGGTCTACACCAACACCGAACACGCCGAAGGCATGGGCCGACATGTACGACCGCTATCAACAGCAGGCTCTCTCCACCCGCCTCGGCATCCCGCTGATTTATGGGATTGACGCTGTGCACGGCCACAATAATGTGAAAGGCGCCACCATCTTCCCACACAACATCAGCATGGGAGCCACCCGCGATCCCGCATTGATGGAACAGGTTGGACGGGCGACCGCCGAAGAAGTCATCGCCACCGGGCTGAACTGGACGTTTTCTCCCTGTGTCGCCGTCGCGCGCGACGAGCGCTGGGGGCGTACGTATGAAAGTTTCGGCGAAGACCCGGCACTCGTAGCCGAGATGGGCGCAGCCGTGATCCGCGGCTACCAGAGCGCGCGCCTGGGCGACTATCACATTATCGCAACGGCCAAACATTACCTGGGCGACGGTGGCACAACCTATGGCACCGGTGTCAATGGAGGTATTGACCAGGGCGACACGCAGGTGAACGAGGAAACGCTGAGAAGTATTCACCTGCCCCCTTACGTGGCGGCTGCGCACGCCGGAGTGGGTTCTGTCATGGTCTCCTACAGCAGTTGGAATGGCCAGAAGATGCACGGCAATCGCTACCTGATCACCGGAGTGCTCAAAGGCGAACTCGGTTTCCAGGGCTTTGTCGTCTCCGACTGGCAGGCTATAGACCAACTGCCGGGCAACTACCGCAGCGACGTGAGAACCGCGATCAACGCCGGCATTGATATGGTGATGGTGCCCTACGATTACGTCACTTTCATCACAACCCTGCGCAGACTGGTCGAGGATGGTGAGGTGCCTATGGAACGCATTGATGATGCGGTGCGTCGCATCCTGACGGCCAAGTTAAAATTGGGGCTGTTCGAGCATCCCTACGCCAGCCGCGACTTTTTTGACCGCATTGGCTCCGCCGAACATCGCGAACTGGCCCGCCGGGCCGTGCGCGAGTCCATGGTGCTGCTGAAGAACGAACGCCACCTACTCCCGCTTCCTAAGGACTTGAAGCGCATCGTCGTGACCGGCAAAAACGCCGATAACATCGGAAATCAGTGCGGTGGCTGGACCATCACCTGGCAGGGACGCAGCGGCAGGATCACGACCGGTACGACGATCCTGGAAGCGATTAAGCACGCCGTCTCGCCCAATACGGAGGTGATCTACTCCCGCGATGGCCACGGCGCAGAAGGCGCGGACGTGGGCATCGCCATTATCGGCGAAACCCCGTATGCTGAGTTTGAGGGGGATAGCGATAACCTGCAGCTCGCCCCGGCAGATGTCAGCGTGGTGGACAATATCAGGGCGGCTGGCGTCCCGGTGGTAGTGGTCATCGTTTCCGGCAGACCGCTGATCATTGAGCCAGAGCTTGCCAGATGGGACGCGGTGATCGCTGCCTGGCTTCCCGGCACAGAGGGTCAGGGTGTGGCCGACGTGCTCTTCGGCGATTATGCCCCAACAGGCAAATTACCATGCTCCTGGCCGCGCTCAATGGATCAGATTCCGATCAATGTCGGCGACGCCGGGTATGACCCGCTGTTTCCCTACGGGTTCGGCCTGAGCTATTAACGGCCTTGCCCGGAATGGGGTCCTCCTGAACCTGCTGTGGCGGAGTACGAAAAGCTTGTCGGACGCTCCGCTCATCCGGGATTTTACGGCACCGTCCAGTGTCCAAGTCTGAAGGTGTCACTCCCGTCCGTTAACAACACCCGCTCCAGGTCAGGCCAGCCGTAAACTCCGACCAACATCTGGTATTCTCCCGAATCCAGCTTATCGGGCATATTCAATACAAAACGGGTTATCAACACGTCACCATCGCGCCAGTACCGGCTGGGAATGCCGGGGCCATCGCTCTGGGTCACCAGTGTCCCCTCCCGAAGCAGATGGGTAAAGAAATGATAGGCCCGTGGGGAGACCTCCCGATAATGCCAGGTGTATGTGACATGGAGCTGCCCGCCGGGCTGTGGCTCCTCGATTTCTGCCCGTAGCAGGCTCAGGCCGTTGCGCCATTCTGCCAGAGGAGAGGCGCTATCCGACCTTGGGGGCACACAGATAAAGCGCCAGGGTGGCCGGGCAGGGATGCTCATGAGCGGCTGCTCCGTTGCCCGATCGGCTATCGGGGCCAGGTCTCCATCCGATGCCGATGGCCCAAGCATATAACAGGCGCACGAGGCAGGGATGATCAGTCCCTGTCCTGTCTGGACAGCACGCACCCTGTCGCTCTGAACAAATGAGCGGATCCACTCGAATGGAGAGCCATCTCCATCAAAGTAGCTGATGATGATCACCTGACATGCCGGTTTCTCCGCCAGATAGTGCTGCACCTGCTCCGCCGCTCTGTCCATCAACCAGGCTCTGGTGGACGCGCCCAGCCGTCCCTCCTGCTCCAGACGGATGCGCACGCCCCATATGCCGGCCCACCAGGTTACCAGGAGCAGAAGTGAGGCCAGAGCCGGGATCCCCACTATTTTGCCCGCGATGCGGGTCGTCCCTTTTTCTGAAGAGAGGCATCCCTGTACCCACGCTCCAATCAGCGCAAACGGGGCAGGGAAGATGGTGAGCAGGTAAAAGTGTTGCAGGTGCACACCAGGGGACAGGAGAAACGGCACGGGGGCCAGCAATGTCCACCCCAGAGAAAAGGCAAGCGCAGACCGATCCCCCGACCCCCGCAGGATACGCCACCCTGTCCACAACACTGCCAGGGCCACCAGGGCAAGTACCAGGTGGTATGCGAAGGGAAGCCAGACTACAGATTCACCCCACAGCGAGCTGCGCGGCGTGCTGAGTACTTCCTTGCCCGTGAGTAACTCTGAGGAAAGACGCAGTGCCATCTGATTCCATCCCCATCTGGCCCGGCTTTGAAGTGAAGAGGTAAAATCAGCGAAAGAGGTGCTGACGAGAAAGGTGAGGTAAGGAAGCATCAGGAGTGCGCTCCCGCCTGCACCCAGTAGAAAGCCCGGCCACATATTTATCCTGCTGCCCCGCGTGCCACGCCAGCACAGCAGAGCTGCGATCACGAACAGTGCTACTGCCCAGGGCAGGGCTGCCAGGTGCGCCGCGCCCATCAGCGTGGCGCCGAGCAGGCCCACGGTGGGATAAAGGTTACGCTTTCGGATACCGGGAGTTGCCATAGGCAACAGGGAAGAGAACGCGATGGTGGCAAAGGCAGGGACCAATGTCTGATACCAGATCCAGCGCGCGAATTCCACGATCCAGGGATTGGCTGCGTACATGGCGGCAGCTATCGTTGCAGCGACAGGGCCAGACACCCGCCGCACTGCCTGATATAGCCAGGCTATGGCAACCAGGTCCACCACCGAAAAGAACCACCTGACAGCTACAATCCTGGGCACTATCAAAAGTGGGATGGCAGCCAGGTAGGAGGTCATTGCCGTTTGCGGTATCCCCACTGATGATTTGATGCCGACCAGGGGCAGGCCACGTAAAAAGGCTGCGTCAAATGCAGCAGCCAGGATATAAGATTGATCCCCGCCAATGGGAGACTCCTCAAAGCCGGCCAAGCGCAACAGTGCTGCCAGCAGCACAATAAGGACCCCTGTCCAGATACACCAGGAGTGACACAGCGTGTTTTTCCTTATCAATGCTCAACTCCCTGGATAAAATGGTGCGATCTCACTGCTGAAATCATGCTCTCATGCATTCCGTATCCCTTGAAGAGCCATCTGCTGGCTGGTGTGGATACTCACTGCATGCCCTGTGCCTGGTATGCTGCATATGCAGCCCTTATGTGGCTATGGAGGGGAATATTCTCCAGATAGGTACGGCGGAAATGACTCTCCGGTGGGATTTGGGCCCACTTACGCATCATCTCATCGCAGGCATGCTGCAGATACTCCATCGCCTCCTCCTGGCGACCGTTTGCTGCCAGGGCCAGGCTATGGCGGTAAAGTATCTCCTCACTGACGCACTCGATAGGACGGACGAATCCGAACGAGCGGTAGATTCCCAGTGCTTCCTGTGAGGCTTCCAGGGCTGCCTGGAGATGAGTTTGTCGTTGTACCGGGTCGGAGACGGTCTGCGCCAGGCCGAGATGTGCGGCACTGGCTTCGCACGCGGCGACCATCTGGTACTGGCGCGAGAGCTGAGGGTTGTCCACAAATGCAGCGCGGTTGGCAGTGGCCAGCTCAAGCGCCGTCCTCAGGTTGGATTCGCCGCCTATAGCGTTGTGCAGGATAGCCGAGACCAGGTCCAACCCCACCCGTCCAATCTGCTGGGTAAGCGATTTGCCAGCGTGGCGGGCAAGCTCCAATGTTGCCGAGGCCTCCTCATACTTCCCCTGGACGATTTGAACCTGGGCAATCCGGAGCAGGGGATAGACCTGGCCTGGCATTCCTTCCCAGAGCTTTCGGCTCTCCTCCAGCATTGCCAGCCCGGCCTCGTAATCGCCCAGGTAGATGGCCTGAATCTGGCCGCAGAACATAAGGGCCTGGGCTTCGGCCGGGCGATGACCGATTTCCCGGCTGAGGCACAACATTTTCTCGTGGCATTCCTTCAGGCGGCGGTAGTAATCGTCGCTGTTCTCCAGTTGGACGCCTATAAGGTTCAGAATCTCCAGCTCGGTTATCTTATCATTCAGCTCCTGGCTGATAGGGAGTGCGGCCTGCAGGTACTCCACACTCCGCTCTGGCTCACTTGAAGCGCACAGTTGTCCCAGGTTGATGAGGATGCTGACTTCGTAGCGCCTGTCGCCAAGCTGACGGGCCAGCTCAAGGGCGCGCCGGGCAAACTCCCATCCGGAGGGATCATTGAGCCAGAAACGTTGACGGGCCACGGCGACAAGGCTCTGCATTTCCCGGTAATGATCTCCCAGTTGCTGGGCCAGCGCCAATGCCTGCTGGGCCATCGGAATAGCCTCCTCCAAATCCTCCTGCTCCCGCAAGTCCGCCACACCTGGTTGTTGCAATATGGCGTCTATCAGCCAGACAGGGTCGTCGGCCAACTGGTGGGCCAGGGAGAGCAGGGCCCGGGCATCAGCCCACATCGCCTCGAAGTCGCCCATCATGAAAAGCACTTCGCGCCTGCCATTCAGAACCTCGAAGCGCTGGGTGAGGATGGCATAGTGCTGGCTGTCACTGATGGCCTGAGCCTCCATCTGCTCCAGAAGTTCGAGAGCACGACTGTAGTGTCTCAGAGCATCGGCATTGGCGTAGAGCTCCCGGGCCTGCCCGGCGGCCTGTATGGTGTAAAAGAGCTCCTTTCTGATATGGCCAGCACGTCGGTAGTGATATGCCAGCGCGCTGTAGTGACGGGGCCAGATCTCCGGCCCCGCCAGTTCTTCCAGGTACTCTGCGACTTTGAGGTGATACGCAGCTCGCTGAGCAGTGAGCAGGCTTTCGTAAGCTGCATCGCGCACGAGCGTGGACTTAAAGACGTATTCCATTCCCAGGTCGGGGACCCTGCCACGTTCGTAGATCAGTTGTGCGCGTTGAAGCGCTGTCAGACAAGCCTTAAGGGTTGGCACATCCATTGCTCTATCGCCAGGTGAGGGACTGCCAGCCAGCGCTTCAAGCACGCCTGACCAGAATACCTGCCCGATCACAGCCGCCATCTGAAGTACCCGGCGTTCCTCGGGCGACAGGCGGTCTATGCGAGCCATAAGCAGGCTCTGTAACGTGTCGGGCAGGCTGAGTGAATCTACCGGTCGTGCCAGATACCATCCTCCTCTCCTTTCATCTCTGGCCAGTGTTCCCTGCTCGATCAGTGAGCGGATGATTTCCTCCAGATAGTAGGGGTTGCCCTCAGATTTACTGATGACCAGGGAGCACACATCTGAAGGCAACGCATCCGGGCCAAGGATTTGGTTGATGAATTCGCAGCTTTCGGCCTCGGTCAGGGAATCAAGTGTGATGACGGTAGTACGGTGGGGATATTCTGTTTCTGCCTGGGTTCGGAACCTCCACGCCGGCGAGGTGCGCTCAGGGTGGCACAGGACCAGCCACAGTAGTGGCTCCTGTTCACACAATGGGAGGCAGTACTCTAAAAGCTCAAGTGAGGTCGCGTCGGCCCAGTGCAAATCCTCCAGGGTCAGTACAAGCGGCTGGTGCCTGGCCATCGCCTCAACCCATTGCCGTATAGCCAGAAAAGTACGCTGCCGCAACACGGCCATTTCGCTGGCGACCTGTTGCCCCCAGGCTATGTCGGTGGGCAGGGGCATCTGCCGCTTCCATTCGGCGGCCTGGCGCGCGATCCACTCTGGGACATAATCGTCAGGCGGCAAAGAGAGAAGGGTCACCAGGTAAGGGTAATATTCAGAGAAGCGTGAGCCCCACAGCGCCTCTGCTCTGGCACGGAGCTGCTGGCGCATCTCCTCATTCGGTTCCGCCGGGTGAACTCCCAGCCAGTCTTGCAACAGGTCTATCCACATCGAGTAAGGTGACGACTGCCCATAGGAACGGCAGCGCCCGTACAGCCATACCAAAGCGGGAGAGGGTGTAGACGTCCCGGCCAGGAGTATCTCCCGGCGGGTGAAATGCTGACGCACCTGACTCACCAGCAGAGATTTGCCCATCCCCCTCTCGCCAGTTATGATGGCAATGCCACCTTTGCCGCTGTACAGCCCCTCGACACAGCTCTTCAAGGCCTGAAACTCGGCTTCCCGTCCGATCAGTGGGGGAGGATAAGCATACTCAACATGGACCACCGGCGCGACAGGACGGTAGGCAGCCACCGGCTGGCTGATTCCCTTGAGGACCAGGCTCCCCACCGGCTCCCACTCAAACTGCGAGCTGACCAGCCGGTAGGTGTTCTCGCCAACCAACACGGTGCCCGGCTCGGCGGCTGCTTCCAGGCGTGCAGCAAGTGCGACTGCTTCACCCATCGCGGTATCTTCGCTATGCTGACGGCTATCGCCCACACTGGTGACGATGACCTCGCCGGTATTGATACCCACCCGCAGGCGCAGGGTGATGCCCTTCTCCGCCAGTTCGGCCGTATAAGTAGCCAGCGCACGTTGCATCGCCAGGCCGGCCAGCACCGCCCGCTCCGGGTCATCCTCGTGCGCTGAGCTGGCCCCGAAAAACGCCACCAGTCCGTCGCCACGGAATTGGTGCACTTCGCCGCCATACCGGTATATCTCCGATTCCAGGATGCGGAGGACCTGGTTCATGAGCTCTACCCACGCCTCGGTGCCGATCTGCTCGAGGAGGTTGGTGGAGCTACTTACATCGGCTATCAGTACAGTTGTCAGCCTGCGTTCCCCTCCCAGAGGAAATGACGGGGCAGAGGCCTGCTTAGGCTGGGATGCCTGTTCGTAAATAGAGGGGCCGGGATATGCAGGGGCAATTTCCGCTGTCTCAAGCGGGATGCCACACCAGCCACAGAAGCGGAAATCCGGCGGATTGGCAAAGTGGCAGGCAGGGCACACTCTCGCCAGGCGTGCTCCGCACATGCCGCAAAATTGCATTCCGGGCGGACTTTCGTAACCGCAGGATGGGCATCTCATAGCTGACAGTCACTCGATATGTGATTATACACTCCCTGCAGGAACTGACAAATTTGCCAGCCTGTTATTCCTTCTTGCCCTTCTGCCCGGTGAAGGTATAATACACGCAGGGGCAGGTACCGATTGACCGGCTGCGATGGACCGGCGATCTGCCCGCTATGATACTACTGAGCAGGCTGATCGTATGATGAGCAACAAGCTACGTCAACTTCCCAGCGTGGATAAGCTCCTTGGCGAGGAGAGCACCCAGGAGCTTATCACCACATACGGACGTACCCGGACGGTCGAAGCCCTGCGAGCCGCACTCGACCAGGTACGCGCAGAGATACGGACAGGCGGAGATGTCCCGCAAAACGATCTCATCGTTGTCAGGGCAGCTGTGTATCTGCGCAAACACCTGTCGCCAACTTTGCGCCCGGTCATAAATGCCACCGGTGTGATTATTCACACCAACCTGGGGCGCGCTCCCCTCTCGTCAGCAGCGCGCGCAGCCATGGAAGCGGTCGCCGCAGGATATTCCACACTGGAGTACGATCTGGAGCACGGGCGGCGCGGCCATCGTACAGTACATGCCGGGCGGCTGCTGTGTGAGTTGACCGGCGCCGAGTCCGCGCTCGTGGTCAATAACAATGCCGGCGCTGTGCTTCTGGCACTCACCGGCCTGGCGCAGGGACGGGGCGTGATCATTTCGCGTGGCCAACTGGTCGAAATAGGAGGTGGCTTCCGTATCCCGGATGTGATGGCCCAGAGCGGCGCCAGGTTGATCGAAGTCGGCACCACTAACCGCACTCACCTGCGCGACTATGAACAGACGCTGAAGAGGGAGCCAGACATCGCGCTTATTCTGCGCGCGCACCACTCCAATTTCCGTATCATCGGATTTGCCACCGAACCGTCACTTGATGAATTGGTCAGGTTGGGCGATGAGTATGGTGTGGCAGTGATGGATGATCTGGGCAGCGGGACATTTCTGGACACAGCGCAGTTCGGGCTGGCGCACGAGCCAATGGTACAGGAGAGCGTCGCCGCCGGCGCTGCTATAGTCTGCTTTAGCGGTGACAAGTTGCTGGGTGGACCGCAGGCCGGCATCATTGTGGGGAAGGCCGACTACGTGGAACCACTCAAGCGCCACCCGTTAGCTCGCGCGTTGCGGGCCGACAAGCTCTGTCTGGCTGCACTCCAGGCGACCCTGCTCCATTATTCGAAAGGCGAAGCGACCAGGCAGATTCCCGTATGGCAGATGATTTCTCTTCCGCTTGAGGAGATCGAGCGCCGTGCCAGGCGCTGGAGGCGGCGTCTGGGACAGGCGGGACTTTCGGCGGACATTGTGGATGGCCTGTCAACCATAGGAGGGGGCAGTCTGCCGGGTGAGACGCTGCCGACACGGCTTGTAGCGCTGAATGTGCCCCATCCCGAAGAGCTGGCGGCACGGCTGCGTGCTGCCGACCCACCGGTGATCGCGCGCATTGAGGACGACCGGCTGGTGCTCGATCCGCGCACGGTACTGGCCGCCGAAGAGTCGCAGCTACTCCGGGCTATAGTGTGGGCTGCGGCACCACATTGTGAGACTGATATCCCTTGCTCCAGGAGTGAGATATGAAACAAGACCTCGACCGGCTGATGGAGGAAAGAGGGCTGGACGCCATCCTCGTTTCGGGTAGTGGCTACAACAACCCGGCGATGTATTATATGACTGGCGGCACCCCACTCACGCGGGGACATGTGTTGAAGAAATTGCAGCAACCTCCTGTGTTGCTGTGCTCTCCTATGGAGCGCGAATTGGCGGAGGCCAGCAGCCTGACCGTCATAAACATGAACAGGTACGACTATCTTGGCATCCTGCGCGAGAAAGGTGACGCATTGGCCGCGAGCGTTGAGCTGTACCGCCGTATCTTCGCCGATTTGGGGGTGCAGGGGCGTGTCGGCTTTTACGGGATGGCGGACCAGGGCCAGGCGTGGGTGCTGCTCAAGGCACTGGATGAGCAACTGGAAGGGATCGAGGTTCATGGGGACTTCGATGTGACGCTTATCGAAATCGCTCGCGCCACCAAAGACAAGGCCGAGGTCGAACGCATCCGCGATGTAGGCCGGCGCACGTGTGCGATCGTTGGCCAGACTATTGAGTTCCTCAAATCGCATCGGGTGAACAACGGGGTGCTGGTACAGTCTGACGGCACGCCTCTCACCATCGGACGGGTGCACGATGAAATCCGCCGCCTGATAGCCGCTGCACACCTTGAGGACCCGCTCGGCTTCATTTTCTCCATTGGTAGAGACGCGGGCATTCCTCACAGCAAGGGCCGCCCGGATGATGTGGTCGCGCTGGGCCGGTCCATCATTTTCGATATTTTTCCCTGTGAAGCCGGGGGCGGTTATTATTTCGATCTGACCCGTACTTTCTGTCTGGGATACGCCCCTCCTGAGGTCGAGAAGGCTTACCAGGACGTGTACGAGTGTATGGAGCGAATCATCTCCTCCTACGCGGTAGGGCATGAGGTACGTTCCTATCAGCGGCAGGCCTGCGAGTTTTTTGAGGAGCGGGGTCATCCCACTATTGCCAGCGACTCCAGGACAGAGACCGGATACGTGCACAACCTGGGGCACGGGGTAGGGTTGAGCATCCATGAGGAGCCCCGCTTTCTTGATGCACCTTCAAACACTGAAGTGCTCCGTCCAGGGCATGTCTTCACTTGTGAACCCGGGTTGTATTACCCTGAGCAAGGTTTTGGTGTGCGCATCGAGGACGTGATATACCTGGATGCAGAGGGAGCGGTGCATAATCTGACCGATTTCCCTAAAGAGTTGGTGATAGCAGTCTGAGTAGCCGTGACGCGCATTTTAGCCATCGAGACTTCCTGCGATGAGACCGCCGCCGCCGTGGTTGAGGATGGGCGGTATATCCTCTCCAATATCGTCGCCTCGCAGGTCGAATTGCATGCCAGATACGGTGGTGTTTTCCCGGAGGTCGCCTCCCGTGCCCATATCGAGGCCATCGTACCGGTGATCGAGCAGGCCATGCGCGAGGCTCGCCTGGGGTTTGGTGATCTGGATGCGGTGGCCGTGACATGCGGACCGGGGCTGGCGGGATCGCTTTTGGTGGGCGTCAACGCGGCGAAAGGCATCGCCCTGGGTTATAACCTGCCACTGCTGGGGATCAATCACCTTGAGGCTCACATATATGCTCACTGGCTGGATACCACGGGCATCAGTCCTGCCCATGACAGGAGTTTGCCTCTACCGGCACAGTTTCCGCTTGTGGCGCTTGTTGTATCCGGTGGTCACACTGAACTGATCCTGATGCCTGACCATAGCCAGTATGAATACCTGGGGGGCACGCTCGACGACGCTGCGGGTGAGGCTTTCGACAAAGTGGGGCGTCTGCTGCATTTGCCTTATCCAGGCGGCCCGGCGATTCAAAGGGCAGCTCAGGGAGGGAATCCGGCTGCTTACCAATTTCCACGAGCCTGGCTGGAAGACAGTTACGACTTCAGCTTCAGCGGCCTCAAAACTGCCGTGCTGCGTGAGGTCGGCAGGCTCGGCGCTCCGCCGCAGGGACAACAACTGGCCGATCTGGCGGCCAGCTTCCAGGCGGCTGTGGTAGATGTGCTCTCGGCCAAGGCCGTGCAGGCAGCAAAAAGATATGGGGCAAAGGCTCTTCTGCTTTGTGGGGGCGTCTCGGCCAATCAGGCACTGAGGGAAATCACCAGCGAACGGGCCAGCAGGCTGGAGGGTGAGGCGCTGCCCGTATATTACACGCCGTTGTCACTCTGCACCGACAATGCAGCGATGGTGGGCGCGTGTGCCTACTACCGCTTTATTGCCGGAGAGCGGACCGGCTGGGACCTGGACGTCGTACCCGGGCTGCGACTGGCTTAATGGAGTGATTTCATGGTCAAGATCAACTTGTTCGACCAGACCTTAAAGATCATCGGCCGTAACTACGCGGACTCTCTGCTCAGGCTGGCGCTCCCCGGGGTGCAGGCCCGGCTGCTTGGTACTCTGGAGAACGTCGAACTTTCCTTGCCGGTCCGCCCGGTGGACTTTCTGCACCGCATCGAGTGTGAGGGCCAGGAGCACATACTGCATATCGAGTTCCAGTTGGAACATGAGGCGGATTTCCCCCGCCGGATGCACAGCTACCACGGAGCATTAAGCGAGCAGTTCAAGATGCCGGTGGTATCCGTGGCCTTATACCTCAGCCCTCGGTTGTCAGAATTGCCGGGTGAGTATATCGTTCGACTGGGGGAACAGGTAGTTCACCGCTTTACTTATCCTGTAGTCCGACTGTGGGATTATGTGGACGGGATCAGAAGCGGCACATACCGGGAGCTGGCACCGCTGCTGGTTATGTTGTTGGACCATCCCGACGAATCTGTCTTGAGGGAGGAGCGCGAGCTGATCCTGGCAGAGCCTGACAGGCGCAAACGCGCTGATTCTCTGGCGCTTGCCGTTATGATCGCCTCGCGTTATTTCGATAAAGCCTTCTTGTGGCGGTTCTTTCAAGAGGAGGTGATGGAAATGAGAGAAGGAACATTTATCGAGGACTGGCTTGAGGAGATGTTAGAGCAGGGATTGCAGCAGGGATTGCAGCAGGGATTGCAGCAGGGAAGGCTGGAGGGTGCAACACAGGCCCATCGCGAGACCATCTTGCAGATACTGACGACACGCTTTAACCCACCTTCCGAGCAGGTCAAGTCACTTTCTAAACGACTGGAGGCAATCGGGGAGTTGAGCGTCCTGCGCGAGCTGGTGACCCACGCTCTGCGAGATTGCACCCTCACCGATTTTGAGCTCAGTCTGAAACGCCTCGCGGAGTCGTCGCCACAGGAATAAACAGCCTTGATGCTTCCACGTGACCTGCTGCGTAACAGTGTACTGGCCGCGCGCAACCTGCTTCACCGCCGCAGGGGACATGAGTGCATATTCCTGCCTGTACGCGGCTCCTACCCTGAGCTACCATCTGGGCGGGACTTGCTCCCTGGGCCTCTCAGCCGTCTCCTGCCTCTGCCACCACCCGAAACGAGCCTGGCTGAGATGCGCGAGATTGTTGAGATGCTTGGTAGCGACAACTGTGTGCGTAATGTGGTCCTGCGTTTCGATTCGTTGGAGGCTGGATTTGCCGCTCTATACAGCCTGCGCCAGGGGATATCGGAACTGCGCAAGAAAAACAAAAAACTGGTGGCCTGGTTGCCCTCGGCTAACTTGTGGGACTATTACCTGGCCTCTGCCTGTGACCAGATTGTCATGCCCCCCGCAGGGCGACTGTTCGCGCCCGGCCTGAGAGCAGACGCAGTCTTCCTTAAAGATGCCATGTCCCTGTTGGGCATCGAAGCGGATATCGAGGCCATTGCCGAGTATAAAGTCTCACCTGATACATTCCGTCGCTCGAGGATGAGCGAACCCCACCGGCAGATGCTGGAAGCCATCCTGGCATCTCATCTCGATACTATTGTATCCGCGATCTCCGAGGGACGTGGCATTGACGCCGCACGCCTGCGCGAGCTGATGGATGCGATGCCTCTTACAGCTCAGGAAGCTCAGGAAGCGGGATTGATAGATGCGGTGCTGTATGAGGATGAGCTTATAAGTAAGGGGCTGGTTTCAGATTCTACCACCGCGCTTGACTGGGAGAGCGCTGCATCCCGCCTGCGCGCCCCGATCAGGTGGAACACCCGCCAGCGTATCGGAATCGTACGGGTAGAGGGCCTGATAGTACCCGGCCACGCGCGACGGGTCCCCCTGCCCTTCCCTTTGCCCCTGCCCCTCCCTATGGCTCAGGCCGGCGCCGAGACGATCACCCAGTCACTCCGTCAGGCCGGGGCAGACAGGAACGTCGCTGCTGTGATCCTCTATCTGGATACCCCGGGCGGGTCAGCCCTGGCTGCAGACCTGATCTGGCGCGAGGTGCGCTGTTTACGCGAGCGCAAACCGGTTGTCGCGCTGATGGGAGAACAGGCTGCCTCCGGCGGCTACTATATCGCTGCTCCCGCCCATCGCATCGTGGCGCGTCCCACCACGCTGACCGGCTCAATTGGAGTGTGGGGTGGCAAAATCTGCCTGAACAACCTGTATAAGAAGCTGGGCATCACCCGCGAGTGGGTACAGTATGGAGCCATGGCCGGCCTGTACGCCGAAACCGCTCCTTTCAGTGATGAGGAACGTGCCCTGGTGCGCCGTGAGCTGGGCGAGAGTTACGCTCGCTTCAAAGCCCGGGTGGCCGAGGGACGCGGTATGGACGAGGCGCACGTCGAGGAGATTGCCCGTGGGCGAGTCTGGACGGGCGCACAGGCCCGCACGATCGGACTTGTGGATGAGCTCGGCGACTTCGAGACCGCAGTGGCTCTGGCTAAAGAACTCGCCGGCCTCGACCCGAAACGAGAGTACACCGTCGTGGAGATAACCCCGCCTCGCCATACTCTGCTCCCGGCTCACCAGCCCACGGACGGGCTGGGGTTGTGGGCATTGATCCACGCTCTTCACTCACTGGCAGGCGAGTGCATCTGGGCGCTGGCCCCATGGACGGTGTGCATATCACTTAACCGGAGGCGTTTGAAGTGAGTGAACCGGTACGTCGCTGGAGCGCCCCTACCAAACGTATTGTGTCCACAGCGCTGCTGGTACTGCTGGCGCTGGTTTTATATCGCTTCCGTCAGGTCATCCCCCCGCTACTGATCGCCTTTCTGATCGCCTTCATCCTCGATCCAATTGTGGACTTCCTGACATGTCGCGCGCGCCTCTCCCGTACACTGGCCACCAGCCTGGTGTTCCTGGTCATCATCGTCACAGGGTTGGGGGCAGTGGTCATCACACCTGTGACTATCTTTCCGAGCCTCAGTTTCAGAGAAGCCGTGCTCAATGTAGAGGATAGCATCTTTGACGTGCTTACCGATATCGGCTCTTTTCTGGATCAGCCGGTGCAGATATGGAGGTACACGCTGGACCTCAGCCCACTGTACCAGGAACTGAATACAATGCTGCGTTCCTTCGTCGGGACAGTGGCACGCGGCACACTCAATATCGTATTCGGGGTGGCTTCGGGGGTATTGTGGCTCGTCGTGATTTTGATCACC
Source organism: Anaerolineae bacterium (assembly GCA_034435075.1). Classification (GTDB taxonomy): domain Bacteria; phylum Chloroflexota; class Anaerolineae; order B4-G1; family B4-G1; genus JAOAAG01. The sequence goes on from DAOTYA010000187.1 coordinate 21,874, forward strand.
GCCTTCTACCTTGTTAAGGATGCCGACCGCATCATTGCCAGGCTCGATGAAATGCCGCCCGCCGAATATCGGGAGGATTTTGTGCGTCTGCGCCAGGAGATCACCGGCGTGTGGCATGCCTTTTTGCGCGGCCAGTTGTTGATGTGTGCGGCCATCGCTGTGATGACCATAGCCACCGGTACGGCCATAGGTCTGCCTTACGCTGTAGTGTTGGGCATTATCGCCGGCATTATGGAGTTCGTCCCCAGCCTGGGTCCTGCCATTGCCCTGGTGCCGGCCGTGCTGCTGGCGCTTTTTAAGGGGTCCAATTTCCTGCCTCTGAGCAATTTCTGGTTCGCCTTGTTGGTTGCCGGCCTGTACATTCTAATCCAGCAGATCGAAAGTAATCTGCTCGTACCCAGGGTGATGGGACGGAGTCTGAACCTGCATCCGCTGGTCGTGTTGATAGGCGTGATCATCGGGGGCAACCTGGCCGGTATCATAGGCATGCTCCTCGCTGCACCGGTACTGGCGACATTAAGAGTGATCGGACGGTATGTTTTCTGTCGTCTGTATGACCTGGACCCGTTTGCTACGCCTGCAGAAGCACCACCCCGGGCCAAAAAGGTCAAAAAGCCGGGACTCGCATTCTTACAATCATTGAACAGGTGGTGGCGCCGGTCGGGCCATCCCGACATCCATATCAGGCCAGCCCGGGCTGAGGACAGGGCTGCCGTCGAGGATTTGTGTGCCCAGATTGATGAGGACGATTACATACCCCTTGTGTGGGAATCCTGGCTGCATGATCCTGAGGGTCTCTTTGTGGTGGCAGAACTGAAAGAGGCACCACCTGATGGCGCACCAAGAATTGTGGGCATCGCAAAACTCAGCCGTCTGAGTCAGAACGAGTGGTGGTTACAGGGACTGCGTGTGGCTCCTTCAAGCCGCAGGCGCGGTATTGCCCGGCAACTTCAAGAGCACCTGATCGCGCATGCCCGGAGGATGAAACAAAATAGCACCATACGTCTTGCCACCCACTCGCTTAACGAGCCGGTACACCGCCTGGCTGCCAGACATGGCTTCCGGCGTATCGCCGTCTACAGGCGCTACAGAGCCGACCCGGCTCCGGTAGCGGATGTCCCCGCTCTGCGCAAACTGACCGGGGCCGACATCCCGGCAGCCTGGCGTCTGATCACCTCATCTCCTCGCCACCGTGCCTCCAGCGGCCTCTACGAGGAGTCCTGGACCTGGAAAAACCTTACCCTTGAGCGACTGAGCTGTCACATTGCAGAAGGCCGTGTCTGGGGATTGGAAGCAGACGGGGAGCTGGCAGCCCTCGCCATCATTCACACACCAGAGCGAGACGAACCACTTTACGTGAGCCTTGGAGATGGCAGAGATGAGGCATTGAGCCATCTATTCATGGGGCTTCGGGGACTGGCGGCCAGTATGGGCTGCCCCGAGGTCAAATTCAAACCCCCGAATGAACCGGCACTGCTCGTGGCCGTCGAGGCCGCTGGCTATCAGATCAGCAAAGAACGCGATATCTGGATCTTTGAGCTGATGCTATAATGGATATGACACAGCAAGGCGCCGGGGATATGCCACCTGCGTGCCCCAGTTGTGGGCGTTACACAGGACCGTATCAGACCTGTCCATACTGTGGCGCCCGTCTCGATGGCCGCCTCCCCATACGCCTTGTCAAAAAGCTTGCTCTGTTGCTCGCCGGCGTTGGTCTGCTCGCCCTCTGGCTGGCCGCCGTGCACGCGGCGCCGCCCGTGATCAAGGTCGGCCAGATCGGCGCGACGATGAACCTGGCCTATGTGCAGCTCCAGGGGCGCTGCGTGCGCTCCCCGTCCTACGACGCAGCGCGTGAATCTCTGAGCTTCTGGCTCGAGGACGGCACAGGCGAGCTACGCGTCTCCGCCTACCGGGCGGAGGTGCGCCAGATGGTCACTGAAAGTCGCGTACCTGCTCTCGGCGACTGGGTCGAGGTTGCCGGTACGCTCCGGGTGCAGGAGGATTTCACGGCCCTGACGATCAACGCACCTGAACAGCTCAGGTTGACCCGTCCCGTACCGGTAGAGCGGACCATCGGGTCTATTGGGCCAGAGGACCAGTTCCTGCGTGTCCGGGTGCGTGGCCAGATACGTCGCGTCCACGAGCCGTATCCCGGCCTGACTCTGATCACTGTGCGCGACGAAAGCGGCGCCATACCTGTTGCCGTGAGTTCAGACCTTGTCGCGCTCAGCAGCCCCTTACCAGCCCTGGAGATCGGGCAGTCCGTTCTGGTCACAGCTACTGTCTCGCTTTACAGGGAGACGCCCCAACTCGTACCTGCTTCCACAACCGAGATTGTGCCGCTGGACCGGCCGATTCCTGTTGCCGTGGACAGGCCGACCGGCCGGCTGGGTGCCGCAGACATCGGGCGCATGGTTACAATGCAGGGGAGGATTACCGGCGTCAGTGCTTTCTCTGCGGGCGTTAAAGTCTCGCTTGACGACGGAAGTGGCCCTGCAACCGTCCTGCTCTGGCAGTCACTGCACGACGCTTTGCCCATGACGGTGCAGCCGGGTGCAGAGATTCGGGTGCAGGGGGAGGTTTCCAGCTACTACGGCAGGTTTGAGGTGATCCCCGAGCTGCCTGAAGACGTACTTGTGCTCACTGCCGCCCCCCTATCTCCGCAGGAGGAGCACGCGCCGCTGCTGGCCATCGGGAACGTCACCCCCGCTGATGTTGGGAGAGTACTCACACTTACGGGCACTCTGGGCGAGCCCCGGCCGTTCTCACGGGGGGTAAAGTTCCTGCTCAGCGATGAGACCGGCTCGATCGTACTGCTGCTCTGGCAAGAGGTATACGATGCCCTGCCAGACGCTTCGGGACTGATCGCCGGAACCAGGGTCGAGGTGACGGGGCGCATTGACGAATACCGTGGCACGCTGGAAGTTGTCCCGGCAGCCGACGGAGTACACATTATGGAGTGAACGATGAGGAGGACTCTGTTCCCTGGCATTTTGACGCTGTTGATCATCGTGCTGTCCGGCTGTGCAACCGCACCTGCTCAATTGATGGAAACGGCCACCGCGCAGCCGCCACCGCCCCCGGCGGATGCTGCTGTGTCAACGGCCTTACCTTCCCCATCCCCCGCGTTAACCCCTTCGCCAACGGCTTCGCCTTCCCCGTCCCCAACCCCGACC
>DAOTYA010000188.1:0-30265 GCA_034435075.1 Anaerolineae bacterium
CAGTTGTAGGGCAACTGCGAGCAGTTGCCCTACATTGTGGCCGGTCGTGCGGCGTCGGGCGTGGTCTGAAGACCGGCCCGAGCCAGCGGATGCAAAAATATGACGGGCACCCAAACAAGTGCGTTGCGTTGACAGTTCACCATCGCTATGGTAAAATTAGCTCAGGGTCGCTACCTGGAATCTGGAGGGATGGCCGAGCGGACTATGGCGACGGTCTTGAAAACCGTTGTGGCCGAAAGGTCACCGGGGGTTCGAATCCCTCTCCCTCCGCCAGAGCCAGCGATTCAGCGGACCCTCAGGGGAGGTGCCGGAGTGGTCGATCGGGGCCGCCTGCTAAGCGGTTGTAGGGCTAAAAACTCTACCCAGGGTTCGAATCCCTGCCTCCCCGCTGATATGCCCCCGTGGCTCAGTCTGGACAGAGCATTTGGTTGCGGACCAAAGGGTCGCAGGTTCGAATCCTGCCGGGGGTACTTAGAGCCTATCCGAAAAACCGTACAAGCGGCATCCCTATGCCGCTTATACCGACGCATAGGGATGCGTCGGTTACGTTTTTCGGATAGGCACTTAGTCGTAAATCCTCGTCATCCGTGTCTCCTGCCTCCTGCTTCCTGCCTCCTGCCTCCTGCTTCCTGCCTCCTGCCTCCTGCCTCCTGCTTCCTCCTTTCTGTCCCTTGTCAGTCTACTCTCATTAGAGTACAATACAGCCCGGTATGGGCCACACATTCGCTGAAAAGATTCTGGCACGTAAGGCTGGGCTGGCCGGAGTGAAAGCCGGCCAGATCGTTGATGTTATGCCGGACGTGGCGCTCAGCCACGACAACACAGCCTCCATCGCCGAGAATTTCCGCCAGATCGGTGTGCAACGCCTGGCAAAGCCAGAAATTCACGTGATCGTGCTCGATCATGCCAGCCCGGCTCCTACAACCGCCCACGCGCGGAATCATAAACTGATCCGCCAGTTTGTGCGAGAGCAAGGGATCAGGCATTTCTACGATGTGGGGCACGGCGTATGTCATCAGGTACTTGCTGAGGAAGGTTTCGCCACGCCCGGCACGCTCATTGTCGGCGCCGACTCACATACCACAACGGCCGGCGCGTTTGGAGCCTTCGCCACCGGTATCGGGCGTAGTGAGATGGCAGTGGTGATGGCGACGGCATCCATCTGGCTACGGGTGCCGGAAAGTATTAAGATCGTTGTTCACGGCCGGTTGCGCGAATGGGTCACATCCAAGGACCTGGCTCTCCACATCATCGGGCAGCTGGGAGCGGACAGCGGTAACTATAAATCGGTTGAATTGCACGGAGAAGGTGTGGCAGCACTGGATATGGAAGCGCGTATGGTCGTCACCAACCTTATGGCGGAGATGGGAGCGAAGAATGCATATGTGATGCCCGACCATGTGACCTTCGCCTGGTTGGAGGGCCGCACACATCAGCCTTATGAAGCTATTTATCCGGACCCGGATGCCTGCTATGAGCAAACAGTAGAGTACGATGCAGGAACGGTGGAACCCGTGGTCGCCAGACCACATGCAGTGGATAACGTGGTCCCTGTGCGAGAAGTGGCCGGTACACGCATTGACCAGGCCTTCCTTGGTACCTGCACCAATGGCCGCCTCTCCGACCTGGCGATGGCGGCACGTATTCTGGAGGGAAGAAAAATCGCGCCTTGGGTGCGTCTGATCGTTATCCCTGCGTCTAGACGAATCTATCTGGCTGCCCTGGAGGCGGGGTATCTGCGCACCTTCGTCGAGGCTGGCGCGGCAGTCGAAAGCCCCGGCTGTGGGCCTTGCATGGGTAACCACAAGGGCATCCCGGCCGAGGGCGAGGTCACCATCAGCACTGCAAACCGCAATTTTCAGGGCCGGATGGGCACTAAAGAAAGCCAGATTTACTTGGCCAGTCCGCCTGTCGTTGCGGCCAGCGCGGTCGCGGGTATGATCGTGCATCCTGATGAATTATGATCTGAGCTTCAACCGGACAGTTAGCATCAGGTTTGCACGCGAGTGCGAGATACGCATAACTGGATTCCGCGCGTCGTTCCTGCCTGACGTGCCTGCCTGACGTGCCCGCCTGACGTGCCCGCCTGACGTGCCCGCCGGATCACAATCCGGCGGCGGCGGTCGGTGGCCGGCACCCGGCCTGCGTGGATTGTGATCCACGCGGCGCATAGTCCAGCGGTCGGCGGCCGGCACCTGGCCCGCGTGGAGTGATCCACGCGGTGCATAGTCAAGAGATGGGCCAGAGCCTTGTGCCTCAGAATCAGTTATGCGTAAGAAAGCCTGTAGAGAAAGGTGATGCCAGTGCAATAATTGTGGTGGGTAAAAACCGGGGGTGGAAGTGATCATCAAGGGCAGGGTATGGAAATACGGTGATGATGTGAATACCGATGTCATCTTTCCCGGCAAATACACTTATACAGTCACCGACCGGGCAGAAATGGGCGAGCATGCGCTGGAGGACCTGGACCCTGACTTCCATCTGCATGTAAAGCCTGGAGATGTGATCGTGGCAGGAAGCAACTTTGGCTGTGGTAGTTCAAGAGAACAGGCGGTTACCTGCCTGCTGGCAAAGCAGGTAGGGGCAGTCATTGCCAAATCTTTCGCCCGCATATATTACCGTAATTGCATCAACAACGCTCTGCCGGCACTCGTCTGCCCGGAGGCTGTGGAAGCGCTAAGCTATGGCGACAGGATCGAAATCGATCTCCGCGCAGGTGAAATCTACAGCGACAGGGGCGTGTTTACTTTCCACCCGTTGCCGGAGACGGTAATGGCTATTTTCGAGGCTGGCGGCCTGATCCCGTACACGCGACGAAAACTCGGCATTGAGGGGTGAAGAATTGCCAACGCGCAGAGGAGTGGGTTATTGGTTTCTGTACGGAACAGGAGTGTTGATCCTGGCTTTGATGATAGCCCTGTGGGTATTGGTACGGCCCATCACTGAAGTGGACCATGATCCCCCACAAACACAAAAAGATACGAGTTCGCAGGTGGTCAATACACCGATCAGGGGAGAGGAGTCATCACCTTCACCTTCGGACACACCATCTCCTACTCCTACACCCCTGCCGACCGCCACATCAACCCCCACACCCACTCCATCTCCATCGCCAACCGCAACATCCACGCCCTCGCCCACGCCTTCACCAACCATTGCACCGGCTTCCCCTCCCGGCACAACAACGCTTACATCGGGTGGGACACGCATTGTCCAGGCCCCCATCGCATATCCCGCTGCCCAACTGGCAGGGAGGACCGAGTCTCATACTTACTTCAGCCAGGTAACCGGCAGGGAGGAGCCGTACCGCATCTATCTGCCACCTGACTACGATCAGAGTGACCGGCGCTATCCGGTGCTTTACCTGCTCCACGGCTGGCCATACAATGAATTACATTGGGATAACCTCGGCGTTGACGAAGTCGCCGACGCGGGTATTCAGGCTGGATTATGGCCGCCTTTCCTGATCGTGATGCCCGGTGCCGACCCGGATGGTATCTTCGTCCACACCGCCGGTGGCGATCGCTCCATAGAGGGCCAGATTGTCAACGAGCTGGTGCCTCACATAGACGCGAGCTATCGCACCTGGGCGACGCGCGAGGGACGGGCTATCGGTGGCATTTCGCGAGGAGGAGTGTGGGCGCTGGAAATAGGGCTTCGTCACCCTGACCTTTTCGCTGCAGTGGGCGGACACAGCCCGGCTCTCAAGTATAACATGGCGCCCCAGGCTTACGACCCTTTCTATCTCGCACGGAATGCAGAGAGCACCACATTGCACATCTACCTGAGCGCCGGCGACACCGATTGGGCACTCCAGCACACCAGGGCGCTCCATGAGCTGCTGGATAGCCTGGGCGTGGCAAACCAGTTCGCCGTCCACGCAGGTGGACACAACGACAGTCTGTGGATGGCAAATATTAACGAATATCTTGCCTTCTACACGGCCGGGTGGTCGGCACAGCCGTAGGGCTGTGAACTTTGACTCACCTCTTCCGCGTTCTCCGGAGGGGATGGTCCTTCCCTCCCTCCTCGAAATTGGGTATTGGTCGGCCTGAATCGGCCGCCAGTGCCAGTTTTGACCGACGCAGTGCCGATACTCGCCCTATTCCCAATTGCTGCGTAGACGCCATAGAATGGCGGAAAATAACAGTCCCAGACAGATTCCAATGCCAGAACCACCACACAGAAACATGGCGAGCCTGTCGAAGCCCGTGTAATGACGCCACCACCATACATAACCATCTTCTAACACGACAAAGTGCACTTCATCTGCGAACAATTCCCAATTCCAAATCATTGTGGCGCAGTTTACCGGTCTCGAGGGGAGAGTGCCTGAGTGTGAGCTGAAAGCAGCAGGGGGTATTCTCTCACAGCTCCCTACCCCTGTATACTGCTCTGATTGAGAGATGTTCACTTCGATCCATCTGTTTTGCCCTGCTGCGTACCGGTAGCATTTGCCCAAGGTTGTTTCTATCTCGACTTCGACAGTTCTCTCGCCCCAATTTGGATTCAAACTTACAATTCTGACCGCTTTGTCCGGTGGGGTTCCAAGGGGACTCCATCTGGCAAACCTGCCAGCGGCATGCTCGCTAAAAAGTCTTGAGCCAGTACAAATGCCGCCTGTCCCAAGACCACATGTGATCAGCACAATAACCGAAATTAGAGCGAGCTTTCTCCCGGATTTCATCAGTGATTTTGGACGCGGTCAACCTCAACCTGGTGCTGGCTAACAGCCGGACTATGAACCGTTGACTTCTCCGCATTAAGCGGCAGCAGATCGGCCAGGGTTGTTTGTTCCATAATTCCGGCTATCACATCGCGCACCTGCTTCATCACCCTGCGCAGGCCGCAGGTGTCCATATCGGTGCAGGTACATGGCCGGAATGCAGTTTCGCTCACGCAAGTGATCGGGGCCAGCGGCCCGTCCAGCAGGCGGATAACCTCTGCCAGGCTGATCAGCTCTGGCGGGCGTGCCAGGGAGTAGCCCCCTTGTGGCCCTTTCAAAGCGTACACAATATGCCCTCGTTTCAGCGTGAGCATGATTTGTTCCAGGAACTTGCGAGGTACCCCGTTCCTTTCTGCCAGCTCTTTGTTCGGTATTGGCTTCTCGCCATAATGCGCTGCCAGGTCTTGAAGCACGCGCAGCCCGTATTCACTACGCCTGGAGAGTTTCATCGGTCCGTCCTGATGCCCTCAATGACATATATCCACCGTACATATAGTATGCTGCACACGCCCCCTCAGCGCTGACCATGCAGGGGCCCACCGGGCTTTGCGGGGTACAGGTGTTTGCAAATAGCGCACATCCGGGGGGCATCAATACACCGCGCAACACTTCTCCACAGCGACAACCCGGCGGTTCCCGGGCAGGTTCCACCCCGGCTGGGAAAAGAGAGGTGGCATCAAAGCGAGCATATTCCTTCCGTAGCCGCAGGCCGCTGGCCGGCACCGTCCCCAAGCCTCGCCACCCCGCGTCAGCCACTTCAAAAACCCGTTCGAGCATCATCTGTGCTGCAACGTTTCCTTCGCTCTTCACACTGCGTGCGTACATATTGGCCACGCGGGGAGACCTGTCTTCCACCATTTCAACCAGAGCCAGGATCGCGCGCAAAATGTCCAGCGGCTCGAACCCGGCGACGGCGACAGGGATACCATACTCATCGGGCAGGAACCGCCAGGCAGCAGCGCCGATGATCGTGGTCACGTGGCCTGGACCAATGATGCCGTTCAAAGCCACCTCGCCCGCGTCGAGGACGGCGCGCATGGCAGGCGGGGTCAGCTTATGCATGCTGAAGACACTGAAATTTCTTATCCTTTCTTGCTCTGCCAGCAGCACCGCCGCAGCGACCATCGGTGCAGTGGTCTCGAAACCCACGCCCAGGAAGACCACCGGCCGGGTCGGATTCTCGCGTGCAATGTGCAACGCATCCAGTGGCGAATAGACCACGCGCACATCTGCTCCATCAGCCTTCGCCTGAGCCAGTGTGATGGCACGATGTGCCACGTTCAGGCTTCCGGGAACACGCATCATGTCGCCAAATGTGGTGAGGATCATCCCGGGCACCCGCGCCAGCGCAAGCGCATAGTCGAGGTCAGCAGCCGAAGTGACGCAAACCGGGCATCCTGGCCCGGAACGCAGTTCGACCGTGGGAGGAAGCAAATCGGGAATGCCGAAGCGCAGAATCGCATGCGTGTGGCCGCCACAGAATTCCATCAGGCGTATGGGACGGGTCGAGCGGCTACAGATGGCTCCGGCCAGTGCGCGGGCCATCTCCGGATCACGATAACGGTCGGGTAATATTTGTATACCCATTGCGGATTTACTCATGACCATCCAGGTGTGTCAGCGATAGTTACATTCTAACTCTAATGGACAGGAATGCAACTGGCCTCTGCTTGTGCCATTTACAGCGCTCAGGCGATGACACACGCATAAACCAGCGGAAAACGAACCACCCTACGGTAAATTTGCAGTAACTATTCAGGATTGAAATCGTCCTCCCTGGGCACTTCGTGCCGGGTGTCGGCCTTCGCTCCTACAGTCAGCGCCTGAATAGATACAATTTGCATAATTGCCGCTTTCTGTTATCATCATAAGGCGGAGGGCGGCAATGAAAATAGGCATCGTCTCAGACACTCATGACAACTTTGGCAACCTCGAAGTCGCGCTGGGATTACTAAGGCTTGAAGAAGTGGTCACGCTCCTCCATTGTGGTGATGTGTGCCGGCCACATATAGTCATACAAATGAGCGACTTCGACACCTGGATTGCGCAGGGCAACATGGACCGCTATACCGGGATGGCTCAGACCGTGGAGGAAGTATTTGGGACAGGCCGGCTGGCCTGGATGCATAAACCGGTTTTGGATGGTTATTCCATCGCGATGATCCACGGGGATAACGAGGAAGCGTTGAACAATCTCATCTCCTCTGGCCAGTACGACTACGTCTTCCATGGACACACTCACCGCCGACGCGACCAGCTCATCGGTCGCACCCGGGTGATCAACCCCGGCGCACTGGGAGGGACATACCGACAGTCTTATTCCTTCTGCATACTGGACTTGAAGACCGGTGAAAGCCGTTTTATCGAGCTTTAGCCTGGCGACAGACTGTATCTTCAACTCTCAACCGGGCGCTGGGAATGGCCCAGGTGATCTCGCGTTGTGCCGGACTGTGACACCATACCCCGGCAGAGCAAGACAAGGGCCGGTTTCAGGGTCCGGACGCTACTGACATATAAGAGCCTATCCGAAAAACCGTACAAGCGGCATCCCTATGCCGCTTATACCGACGCATAGGGATGCGTCGGTTACGTTTTTCGGATAGGCACTAAGTCCTCAGGAGGAGTATGAGCAATACAACCACGATACAACCTCTGCCGTCTCATATGCTGTACCGGAGATGTGATCCATCCAGCTTTAACTTCGCCACAACGGATGAACTTGAGGACCTGAGCCTGGGCGAGATCGTCGGCCAGGACCGGGCTGTCAATGCGATACTTTTCGGCATCGGTATCCGGCGTGAAGGATACAATCTGTTCGCGCTTGGCCCCAGCGGCACGGGCAAGCGTACCACCATAACCCAGTTCCTCGATCAGAAAGCAGCCACGGAACCGGTACCTGCTGACTGGTGCTATGTTAACAATTTCACACACCCCCACAAACCACGTGCCCTGAAATTGCCACCCGGGTACGGGAGATTGCTACGTCGGGATATGGAACAGTTGATCGAAGAGCTGCTGGTGGCCATTCCGGCTGCTTTTGAAAGCGAGGACTATCGTTTGCGCCGGCAGGAAGCCCAGGAAGAGTTTGAGTCACGTCAGGAGAGGGCATTCAACGAAATTCAACAGGAGGCCAGTAAGCGCAATATCGCAGTGCTGCGCACCCCCTCCGGGCTGTTTCTGGCGCCGCTGAAAGATGGGGAGGTAATCAGCCCGGATAAATTTCACAAGCTTCCTGAGGAAGAGCGGAGAAAATTTGAGGAGAGCATCGCCGAGCTGCAGGAGCGACTCCAGGAGACCATCCATCAGGTGCGCCAATGGGAGCGGGAAGCGCGGGAGAAAGTGAAGGAGCTGGATCGTCAGGTGGCTATGTTCGCGGTAGGCCACCGCATTGACGAGCTGCGTCAGAAATATGCTGCTCTGCCAGAGGTGGTGAGCTATCTGGATGCAGTACAGCAGGATATTGTTAAAAATGTCAACGAGTTCCGCGAGGCTCCGAAGAGCGAGGAGACATCGCAGGCTGTGCTGCTCGGAGGAGCGCTGCCCCGTTTTCTGATGGGCCCTCCCATCCTGCGCCGCTACCAGGTCAATGTGCTGGTTGATCACAGCGAATCAAAGGGAGCACCTGTAGTCTTCGAGGAGTACCCCACCTATAACAATCTCATCGGGCGGATCGAACATATCGCTCAGATGGGAGCGTTGATAACGGATTTCAACCTTATCAAGCCCGGGGCCCTCCACCTTACCAACGGGGGCTATCTCATCCTGGACGCTCGCCAGGTATTGCTGCAACCATATGCGTGGGATGGGCTGAAGCGCGCACTGCGTGCCCGCGAAATCCGCATCGAACCGTTGGGGCAGGCGTTAAGTCTGGTCAGCACCGTCTCGCTTGAGCCGGAGCCGATCCCTCTGGATGTCAAAGTCATCCTGGTAGGAGACAGGCTTTTGTACTATCTACTTCATCAGTACGATCCCGATTTCAGCGAACTTTTCAAGGTAGAAGTGGACTTCAACGAGGAGATGGAGCGAAACCCGGAGAACGATCTGTTGTACGCCCGGATGGTCGCCACCAAAGCGCGGCAGGAGGGGTTGCGCCCATTTGATCGTGAGGCGGTTGCTCGCATTATCGAGCATAGCGCACGCCTGGCCGGCGACGCCTGGCGGCTCTCGACCCATATGTTGAGCATCACGGACCTGCTGAGAGAGGCGGACTACTGGGCTGATAAGGCCGGCAACGGTGTAGTCACAGCCGCTGACGTACAACGCGCGATAGACGAGCAGACGTATCGAGCTGACCGTGTGCGCGAGCTGATGCGGGATAGTATCCGGCGTGGGATGATCCTGCTCGAAACCACCGGCGAGCGCGTGGGACAGATAAATTCCCTCTCTTACGTCAAATTGGGTAACTTTGCCTTCGGGCAACCCAACCGGGTGACTGCGCGTGTGCGCCTCGGCAGAGGCGAAGTGATTGACATCGAGCGCGAGGTCAAGCTCGGCGGTCCGATCCACTCAAAGGGTGTGCTGATCCTGTCAGGGTTCCTGGCCGCCCGTTATGCGCTCGACCATCCGCTTTCGCTCTCGGCCTCGCTCGTGTTCGAGCAATCCTACAGTGGCGTGGAAGGTGACAGCGCCTCGATGGCTGAACTGTGCGCCCTGCTCTCCGCACTGGCTGGAGTACCCATCAGGCAATCACTTGCCGTCACCGGATCGGTCAGCCAGCATGGCCAGGCTCAGCCCGTGGGTGGTCTCAACGAAAAGATCGAGGGTTTCTTTGATGTCTGCAAAGACAGAGGATTGACAGGGGAACAGGGTGTCATCATTCCGGCAGCCAACGTACAACACCTGATGTTAAGAGAGGACGTCGTCAAAGCAGCGGAGGCAGGCCTCTTCCACATCTATCCGGTGAAGACGGTGGATGAGGCCATCGAGCTGTTAACCGGCCTGCCGGCAGGCGAGCGCGATGCCGACGGGAACTTTCCGCCCGGCAGCGTCAACTACCTGGTCGAGGCCCGCCTGATCGAACTGGCAGAGAAGCAGCGTAAGTTCTCCGCCCCCTCCGCCAGAGGCGGCCGTACTGAGGAAGGTGCAGCGGAGAACGAAAGGGGAAATAATGAAGAAACCCGAACTGATTGAACTGAGTAGAGTGGACTTTGTCACCATTGACACCATCGGGCCGCCGGGCAAGCGCGTATTCTATCTCCAGGCTGCTCAGAACGACCTGCTTGTAACCCTGATTATTGAGAAGGAACATGCAGCCGCCCTTTCCATCGCCATCCAGGGATTGCTCCTGCAGCTGGGGGAAATGAAAGAGCAGCCTCTCCATATCGCCTCAGGGCTGGTCCAGCCGGTGAGGCCGCTCTTCCGCGTGGGGCGGTTGGGGTTAGGCTATGACGAAACCGACGACATGCTGGTTATCACGGCTGAGGAGCTGGTCACTGATGAAAGCCGACAGGGTGCCCGCGTCAACATCTGGGGCAGCCGTTCTCAGATGGCTGCGCTGGCCCGCAAGGCTGCCGTAGTGGTCGCCTCTGGCCGCCCGTTATGTCCCCTCTGCCACGAGCCGCTTAACCCGGGTGAGCGCCACGTGTGCACTAAGGGCAATGGCCGCAGAAGTGTCTGAAGAACAGAAGGTAAGATCAGGATGCAAAGGCGGGGTCAAAGGCCATACAGCGGACGTCGAGTGCGTGCTCTCATTGCTCTCAAGAGGGCACCTGGAACTGTTGGGGCAGATACTTGCCGGCTCCAACGCGATATTTTTGACCCGCGTGGTAGCCCCGGAGGGGGAAGCGCAAACGCTGGCAGTCTACAAACCCGGGCGTGGGGAAAGCCCGTTATGGGACTTCCCGCGAGGCACATTATGCCTGAGAGAAGTAGCCGCCTATCTGGTCAGTCGTGCACTGGGCTGGCCATCCGTCCCCCCTACCGTCCTGCGCGATGGCCCGTACGGCATCGGAGCCTTACAGCTATACATTGACGCCATTCCCCAGGCCAATTATTTCACCTTCCGCCAGGAGCGGCGCCGGGATTTGATGCCGGTGGCCCTTTTTGACCTGGTGACCAACAATGTAGATCGCAAGGGAGGTCACCTGCTGCTGGATCGGGATGGGCGCATCTGGGCAATTGATAACGCTCTGACTTTCCACCCGCTCCCCAAACTGCGTACCGTCATCTGGGATTTTGCCGGGGAGGCGATACCATCCCATTATCTGGCCGACCTGAACCGGCTCCAGGAGCAAATATCCGCATCATCTTCCCTCAGAGAAGCGCTGAGCACGCTGCTAAACGCAGAGGAGATAGCCGCCTTGCGAAGACGCCTGACTGCGTTGTTAGAGAGCGGCATCTTCCCCCACCCGGACCCGAACCGACGCCAGCTCCCCTGGCCGCTTGTGTGAGGCCTAGCGCTCCTCTACAGGCTTCGCTTCCACGTCAACGATGGTGGACGGCGCGGGTTTGTTCTGAGGCTGGGCTTTCTTGGGAGGCTCGATCAGCGGAGGCTCAATTTCCCCATGCATCATCGTCTGACCCCGGAAGTAAGCACCTTCCTCGAGGATCAGCGACTTTACAGTAAGGTCACCCCACACACGACCGCTCCTCAAAATCTCGACCCTGTTGCCGGTGATATTCCCCTTGACCGCGCCTGAGATGGAAATATTGTTGGCCGAGATTTCGGCGATGACCTTGGCCGTCTCCCAGATCACCAGGTTACCGGCCACATCAATATGCCCCTCGAATATTCCATCAATGCGGATGTTCCCGTCAGACTGAATATCGCCCTTAAAGTAAGCATTTGGCCCAATGATGGTCTCAATGGCTCTGGGAACCTGAGGAGCGGTAGAAGGTGGTACTTTAGGCTGCTTATCCCTTGATAACACTTAAACCTCCTTGCTGACCTTAAGGATTTGGTAGAGCACGGTGCGCAGAATCGCTCCGCCCATGTGTTGCTAATACATGCCCTGGGTGACCGTTCACCCCAGCCGAAACGCCCTCTCTGGACGCTTCGTGCCAGTGGGGGCGGTATGCCAGATCGCACCTGCGCCGGCACCGCTCACCTATGCGGTGATGTGCCTGTCCGAAAAACTGAGCAGGCTTTCCAGCCTGCCTGGAACAGCCTGGAAAAGGCTGTCCTGTTGTGCAGATTGTACTCCCCTTCTCAGGATTTGCAAGTGCACGCACCTCCAGATGTCCGTCATTTTTGCACGAAACGGGGGCGAGAGCAGGCTGTGGCCGGATTTCAGGATAACTGCTCGCAGTTATCCTGCACTGGGGCCTGAATGTGCCTAATACGCATCAAGTTCACGCAAACGTTCGTCGCTCAGGCCGAAGTAATGCCCCACTTCATGGCGGAGCACCCTCTGGACCATTCTGGCCACATCATTCCAGTTGCGACAGCGCATCATAATCGGCTGGCGATAGATGCTTATCTTATCGGGAAGAACCATAGCGTAGTTATGGGTGCGCCCGGTGAGGGGAACTCCGTGGTAGAATCCCAGCAATTGGAAACGATATCGCACCCCGGCCCGGCGCATGGTCTCGGGATCAGGCCACTCCTCTACCACGACCTCCACGTTTTCAAGTTTCTCCCGGAAGGTCTCAGGCAGTGCATTCCAGGCCTCAGCCACAAGTTGCTCAAATCGCTCGCGTTCTTCCATCGCTCGCTCCGTCACTGAGGAACCGCCGGGAAGAAGCAATGACAGGAGCATCTCATATGACATCAGGGGATTGCACGTCCCCCGATACCGCTGGCTGCCGCACAAAGCGCATAAAAAGGAGAGCGGCTGTTAACCGCCCGATTCCGGAGGTCACGAACGCAATTTTGTACCCCCACTGCTCGGCGAGGAACCCGCCGAACGCTGCCCCGCCGGTCAGCGCAAGCATCACAACTATCTGATAGAGAGCCGAATAGTGCGGGCGACGCTCTTCCGGTATCAGCGTGAGCAGGAAATTAAAGCTTGCCAGGTTGTAGCCGGCCCAGAGAAATCCACCTGCCAGATTGAGCGGCGCCGCATGCCACGGCGCACTGGTGAGTGACCAGGCCAGCGGTATAAGCGGTATGCACATCCCGGTAAGCATTTGTACCTTCCGTGGTCCCCAGCGATCGCTCAGAATGCCGAACAGGCGCTGCCCGGGCAGCCCGGCCAGGCTGCTGATCACACTGAGCGTGCCCACTATACTCGCGGTCGCTTTCAATTCTTCGACCAGATAAACGCTGAAGAACGGGCCCGCGATATTCAGGGAAAAGTTCCACAACGCGGCTGTAGCACAGAAGGTCATGAATTCAGGGTGGTCGCGCAGGGCGGATAAGGGGGTTCGCTTCGCAGACGCAGGCCTGTACGGAGCCGGGTTACCCTCGCCGATCTGTGCAAAGCAGAAGGTGGAAAGCATGCCAACGGCAAAGGCGATACCCAACGCCCATTGATAACCGATCGGAGCGCCCAATCTGGTGATCAACTGCCCTATCAGGTAAGTGACCACCATTCCGGTGATTCCCATCGCGATGTTGCGCGACGAGAAGTAGCGCCCGCGCCATTTGATAGGGACAATGTCGGCCGTTAGCGACATCCATGCCGGGTGTCCCAGGTTGCCGAACGCGCTGCGCACCACGGTCAGGGCAATAGCGATGTAAACGAGCGGGGCATGGGTGGGCAGAAGCGGTGTCAGTGCCAGCAACAGCAACATCAGCCGTCCGATCCCGCCACCACTGAGAACCACGATCAATTTACGCCGGCCTGACCGCCCGGCAAGAGCGGCACCAGGCAGTAGCAGCAGCGCGCCACTCAGGCTCGAGAGCGAGTTCATCAAACCGATCTGGCTGCGCGTGGCTCCCAGCGCAAGAATAAACAGGGAAAGGTACGCCACGACGATGGACTCACTGGCCTGGGCCAGCACACCATCGAACCAGAACCAGCGCAGGTTTTTCCTTACCTGGGGGAGCAGGCGATCAGTCCAGCGCCCGCCGGCGGTGAAGTTGGAGATGCGCCGACCAATGTACCTCCAGCGCAGACGCAGAGCACGACACCGCCCTGTTCGTCCGATATGCCGGTGCGGATCAGATCTGCTCAAAATAGGGGGCATCCACGACGAAGATGGTAGCGCGGTGATAACCCGGTTCAGAAGGACTGCAGGTATCACGGAGCACATCAATGGCCGATTGAACCTGATGCGCTTCCACACCTATGAGCAGGGTTACGTTGCCACGACGCAGAAAACCGCCGGTGCTGGCAACGCGAGTCACGCGGTAATTGTGGGTGACCAGTTGCTCAACCACCGGGCCGGCGTCAACATCCCGGACAATTGCGATGATCAGCTTCATGCTCTCTTGTGCCATCTATTCCAGCTGCTCGAACCGTTCTACTTCCAGGACGTAGACCGTTGCGCCACCTGCTTCGGCCTCGATCATCAAGGGATTGAACTCGAACATAGGGGTCTCAACATGGGCAGGGATAAAACGTCTGTAGGTAGCACAACACTCACGGATATGTTTTAGCAGGCGCGGAAGACGTGAGCTGTCAAGTCCTATCAGCAGCGAAAGTGTTGCCTCGCCCATGATCCCCCCGCTCGACGCTATCTCGGTTGCGTAGAAACCATCCCTGGTCAACCGGTTTGTCAGCGCCCCGGCCTGCGAGCTGGAGACGGTGGCTATAACAAGCTGGTTGACGCGCTCCTTTCCCTGCTGCATCCCTCCTCCTTTTTCTCATTTTACCAGATTTTTGAGCAGGCGCAAACGCAGTTGCCCGGGGTGTCCGTCGTCTTGTTGCGTCCGCCTGGTTCGCTCCGGTCTCCAGACCACGCCCGACGTTGTCACGACCGGCCACAGTGCAGGACAACTGCAAGCAGTTGTCCTGCAATTTTGCCACCTGTGCAGTTGGCAGAGGCCCTTTTGAAGAACCGCAGATGGCGCAGAGAGCACAAGGAGAAGACACCCTTGTGTTCTTTGTGGTGAATTCAATCCAGCCGCACGGGTCGCAATTCAGCAGGTAATTGTAACTGCCTGGTAACTACCCAGGCTGTGGCCGGTCTCTGACCGGGTCACCCAACCCGGCGGTTATTTGGCCGGATTACGGCATCCACTCCCATCGTGGCGACGTCGGGCGCGGTCTGGAGACCGGCCCGAGCCGGGGAACTGGGTAGTTACACTGCCTGCCCGTGCCGACTGAAGTCGCCCGTTTTGGGCCTTCGGCCAGCGGTCGGCCAGCACCGCAGGCGCCCGTAAAGGTCGATTTCCAATCGGCACACGGCGGCAGGCAGCCGGGCAGGTAATTATGCGCGGGTTGTGACCCGCGCAGCACTGTTGTGACCCGCGCAGCACGGTTGTGACCCGCGCAGCACTGTCAAGAGAGGGCTAGTGCGTCCCACCTCAGAGTCAGTTATGTGAATAAGAAAACCTGTGCGGGGATGATGCTATCCACCCGGGTTGAAAGCCCGTTCCAAAGTTGTGTCTGCGCAGACCCTGGAGCAATATTCCCGCCGGTCAGGCCAAAACTT
Source organism: Anaerolineae bacterium (assembly GCA_034435075.1). Lineage (GTDB taxonomy): Bacteria > Chloroflexota > Anaerolineae > B4-G1 > B4-G1 > JAOAAG01. Next base: position 15,206 of record DAOTYA010000188.1, read on the forward strand.
CAAGCCTGAGGGCGTACCGGCGGCTCTCGCCCGGCTCCAGGATGGGCAACACGCCGCTCTGGCGCGCCCCGGCCCGACCGTGCATCGCAGGGCAGTTGACCGGCTCGACTCCCAGGACGTAAAGCCCTTCGCCCATCATTTTCCACTGCACCAGATAGGGGAGAGCGATTTTATCATAGGTCAAACGCAGGCACAGCTCCAGGCGTGGGTTCTCGATCTCGACATACACCTTTCCGTTGCTGTCAGCCACAGGGGTGTGTAAAAAGACCTGCTCGCGGTACCCAGGGGTCGGCGGTTGGAAGCGGCTCCACTCCGCCAGCCCGGCCTCGGCCTCAGCATCGCGGGCGACGGTCCGTTCAGTTTCCAGGTGCAAACGGGTCTCCTCGTCAAGGAGAGGAAAGCCCAGGTTAAAGTGGTACATCATCATATGGGGATGTGGTATAAACCCCTCGTTGACTACCTCGTCTTCGATCCAGATATGGTTGGCACCCAGGCCTGTCGAGATCCGGCGGCGCAGAAGCAGGTTCTCGCCAAAAACCCGCGCCTGACGCACCTCTCCGGCGACTTCCAGTCTGTACTCGTCACCGGCCCACCAGGCACGGTGGCTCAGGCAACAGGCTGGCAGGTTGCTCACCCGTCCATGCAACCCCAACAACTCGCCGGCATCCTCGCACGGCGGGCCGAAATGGTCCAGGCCGCAGGTGACCAGCAGCCCGCCTCCAAAAGAGCGCAACCATCCCAGGCCCTCCGGCTCGTAACAGGCCGGGTGGACCTCACCGACCGGCGAGAGCCAGGCCAGAGAGATGCCTTTGTAATGACAGGCCGAGATGTCCAATGCCCGCTCAGCCAGCACACGGAAGGAAAGGCCGCTACCGGTCCAGACATCGAATGCCCGGCATCCACGCCCCCTGCCATCAGCGGACTCGACCAGCCTGATACCAGCGATCTGTTCCAGATGGCCAACGTGACGGACCCATTCTTGACGGCTCCACTTACGGTTGTATAGCTCAGCCATTTTTCATCCTCCTGGTGAAGTCCTGCAGATAATCTCTCAGCAAAGGCCAGAGTTGTCGGTAGAGCGCCATACGCTCCTGGTAGACCTCATGTCGGCGCATATCCGGCTCGAAAACACGTTCCAGTTGCACCATTGCCTCGACACCAGCCTGATAGGAAGGGAAAAGCCCGCTGCCAACGCCTGCGATGATCGCCGCTCCCAGTGCGCCGGCTTCAGTGACCCTGGGACGGGTAAAGGGACAGCCCATAATGTCGGCACACAACTGGACCCAGGCATCCGACTTGCTGCCACCACCCACCGCCCGGTAGTCGGTAATGGTGATACCCGTTGGTGGCAAAGAGTCCACAATCTCTTTCAGGTAAAAAGTGGTTCCCTCAAGGATACCTTTGAGAATATCACCCCGCGAAGTCTCCAGATGCAGTCCGACGATGACGCCACAGGAATCGGCGATGAATTCGGGCGGCCCCGTTGTCGTAAAATGTGGCAAGACCATCACTGTGGCCGGCCCCGCAGGGAGTTCAGCAAAGAGATCGGTGTAAACGTCCCTGCCGGCAGCCTGCGCCTGACGATGCTCGGCGGCGGCGAAGGTATCGCGCAGCCACTTGACCAGCGAGCCACCCTGGTTGTAGATGAAGCAGACGTACTGCCCGGGGACGGCGTGGTGCTCGGTGTTCAGCCCAAGCCCGATCATCGTGCCTGTAGCGCGCCGTGTGGTAAAGACGGGTGTGATGCAGACGAAGGTGCCCATCCCATACACGGCACGTCCCTCCGCGATCACACCACAACCCACAGCGTTGCAACACTGATCGTGCGCGCCGGAGATGATGCGCACACCGCGAGGGAGGCCCAATTCAGTTGCCACATGGTCGGAGACGAGGCCGATCTCCGTTCCCGAGGGGGCTGTGTCCGGCAGCTTCTCACGGTCAAGCCCTGCCCAGTGCAGCAGCTCATCCGACCAGTCGCCCCGGTCAATGTCAAAAAGCAATGTACGGTTGGCCAGCGCATAGTCCACAATCGGCTCTGCGCCCAACATAAACGAGACGAAGCTGCCCCAGTGGAGGAACTTAAAAGTCTCCGCGTACAAAGTGGGCTGATGCTCCTTGATCCACTTGAGTTTGGTCAGGCTGTAGTGATTGCCCAACGTATTGCCGTTGATCTCGTAGAGGCGCTCGTTGGACAACGCACGGCCCAGATCGGTCAGGTATTCCTCGCCACGCACGTCAAAGTTAAGCAAAGAGGGGCCGAGAATACGCCGGTTGCGGGTCACCGGCACCACCGCTTCGCCCAGTGAAGAGACGCAAAGGGCGGTGACCGGGTCCGCGACAGCACCGGAGACGACTCCGGCGATTACCTGCCTGACACTGCCCCATACCTCAACAGTATCAAGTTCCGCCCAACCATGCTGAGGCCGGCGGACATCATACTCCTGGTAGGCGGAAGAAAGCATCCGCCCATCGGCGGAGAAAACGGCCGCTTTACAGCCAGTGGTGCCAACATCAATCCCCAGCAGACTCATCGGACTCCTCCTCCACGTTCAACCACACTCTGCTCCCTGCCACACCGAGACAGTCGCGGATAAGCCAACAGGTCCGCTCGTAGACTGCCTCCTGTGCTGCTGCCTGACTCCCCGTTTCACGCCAGGCGCGCTCGTATGCCTGGCGGATCTCGGTGCTGATATTGATCTTGGCAATGCCCTCCCTGACTGCTGCACGCAGATACTCTTGTCTGATGCCCGACCCACCGTGCAAAACCAGAGGCACGCCGGTCACCTGGGCCAGGCGCTTCAGGTGTTCGAGGTTAAGCCTTGCCTCCACCTTCTTTTGATCCTTTAGCACGGCAGAGATTGCGCCATGGACATTGCCAATAGCGACCGAGAGCCAGTCGCAGCCGGTCTCCTGTACGAAGCGCGCCGCCTCTTCTACATCGGTGAATCCCTTACCGGAGGTGAACAGCTCTTCATAGGGAGGAAGTGGCCCTGCCTCGTGGCCCAGCACCGCGCCCAACTCAGCCTCGCAGGGGATGCCAGCAAGATGTGCCCGTTCGACTACCTGCCTGGTGGCAGCAATATTGCCCTCCAGGTCAAGCCGGGAGCCATCAATCATCACCGAATGGTAGCCCAGACGGATCGCCTCCTCAATGATGGAAAGATAATCCACCTGCTGGCCATCCTCGTCCACGACAGGGACGTGATCAAGGTGCAGGCGGACATGGGCGGGATCGTGCCAGTGGAGGAATTCAGCCATCACCGCCGCAGGGCTGCCGGACTCGAATTTGAGCCATTCCAGCCGGGCGGTCTCGACCAGAGCAAAGGAATCCTGATCGGCCACGGCGCGGATCACCGGCTCGATCATCGGAAGGTAAGGGACGTTGAATGCGGGGATCACCACGCCCGCCTTCCAGGCTCTTCTGACAATTTCACCTGTGCTCTGCATAATACAGCCCTCCGTCGTCTGAGATGCGCGGTCTTCGGGTCCGGACGGCCGCCAGCCACCGCGATCCCGCCCTGTGGAAGCCTCCGGCCAATGGTCGGCCCGTGCCGGTGTGCCGGTCGGCTCAGGCCGACGCCTGGCATAATGTGCCCAGGGGAGGCTGATTTCCAGGGCACACGGCGGCGAGGCAGCCGGGCAGGTATTAAGAGCCTATCCGAAAAACCGTACAAGCGGCATCCCTATGCCGCTTATACCGACGCATAGGGATGCGTCGGTTACGTTTTTCGGATAGGTACTAAGATTATACACCAATTTTATCGAGAGCTGAAAAGTCGCTACCAGTGTAGGATAACTGCTCGCAGTTGTCCTACACTTTTGGGACACAGCAGAGTGCGCTGTTGACGATCATATCTGTGCATGGTATAATTTTTAGCAGTAACCGCTGGGCCAGGCATGCCTGTCCTATGTACCATTTTGGGCTGCAGGCCAGATGTCTGCTTTCGCCGACCTGGTTGTTGTGCTTCTGAGCTGTGTTGGTGCTTGCTGGCGCGAGAGCGTCCAAAGCGGACGATTTCAATTAGCCTGAGCAGTTACACAAATGTAAATTCCTGAAGACGTTGAACAGGAGGAGTAAGCGGGTCGGGCCCTGGCGAACCGCTTAGGGAAGAGAAGAGGGTCACCGGCTGCAAGCCCTCGCAGCGCCCCCCGCTGAATGTCGCCTGGGAGTCGGGAGGCTGAACCGCAGCCCCAGTGCTGCGGATAAGTTTCCCCGGGTTCGCCCGTTAACGCGAAAGCCACAGGCATTGTGGCTGCTGAGCGCGACGGGAGGCGCTGTCTCTCGTCGAACCAGGGTGGTACCGCGAAAGGTTGTCCCTTCCGTCCCTGGACGGAAGGGTTTTTTGTTCCAGATCGCAAAACGCGGTAGAAACCGCGGACAGGATGGGGAGGAGCTATTATGGCCGAAAAACTTTCCAGAGTTTATGACCCGCAGGAGCACGAAGCACGCATTTACAGTTGGTGGGAGGAACAGGGCTATTTTCGCCCGGAGAAGCAGATCGAGCTGGGGCTTGCTTCTGAGGACGGCCCCCGCTGGTGCATCACCATGCCCCCGCCTAACGTGACCGGCGCCCTCCACCTGGGCCATGCCATGACCGCTGCTGTCGAGGACTTGATGACCCGTTACTACCGTATGCGCGGTTTCCAGACCCTCTTTCTACCGGGTACGGACCACGCGGGCATCGCCACACAGAACGTGGTGGAGCGGGAGCTGCGCAAAGAAGGGCTGAGCCGTCATGACCTGGGGCGTGAAAAGTTCGTCGAACGCTGCTGGGAGTGGACCCGCAACTCTATCCGACGGATCACCGAGCAACATAAACGCCTGGGGGTCTCCTGCGATTGGTCGCGCGAGCGTTTTACGCTGGACGAAGACCTGAGCCGTGCTGTGCGTGTCGCCTTCGTCCGCCTGTTCAAAAAGGGACTGATCTACAGGGGCACGTATATGGTAAACTGGTGTCCCCGCTGCGAGTCGGCCATCTCTGACCTGGAGGTGATCCCGGAGGAACGCCAGGCTCACCTTTGGACCATCCGCTATCCCATCATCAACGAGGACTGGAACGGTGAAACCGGGGAGTGGGGCAGCGGCAGATGGGCTGAGGGCGCTACCGAATTCATCGAGATGGCCACCACCCGCCCGGAGACGATCCTGGGTGATACAGCCGTGGCCGTTCACCCGGATGACAGGCGCTGGCAGCATCTGATCGGCAAGATAGCGGTGTTACCGGCCCTGGGCCGGCGCATCCCTGTTATCGCTGATGAGGCGGTTGATCCCGAATTCGGCACCGGCGCAGTGAAGGTGACGCCGGCACACGACCCCACCGATAACGAAATCGGGTTGCGCCATGGGCTGGAAGCCCCCAACGTGATGACCGATACGGCCCGTATGAACGAACTGGCCGGCCCGTACGCGGGACAGGACCGCTTCGAGTGCCGCCGCAACATCATATCCGATTTCGAGAAAGAAGGGCTGCTGGTCAAAGTCGAGCCTTATGTACACGCCGTGGGGACATGTCAGCGCTGTGCGACCGACATCGAGCCGCGTATCTCCACCCAGTGGTTCGTGGACGTGAAGCCCCTTGCCGAGGCGGCGATGCAGGCCGTGCGCGATGGCCAGACGATCATCATCCCTGAACGGGAGGAGGCTCGCTTCTTCCACTGGATGGAGAACATCCGCCCCTGGTGTATCTCCCGTCAACTGTGGTGGGGGCACCGCATCCCGGTATGGTACTGCCTTGACTGCGGCGGGCAGACCAGCGAGATCGAGGATCCCACAACGTGCGCTCACTGTGGTAGCCCGAATATCCACCAGGACGAGGATGTACTTGACACCTGGTTCTCCTCTGGCCTGTGGCCCTTCTCCACCCTGGGCTGGCCTGAGGATACACCCGACTTCCGTCGCTACTATCCCACCGATATGCGTGAAACCGGCTACGACATACTTTTCTTCTGGGTGGCGCGAGAGATGATGTTAGGCATCGAGATGACCGGTGAGCCTCCCTACTCCACGGTCTACCTGCACGGTCTGGTGCGCAACAGGGAGGGGAAGAAAATCTCCAAGTCAATGGAGAACATCGAGGAATACGACCCCCTGAACATCATCGAGAAGTACGGCAGCGATGCGCTGCGCTACACCCTGCTGACCAGCTCCACGCCAGGGCTGGATATGAACCTGGACCCCCGTCGTCTGGAGGGAGCGCGCAATTTCACAAATAAAGTCTGGCAGGCCGCGCGTTTCGTGCTCTCTGCGCTGGAGGAGCGGGAGGAGCGCCTGGAGCTTCCGCCTTTATCCTCCCTCCTCCTGCCCGATCGCTGGATACTCTCGCGCCTGAACCGGCTGGTCCAGGACGTGACGCGCCTGTTTGAGAGCTACCAGTACGGTGAGGCCGGGCGACAGGTGTACGATTTCCTGTGGGGCGAGTACTGCGACTGGTATATCGAGGCCAGCAAAGTGCGGCTCTATAACGGCGCCGCAGACCGGCATGTCCCGTGTGCCGTCTTGCTCCACGTGCTCGATATTTCACTGCGACTGCTGCACCCCTTCATGCCCTTCCTGACCGAGGCTATCTGGCAGGCATTGCCCCGGAAGGCAGTAGGGGTAGGTACCCCTACCTGCCCAGCCCTGATGATGAGCCGCTGGCCGGAGCCAGATAAGACGCTAATCAGCGACGAAGCCGAGGACAGGATGGGAACGCTGATGGAGCTGATCCGGGGCATCCGCAATCGTCGCGCCGAATACGATGTCATCCCTGGCAGGCGCATCCCGGCCCTCATCGCTGCCGGTCCTGCCACCGGGTGGCTTAACGAGCAGCGCGACGTCATGTGCCTGCTGGCCCGCCTTGACCCTGAACAATTGGCGATCGAAGCTACCTTCGCGCCACCCGATCAGGCTGCCACGGTAGTGGTGGGAGACATAGTGTGCTACCTGCCGCTGGCCGGGCTGGTGGACCTGGAGGCAGAAAGGGAGAAGCTGGCGAAAAGCCTGGCAGAAGTGGAGGAGCGCATTGCCCGCAGCGAGGCGTTGCTCTCAAGCGATTTTGTAAACAAAGCCCCCTCCCATGTCGTCCAAAGGGAACGGGACAAGCTGGCCGAGCTGCACACCGGGCGGGCCAGGTTACAGGAACGGCTGGCTGAGCTGACCGGCGATATGCGGGGCTGAACCGATGACAGGCAGTCTTAACCCAGGTCCACAGTGCGCGAAGCTGGCCCTGCTTGCAGGATCGCTGCTTCTCGCATGTGCCGTATATGCCTGCCGGCCTGAGGGCAAGGCTCCCCCGGCGGCCCCTCCGGAAGGCTGGGCACTCGTCTGGGCTGACGAGTTTGATGCACCTGATGGCTCGCCCGTTGACCCGACACGCTGGTCGTTTGATACAGGCGGTGGAGGGTGGGGAAACGGCGAGCTGCAATACTATACCGACAGGCTCGATAATGCCTGCATCGAAGACGGAGCGCTGGTAATTAAAGCACGAAAGGAGGACTATCGCAGATGGCACTACACTTCGGCCCGCCTGGTCACCCGCAATAAAGGTGACTGGCTGTATGGTCGTATCGAGGTGAGGGCCAGACTTCCCTACGGACAGGGAATCTGGCCGGCGATCTGGATGCTGCCTACCGAATGGAGGTACGGCCGCTGGCCCGTGAGCGGGGAGATAGACATTATGGAGCTGGTAGGTCACGAACCCGGGCGGGTGTACGGCACCATCCATTACGGCGCTCCCCACCAATTCCGGGGTGCGCACTATGACCTGCCAGAAGGCCAGCGCTTCGCCGACGACTATCACGTCTTCGCCCTGGAGTGGGAGCCCGGCGAGATGCGCTGGTATGTGGATGGTCATCATTACCAGACCCAGAAAGAGTGGTTTACCTCGAGCACCAGGGGCACTTACCCGGCTCCGTTTGACCAGCCTTTTCACCTTATCCTGAACGTGGCGGTGGGAGGGGCCTGGCCAGGGTATCCCGACGAAAGCACCGTATTCCCGCAGTACATGTATGTTGATTACGTGCGTGTGTACCAGAGAGAGGAGTAGCTATGCAGACCATGATATTGGGAGCAACCGGGCTGGAAGTTTCTCGCATTGGGTTCGGTGGCATTCCAATCCAGCGCCTCAACGAAGATGAAGCAGTGCGGGTGGTGAGGCGCTGTCTGGAACTGGGCATCACATTCTTCGACACGGCCAACGGTTATACAACGAGCGAAGAGCGCATCGGCAAGGCGATCAACGGAGCAAGACAGCGGGTGGTCCTGGCGACCAAAACCACAGCACGTGACCGCGCGACCGCTGAGCAACACCTGGCGCTCAGTCTGGAGCGGCTGAACACCGATTACATTGATCTGTGGCAGTTCCACAACGTCAGTACACAGGAGGACTACGAGCGAGTGCTCGGGCCGGACGGGGCGATGGAGGCGGCTTTGAAGGCCCGGGAGGCTGGCAAAGTCTTGCATATCGGCATCACCTCCCATTCCATGGATATTGCCCTGAAGGCAGTGCGTTCAGGCTATTTCGAGACCATTATGTTCCCCTTTAACTTTGTTACCCGCGAGCCAGCAGACGAGCTGATCCCCCTTGCGGCAAAGCATAATCTGGCCTTCATCGCCATGAAGCCGTTCGCCGGCGGTATGCTTGATAACGCCAGCCTGGTCATCAGGTACCTCCTGAGTTTTGAGCACGTTCTGCCTGTCCCGGGGATTGAAAAGGCCGAAGAGATCGTGGAGATTGTCACCATGGCGGAGCCACTGACTGAAGCGGAGCGAGGGGAAATAGAGCGGATACGCGCTGAGGTCGGCACGCGCTTCTGCCGCCGCTGCGATTACTGCCAGCCCTGCCCGCAGGGGATCCCTATCTCACTGCTGATGAACCTGCGCAGCTTCTGGAGACGCTTCCCACGCGATGCGTTCACCACGGGCTGGATCGCCGAGGGCGTGGAAAAGGCCAGACTGTGCATTGAGTGTGGCTCGTGTGAGGAGAAATGCCCCTACCACCTGCCCATCAGGGAGATGATAAAGGAAAACATCAGTTTCTATGACAGTGTGCGGCTGTAGACAGTGCATCGGGCAGCCAGGTGGATGAGACCATCTTCTGACCCCCTATATCACAGTGTCAATCTGTTATGAACCGTCTCCTGTCGTCCCGGACGGCCTGACTTGCTCACAGACCATATGAGTTTCAAAGATACTGCACCATTGCTCGCTGCCATCGGGGCATATACCTCCTGGGGGCTGCTGACCGTGTACTGGAAAGCGGTGCAGAAGGTGCCGGCTCTGGAGACGCTCTGTCACCGCACTGTGTGGGCATTCGTGTTCATGCTGGCGGTGCTGGTCTGGCGAAGGCACTGGGAATGGCTGCATCAGGTGCGGCGGAGCCGCCGTGTGCGGCTCGTCTTCATGATCACTGCTGCGCTGCTGAGCATCAACTGGCTCACCTACATCTGGGCAGTCACCAATGGGCATATCGTGGATGCCAGCCTGGGCTACTTCATCAATCCGCTGGTAAGCGTGCTGCTGGGCGTGCTCATACTGCGGGAGCGGCTGCGTCCGTGTCAGTGGGTCGCGGTGGGGTTGGCGCTGGGAGGAGTGCTTTTCCTGACCCTCGGCTACGGTTCGTCCCCCTGGATCGCGCTGGTGCTGGCCTTCACTTTTGGCCTCTATGGTCTGCTGCGCAAGACCGCCTCGCTGGATGCACTTGCAGGGCTTACGCTGGAAATGGCTATCATGTTCCTTCCTGCCGTGCTCTATCTCATTCACCTGGAGGCCACCGGCCGCGCCTTCTTCGGCCACGCCAGCGATGGGAATGGGATCACCATAAGCATCCTCCTGGCCTTTAGCGGGATCGTGACCGCCCTCCCGCTTATCCTTTTCACCTATGCGGCGCGCAAAATCCCGCTTGCCACGGTGGGAATTCTCCAGTACATAGCACCCACACTTCAGTTCTTGCTGGGAGTGCTGGTGTACGGGGAAACCCTGACCAGCACAAAGCTGGTCGGGTTCGCCGCGGTGTGGAGTGCCTTGCTCCTGTACTCCGCAGAAAACGTCCTGGTTGCTCGCAGGGGAGGGGCATAATGGAGTACGCCAGGGCCTTCCCGATGTTCCGCATACTGACGCTTCTGCTTCTGTTGACAGCCTCCTGCGTGCCCGCTCTCGTCCCGGCCGTCTCGCCCACACCGCTGCCGACTGCCACCTCCTCTCCCACTTCAACTCCTGTCCCGTCGCCGACTCCCTCGCCCACACCAACGCCGACTCCCACCTCCACCCCGGCCCCCACGCCCGATCCGGCGGTGGTCACGAACATTGTCGGCCAGATAAATGCCCGCCTGACCCAGGCCGGGATCGAGCCGTTGTGCCTGCGTTGGGAGGATACCGATGACGACGGGAAAGCCGAGTGGATAGGGCTGTATCAGCGAAACGGAGAGGGGGGGAGAAGCGAGCTGATGGCTTTCATCCTCGATGACAATGGAGCCTGGTACGAGCTGCGGCCGCTGAAGAAAGAGCCCGGGAAAAAGGACTTCGGCCTGGGTCAGTACCCGACCTGCGAACTGGAAGTACGCGACGTCAACGGTGATAGGCGCACCGAAGTGCTAATCTGGGGCCATGCTGAGAGCAGCACCACGCTGCTCCACATCTTCGTGTGGGACGGTAACTCCTACGTGCTCCTGGCCTCTTTCGAGGGGGATGCCGGCATCCGGCAGGAAAACAGCGATGGCGACCTGGCCGACGAGTTCGCCGTCCGCTACGATGCGGGCAGCGGACTGGTGTGGGAGGCCGTACATACCTGGGACGGGCTGAACTACGGCTGGACATGGGAACGGTATGACTGGTTCTACCTGAGCCGCCCACACGCCTATCCTACCGATACCCCGGAGCATGCCGTCATCTCATTCTACCTTGCGCTTGACGACCGGGATATTCCGGGTGCCTACGGTCTGCTCACTCAGATGGCCCAGATGGCCCAGGCTTATCAGACGTGGGCAGCGGGCTTCGCCACCACCGTTTCCGTGGAGGTTGGCTCCGTGCACGAGCTGGCCCGGCAGGGCGACAGCGCAACCGTCACCGCTCAGGTGCAGGCGCTCGACAATGTTGACGGGCGTATCATAGCCACACTGTGGGATGTGGAGTGGGAATTAAGGAAAACGGAGCACGGCTGGCGGCTGGAGAGCGCCCAAACCACACAACTTGACCGCCGCGAACTGAAGTATTACCGGTAAGGATGGATGCCGGATGGACCTGGTCATCGTGGAGTCACCTGCCAAGGCCAAAGCCCTCCACGGCTTCCTGGGACGGGGGTACAACGTGGTCGCCTCGATGGGCCACGTGTGCGACCTCCCCCCGAAGCAACTGGGGGTGGACATCGAGCACGGGTTCCAGCCCACCTACCAACTGCGCAAAGGGGCCGGCAAAGTCATTCAGAAAATCAAAGAATACGCTGCCGAAGCCGGCGCCATCTATCTTGCAACCGATCCCGACCGCGAGGGCGAGGCTATCGCCTGGCACATCCTCCGGCTGGTGAAGGTACGAAACAAGCCCGTCTACCGCGTCACCTTCCACGAGATCACCCCGCAGGCAGTGAAGAGCGCTATCGCCGCCCCCGGCCAGCTAAATATGAACCTGGTCAATGCCCAACAGGCCCGCCGTGTGCTCGATCGCCTGGTCGGTTATCAGGTCAGCCCGGTGCTGTGGAAGGCGATCAAAGGCCGTAAAGCCCTCTCGGCAGGGCGCGTACAGACGGCTGCCCTCAGGCTGATCGTTGAACGAGACCGCGAGATCGCTGCCTTTGTGCCCGAGGAGTACTGGACGCTGGAGGCCGAGCTTTCAAAAATAGACGACGAGCGTCGCTTCCGTGCCCGACTGGTGCGCATCGGCAGGGATAAGGCTGACCTCAAAACCCGGGAGGATTGCCTGAGCGTCATCGCTGCCCTCGAAGGGGCCTCTTATTACGTGCTCAAGGTAAAGCGGGAACAGAAGTCACGCCGCCCCTATCCGCCCTATACCACCAGTACCCTGCAGCAAGATGCCGCCAATCGTCTGGGATGGGGAGCGGAGAAGACCATGCGCATCGCCCAGCAGCTCTACGAGGGCGTGGAACTCCCCGGAGAGGGCACCGTAGGGCTGATCACCTACATGCGCACCGATTCCACTTTCGTGGCAGAGACGGCCCAGGCCGAAGCCCGTCAGACCATCCTCAGCCTGTGGGGAGAAGAGTACCTGCCGGAGACTCCCCCGGTCTACAAGACCCGCGCCAGAGTGGCCCAGGAGGCCCACGAGGCGATCCGTCCCACATCTTCGGGACGCCTGCCGGCCCGGCTGCGCGACCATCTCACACCGGACCAGGCCCGGCTATACGAGCTGATCTGGCGGCGTTTTATCGCCTCGCAAATGAAGCCAGCGATCTACCATGTAACCACCGTGGATGTGGCAACATCGCGCGACGAAATGGTCTTGCCCTACATATTTCGCGCCAGTGGCCGCGAACTCCTGTTCGAGGGCTTCCTCAAAGTTTATCGGGTGGAAATTGAGGAGGGCACTGCTGAGCAAATCCTGCCTCCGCTGACAGACGGCGAGCTTCTCCGGTTGTATGGCCTTTTCCCCGAGCAACATTTCACCAAACCACCGCCTCACTTCACCGAGGCCAGCCTGATCAGGGAGCTGGAACGGCTGGGTATCGGACGTCCCAGCACTTATGCCACCATCATCCATACCATCGTCACGCGCGATTACGTCAGACGAGAGCAGAAATCGCTCCTGGCCACTGAGCTGGGTATGGCGGTGTGCGATTTCCTGGTGCAGCAATTCCCAGACCTTTTTGCCGTAGGGTTCACCGCTCAAATGGAAGATGAGCTTGACCGCATCGCCCGCGGTGAACGTCCCTGGGTGACGGTGTTGGGGGAATTTTACGCCCCGTTTGCGGTGGCCGTGGAGAGGGCCACTCGCATGGCCCAGGCCAGTCCCGTTGCACTGCCGGCACGAGACGTCACTCCTGCTGAGGAGCGCTGCCCTGTCTGTGGAGGGAACGTGGTCATCCGTGAGGGGAGATATGGCCGCTTCCGTTCCTGCGCCAGCTTTCCCCGCTGTAAATGGAGCGCTCCCCTGACAGTGGGACGCTGTCCCGAATGCGGCGCTGAGCTGGTGGAAAGGAAGGGTAAGCGCGGTATCTTCTGGGGCTGCTCCCGCTATCCCGAGTGCCGCCACGTGGAATCACCACGCCAGCCTGAAGCCTGACATCCCTTCCCGTAGCGGTGCTTCGTGAGCACTGACCGGCACGCGACTTTGCCCCTGCCTCCGCTTGTGCTCAGCTCTGGCTGCGCCTGGCCTGCAGGCGCGCGCGACAGCGCACACAGAAGGTGGCCTCCTTGACATCGGTGTCGTACAGGCTGTTGGAAAAATGCATCACGCACTTAACATCCGGGCAGTGTCCCAGGCCCAGGGTGTGCCCCAGCTCGTGCACAGCCTCCTTTTTGACACGCTCCCGGAAGAGGGGTGCACCCGATGCGTCCCCTTCATTCTCCGGCAGGCCGTAAAAGGACTGGCGCAGGCGGGCAAGAGCGATGAATGCATCACGTCCGTTGATTTGAGCCTGGCCGAAGATAAAGTTAAGGCCCGGAGCATAGCAATCGGCGTCAATTACTCCTAACACGCGTGCGACGCCCCGGGCTTGCAGTTTGCCAAGTGCAGCCAGTATTGCCGGACCACGATACTGGCGGCGGCGCGCATCCCAGGCAGCGGCCGGTACGGGGATGGCAGCGGCCAGGCTACAGGGGCAGTTGAAGACCTCGCCGACGAAATCGGCGACCTCTGCAAGCAAATCCCGAGGTACGTCGCCTATGGGGACCAGGAGAATGCTCAACTCACAGCTCCTCCGGGTGATCCATCCCCGCCCGCAGGCCGGCCACAAAATCCCGTGCTGCTTTTATCGGGTCGGAGGCCGCACTGATAGCCCTGATCAATGCACTGCCGACGATCACACCATCGGCAAGGCGTGCGACGCGGGCAGCCTGAACCGGTGAGCTGATGCCAAAGCCTACGGCCAGGGGCAGACTGGTGGCCTGCCGTGCACGTGTTACAAAGGACTCCAGGTCCGGCGGCAGATGGTCACGTGCTCCTGTCACCCCGGTCAGCGATACCAGGTACAGAAAACCGCTGCTGTATTCTGCCACCCTGCGCAAACGCTCGTTGTCAGAGGTGGGTGCCGCCAGGAAGATCATATCAATACCCTGCTGACGCACCGCCTGGCGCAGCCCGTCCGCTTCCTCCGGCGGCAGGTCCGGGACGATGAGACCGCTCACCCCGGCCGCAGCAGCCTGGGCAGCGAATTCCTCAACCCCCATCTGAAGGATGGGATTGTAGTACCCCATCACCACCAGCGGGGTATGCATCCCTCTGGCGCGGAGCGTGGCCACCTGTTCCAGACACAGGGAGAGGGAGACGCCGTTGTTGAGCGCCTGCTGCGAGGCGGCCTGGATGGTCGCGCCATCGGCGAGGGGATCGCTGAACGGTATGCCCAGCTCGATGAGATCGGCGCCGGCCTCGACGAGCGCAGGCACCAGCGACAGTGCGCTATCCCGCCTGGGATAGCCCATCGTCAGGTAGGGCATAAGCGCGGCTTTTCCGGTATGCCTGAGATGCTCGAAGGTGGCTCTGATGGTATCCATTTCAATCGCTGTCCTCTGCGTGCCGGCCATAGTGCAATGCGCTTGCGACGGTGGGCATATCCTTATCGCCTCGCCCGCTGATATTGATGATCAGCACCTGCTCGGGGGTCATGCGCGGGGCGCGTTTGATCGCTTCAGCCACGGCGTGCGCGCTTTCGAGGGCCGGGATGATCCCCTCGAGACGGCTGAGCAGTTGTAGCGCTTCCAGGGCCTCGCTATCGGTGGCAGAGGTATATTCGGCGCGGCCTATGTCGCGTAACCAGGCATGCTCAGGCCCCACTGCCGCGTAGTCCAGTCCGGCCGAGATGGAATGGGTCAGCGCGATCTGGCCGTCCATGTCCTGCAAGACGTAAGTCTGCGTGCCGTGGAGCACCCCCAGGCGTCCTCGCACAGGGTCGGCGAAGCGGGCGGCATGCCGGCCGG
>DAOTYA010000189.1:0-17982 GCA_034435075.1 Anaerolineae bacterium
CTCCCCTCACGCCCACCTACATGGAGGCGCCGGCGGGAGGGGGGCGGGTGCTCTACATCACCGGTGCGCACACCAGCACGCTGGTCATCGGTGAGTTTGTCATCAGCGGGGGCAACGTGACCGGTGATGGAGGCGGCATCTATATAGCGACGCCTCTCAGCCCCACTATCAGGAACGTGGTGCTCTACGGGAACAGTGCCACGGGCAACGGTGGTGGTCTGGCGTCGGTGGGTGGCAATCCGCGCCTTTACAACAACACGGTGGTGTACAACACGGCGGGCAACGGTGGTGGTCTCTACTTTGCGGCAGGGCAGCCTGTGGTGAGCAACACCATCGTGGCGAGCAACACCTGGAGAGGGATATATGCAGCGAGCGGTGTCGCCACACCAACGCTGGACTACAACGACGTGTGGAACAACAACGGGGGTAACTATGGAGGCAGCGCCATTCCGGGAGCACATAGCATATCTGAGGATCCGCGCCTGGAAGGGGTCTACCGGCTGCGTGTTGATTCTCCCTGCATGCATGCCGGTCAGGTGGGGGTGGGGTGGGACTTCGAAGGGGATGCCCGCCCACTGGGGCGTGCAGCCGAAATAGGCGCCGATGAGCGAGCGCTCTACCCGGACCTGCTGTTTATGCCGGAGCATCTGGAGAATCACAACGGCGTACCCGGTGAGAGCGTGGTGTTCATCCACTACCTGACCAACACGGGCACCCTGCCCGACACCTTTTACCTGTCCAGCCGTATCACCGATACCGGCGGCGGAGGGTGGAGTGTGGCCCATCCCATCTCACTGCACCTGGCGCCTGGAGCTGCAACGGCCGTGCCGGTAACCGTCTCCGTACCGGCAGACGGCATCAGCGGCACTCACGCTGTGGCCGTGCTGACCGGTACTTCCGCATTGAACACACGCATTCATAGCGTGGTTGACAACGCAACCTTCATCGAATGGAAGCCGGGCGTGTTGCTCACTCCCGCTTACGACGGGAGGGTGAACCCTGGCGCGACCATCACCTACGTGCATATTATCTCCAACACTGGCAATGCTTCTGACACTTTCGATTTAAACGTCTCCAGCACGCGCCATTGGGCCGTTATCACCCCGACGCGTGTTGCCCTGGGACCGCGCGCGTGGGCCAACGTGTGGGTGGCGATCAGCGCGCCGGCCTATGCGCCCGGCGGCACAGTTGAAGATACCACTGTAAGCGCTTCCAGCACCGGTAGCGGTGCGTCCGGCACAGTGGTGGACAGGACAACGGTCAATCACACCCCTGGCGACCGATACGTGGCGACGACGGGCAACGATACCTTCAATAACTGCCACGTCATCACCGCTCCATGCCGTACTATCGCCTACGCGGTGAGCCAGGCCACGTCTCGTGATGTGATCAAAGTAGCGGGGGGCACTTACTATGAACACGACATATTGGTCAACAAGGATGTTACTCTGCGCGGTGGACACAGCGGCTCCGGCGATTGGGAGTTCAGACCACGCACCTACACGACCACGCTGGATGCAGAGGGGAGAGGGCGTGTGTTCTACATCCTGGGCAGTCCCACGGTGGAAGGATTCACCATCCGCGGAGGTGCAACTGATGGCCTCGGCGGTGGCATTTACATGGAAATGGGGCGGCCGACCATTCAGCGCAACCGCATTACTGGCAACAGCGCTGTCCGGGGAGGCGGTGTGGCGGGGAACTATGCCCGGCCAAATCTGTGGAACAACTTCATCTATGGCAATTCGGCCGCCGGGTATGGCGGAGGGGTTTATCTGGCGGGTGGTGGCGGTTACGTCTGGCACGATACTTTCTATAGCAACACCGCGAGCCTTGGTGGGGGCGTTTACCTGGCTGCCGCTTCGCCCCAGATATACAATACCATAGTGGCGGGTAACAGCGCCGCCGGAAGTGGCGGGGGGATTTATGCCAGCGGCGGCGTGCCGGTGCTTGACTACAACAACGTGTGGAGCAACATTGGCGGGGACTACAGCGGCGTTGTCTCGGGTGCTCATTCCATTTCCAGTGATCCGCTCTTCGTCGGCGCGGCCGCCGGCGACTTTCACCTGCGTGCGGATTCCCCGTGTATCAACGTTGGCGTCGCCACCACCCTGCGCGAGGATTTCGACGACCGCGAGCAGCGACCGATGGGAAGCGCCCCGGACATTGGAGCCGATGAGTTCCTTCAGCCGTGGGTGATACTCAGGCCGGATCGGGCCGGCCTGGCCTACCCCGCGATGGTGATCACGTATGCTCACCAACTGATCAACACCGGTGTCCGCCGTGACACGTTCGTGCTGAGCGCTCAATCCAGCCTCGGATGGGTGATCACTCCAACGGAGCCGGTGACTTTGGAAGCAGGATCGGGAACGGACGTAATTTTCACGACCACCATTCCCTCAAACGTGCTGAGTGGGACGGTACACACCGCCATTGTCACAGCCACATCGCTCTACAACCCCGCAGTCTCCGACACGGCATTTGAAACGACAACCATTGGCTTTTCGCACACTGTCATCTTCACCCCCAGTCAGGTCATCAGGATCACATCAGACCCGTACAACCCGGTGTTGGTGGATTTTCAGCACCGGTTGATCAACACCGGCAACTACACAGCGTCATTTGAGATCGTGCGTATGCCCCCCTACGGCTCCCTGCCGGTCTGGTGGTCACCCCAGAAGGTCACACTGGCGATGGGCCAGGAGGCACTCATCTCCGTCACGATGCAGGTGCCGCCACTACCCACCGATACGCTGGGGGTGAACGTTGAGCATCTGGCCGCGGTCTCGCTGTACGACCCGGCCGTCTATGGTATGGTCACGGACACCCTGCTGGTCAACATTATCCCCGGCGTGGAGCTGGCTCCAAATCGCGAAGGGCGGGGAAAACCAGGGGAGACGGTTTACTATGCTCACATTCTCACGAACACCGGCAACTATGATGATGCCTATACGCTCAGCGCCGTCAGCAGCAACGGATGGCAGCTTACCGCGCCCGTCAGTCAGGTGGTCGGGCCGGGCCTCAGTCAGGTGGTCTACCTGAGCGTGCCCATACCCGCCGGTACTCTCAGCGGCACGGTTGATGTTGAGACCCTCCGGGCAACCTCCGGTTGGGACCCGGGCGTGACAGCTATGGTGGTTGATACCACCACGGTAGAGCAACTTGTAGATGTCGCAGCGGATACCTACTTACCCCCATCAGGGTGGTGTGTGCCGGAAGGCTATGGTGATGACGTGCCTTACTGGGTCACGGTGCTCAATGAGGGCAACTACACGGATACCTTCGACATCACGGCCTGGAGCATGGAAGGCATCTCGGTGACAATCTATCTCTGGCGGACCCCGTCGAGACTGACGCAGGGACTGCCCGGCGTGGACACAGGTGAGACCTGCCATCCACCGAAGGCCGGGTTGCCACTGACGCTGGACAACGTAGTGCCAGCAGGGATACCAGAGGAGCACCATACCATCTCCGCTGAAAGTCAGGCCAGGGGAATTGACGCGCCGCTGGAAGCTTCGGCTGCCACTTCCATCACGTTGCCCCCCGGTGAAATGGCTATGTTCCTGGTCCAGGTTGCGATGGACTGGTCAAGAACCGGGTTTTATGTGGACGTGGTCACCGTCACGGCCCGTTCGCGTACAGATGAGTCGGTTATGGACCAGGCCATCTTTATCAGCAAGATCAACTGGATGGCCTATGCACTCATTGGGCCGGACCAAAGCCGTACCGTCCTGACAGATGAAGTGATCACCTATGTGTTAAACATCACCTACACCGGGAACGTGGAGCGAAGCCAGGTGCGCGTCTCGGTTGACAGGAGTACCCAGGGCTGGGACACGGTCATCACGCCGGACTACCTTACAATGACGCATGGGCAGGTCGAGAGCGTCTATGTGAGGATGGAGATCCCACTCGATGTGATCAGGGCTACAGACGTGACACGGATAAAGGCAGAGACGCTCGAGGACTGCCTCTCGAAGGATGTAGCAGTGCTGACCACCACCGTGCTCCGCCCCCACGTGAGGCTCTATCCTGACCACGAGGACCTCGTGATACCCGGCACCTCCGTTGTTTACAACCACGTACTTGAGAACGACGGTCTCTTCACCGACACGTATGCGCTTGAATACACGCTGGCCTACTCCGCCGGGGTTGGATGGAGTGCCTCCGTAGCTCCGACAATGGTCTATACCCTGCCGCCCGGATCCGGCGTGCCGGTGGTGGCAACGGTTGACGTCCCGGCCGGGTTGATCAGCGGCACCAGGGCTTTGATGCTTGTCACAGCCCGCTCCGTGAATTACCCGCCCATTCGTGCTTCGGCCGTTAACACCATGACGGTGCCTTACCTGCCCGGCGCTGTAATCCAGCCTTCCTATCATACTTACGCCTACCCGGGTGATGTGGTCGTCTACACCCACACTCTGACCAACACGGGCAATTACACGCTCACTTTTGATCTTGCCACCCAC
This sequence comes from Anaerolineae bacterium, assembly GCA_034435075.1. Classification (GTDB taxonomy): domain Bacteria; phylum Chloroflexota; class Anaerolineae; order B4-G1; family B4-G1; genus JAOAAG01. The sequence goes on from DAOTYA010000189.1 coordinate 4,467, forward strand.
AGCCTGTTCGGCTACGCGGAGATAATCGAGCCTCCTGCAGGCATTGCAGGGCCGCTGGGTCCGGGAGAGGCCGCCACCATCGTTGTACAGGTGCACATACCAGAACACGCTGCTTCCGATGAGACGGAGGCGACTGAGGTGATCGCTGTGTTCCCTGAGGGACAGGCAGTCGTTGTGGACTACACTACCGTCAGGTCCATTGCCGGTACACGCTACGTTGCACCTTATGGAAGCGACCTGTACAACAACTGCACGCGGCTGGATTACGGTCCGTGTGCCACGCCGCAGCACGCTGTGGACCAGGCCACCCCGGGTGATTCCATCCTGGTGGCCGAAGGCGTATACTATGGCGCTGTGGGCGCCGGGGAGGTGATCAGCATCTACAAATCGGTGGCGCTGATCGGTGGCCACATGGCCGGCGACTGGAGTGAGCGCGACCCGGTTGCCCACCCCACAGTGCTGGACGCACGGGGACAGGGGCGCGTCGTCAGCATTGGCGGCGTCATCTCCCCCACCCTGGAGGGATTTCATCTGCGGAATGGGCGCGTGGAGGGCCCGGGTGCGGGGCTGTACATCGCTGCCGGCGCCCGGCCGACGGTGCGCGATAACTTCATCCACGATAACACTGCCATCGGCTTCGAGGGGCAAGGCGGCGGCATCTACTACGCTGGCGAGGAGAGCCCGGTATTGGAGCGCAACACCGTTTATGATAACCGTGCTGCCGAGGGGGCCGGGCTTTACCTGGCCGGTGGCAGCCCCCGGGTGTGGAACAACGTCGTGTACGGCAATGTAGCCGATTGGGTGGGTGGAGGACTGCACCTGGCCGAGGGCACACCTGAGGTGTGGAACAACACGTTCTACAGCAACTCCGCGCTGCTGGGTGGTGGCATCTACGTCGTCGGCGGCAGCCTGAGCGTGAGCAACACTATCATGGCCCGCCACAGCGGTTACGGCCTCTATATGGCCGGTGGCACCTCTGCGCTCGACTACAGCGCATGGTGGGGCAATACGCCCACCCACTACACCGGCACAGGCGTCATCGTCGGAGGACACAACCTCTACGCCGATCCCCGCTTCCTCTCTGCTGCCACAGGAGACCTGCGCCTGTTAAAGGATTCGCCCTGTATAGATGCCGCAGACCCCCACACCGCAGTGAGCCAGGACCGGGAGGGGAACCGTCGGCCGCTGTTCAGCGGCTACGACATCGGCGCCTATGAGTACGGTCTGGAAGCGGCCAAATACGCGACGCCGGAGACGGTGATGCCCGGCGAAATTTTGACCTGCACCATCGTGGTGACCAACACCGGCGCTGCCCGCTCCGACATCGTCATCACCGACACACTGCACCCCTTCCTGGATTGTACAGAGGGAGAGCTTGAATGGGACGGCTGGATCACCGGCAGCGGCCGGTACGAGAAGGACCCCTGCCGCATCACCTGGAGTGGCCGGATGATCACCGGCACCGCTGTCATCACCTTCACAGCGCAGGTCACCGACTGGCTTGCGGCCGGCACGCTCATCACCAACGTCGGGTGGGTCAATATGGACGCGACCGATGCGGTCACCGTGAGCGTGGCACCCAGGCCCGGTATCCGCTACGTGGCCACCACCGGTAGCGACGCTCCGTATAACGGCTGCCTGAGTCCATATCGTCCCTGCCGCACGGTACAGCGGGCGGTGGATCAGGCGCTGGAAGGCGATCCGGTCTACATAGCGATGGGGGTCTATACGGCTACCGGTGCGGTGGCCCGCGTCGAGCATAAAGGCCTTGCCCTGAGAGGGGGCTTCACCACAACGTTGCCGCTATGGTCTCACAATGCTGCTGCCTACACTACGACGTTGAACGGCGGAGGTGCTTACACGGTCGTCGTGGTCGCCGGCGCGCCGACCGATACGGTGACACTGGCCGATCTCCGCATCACAAACGGCATCGGCGGTGTTTCGGCCAGCGGCGCGACGGTGGTGATAAGTCGTTGCCACATTTACGGCAACGCTCTCAACGGAATCAGGGTTACCGATGGCGCACTGGCGCTGGCCCGGTCATGGATCCTCAGCAACGGCGATTACGGCGTATCAGTTGACGAAAGCACATATCGTGTGGATAACGCCATCATTGCCAGGAACAGTGGGGGAATGCGGGCCACCGGTGGGAGCGATGGCCTGCTCCGTCACACCACCTTCGCCGTGAACGGCGCCCACGGAGCACTGGTTGCAGGAGGTACGGCCACCTTCGTTAACACCATCTTCTCGACCCACACGGTGGGGATCGAGGCCACGGGCGGCGCTGCAGTGCTCACATCCACACTGTGGCATAACAATGCCACGCCCGCAACCGGCAACGTCTTGAGAAGCAACGACCACTTCGGCGAGCCGGCCTTCGTTTACCCGGCCGGCATGGACTATCACCTCACCACTGAAAGCGATGCTGTGGACCGGGGCGTTGATGCCGGGCTGCGGGAGGATGTTGACGGAGATATGCGCCCGGCCGGCCAGGGATACGATCTTGGAGCAGATGAGTTGCGCGTAGAGCTGAATGTGGTGAAGTATGCCAGCCCTGACCCGGTGGAAGCTGGCGCGCCTATCACCTACACGATCTATCTGACCAACACCGGCGACTTCACCCTGCACGCTGCCGTGGTTGATAAACTGCCAGAACAGCTCACCACCACCCAGACACTTATCTGGACACCCACCATCCTGGCCGGGGAAGTGTGGAGCACCTCCTTTGCCGCTCAGGTGGCATGGAGTTACAGCGACACCCTGACCAATGTGGTGCAGGTCACCACACTGGAGGGAGCCTACGGCGCTTACACCCACACTGCCCAGGCTCGCGTAACGCCGGCTGTGGTTGTCGCCAAGCTTGCTTACCCCGACCCGGTCCAGGCCGGCTCCGCACTGACTTATACACTGTATGTTACCAACACGGGCAACACGGAGCTACACGTTATCATCACCGACACATTGCCTGTGCAGGTATACCCCGCAGGCACACTCACCTGGACAGCGATCCTGCCCGCGCCCGGCGGTGTCTGGACGGAGAGCGTCGTCGTCACTGTGGCGTGGAGTTACAGCGGTACGCTTACCAACCTTGTCGAAGTCAACGCTGCCGAAGGGGCGTCGGCCACCCATGTCGCCACCACCACAGCCCGCGTCTCGCCGGCGTTGCGCGTTGCCAAGCAGGTGACGCCCACCATCGTGCGCGATGGTGTGCCGCTCACCTGCACGCTCTATGTCACCAACACAGGTAACGTGGACCTCAGCGTCGTCATCACCGACCTGCTGCCTGCTCATGTCACTCCGACGGGGTGGCTGACCTGGACGGCGTTGCTCCACGCCCCGGGTGGTGTGTGGACACATACCTTCGTCATCACTGCGGAGACAGGATACGATGGCGCGATAGTCAACCGGGTAGAAGCACGGAGCGCCGATGGCGCTTACGACACGGCTGCCGTGACCGCTACGGTCAAAGGACCGCCCGGCCTGAGCATCAGCAAGACGGCGGAGCCTGCACCGGTGTTCCCGGGGAACCTGTTGAGCTATACACTGGTCGTCTCCAACGCCGGGCCTGGCGAGGCGACAGGCCTGATTATCAGCGATGTACTGCCGGCCCGGATCACCTACATCGCCTGCTATGGCGCCGAAACATGCGGTTATAACGCTGCCACAGGGGTGGTAACCTGGACGACGGGGGCGCTTGCAGCAGGCCAGCGCCTGGTGGTGACCTTAACCGTGCAGGCACAGCCGGACCTGGAGTACGGCTCGCTTATCGTGAACGGGGATTACGGCGTCAGTTGCGCCGAAGGCCTCAGCGCCACAGGGACACCGGTATCCGTGGCAGTTGGGGTGGTCGGCGGTGTGGAGCTGAGCGCCGGCCGGACACGCACTGCCCTCCCCGGCGAGCAAATCGTGTACATACACACGGTAACGAACACGGCCAACGTGACCCAGACGGTGACTGTCACTGTTACATCCTCCCAGCAGTGGGCGACGGTCGTGCCCACAGTGACCGCGCAGCTCAAGCCTTACAACGGTGTGACACAGGTGACGGTGACGGTTAACGTGCCGTCTACCGCCATAAGTGGCGCGACCGAAAGCACTGTGCTCACCGTAACGGGGGGTATCGTCGGGCAGGATAGTGCCGAAAACCTGACCACCGTGGGGATGTCCGGCGGTGTGGAGCTGAGCGCCGGCCGGACACGCACTGCCCTCCCCGGCGAGCAAATCGTGTACATACACACGGTAACGAACACGGCCAACGTGACCCAGACGGTGACGATCACTTTTTCCTCCTCTCAGCAGTGGGCAACAGTTATGCCCCTGGTGACCGCGCAGCTTGCTCCCTACACCGGCGTGACACAGGTGACGGTGACGGTAAATGTGCCTTCTGCTGCCGTAAGCGGTACACGCGAAACCACAGTGCTCACCGCGACGGGTAAGGTCGTCGGGCAGGATACGGCCTATGATCTGACAACGGTGGGTTGTACCATGATCTCGAGCGCCGGCTTCAGTTTTGACCCGGTCGGGCCACTTGTAGGTGAGGAAGTCACTTTCCACGGCTGGGCCACAGGTACGTTGCCACTCACCTTCTCGTGGAACTTTGGCGATGGCTCACTGGTGCAGCAGGGTAATCCCGTCGTACACACTTTCCCGCTGACCGTAGTGGTGCGGACGTACCCGGTGACGATGACTGTCACCAATCCCTGCACCGAGGGCTTTGCCGTGTCGAGGAATGTGACCGTGCGACCACGTACCGTTTACCTGCCGATAGTGCTGAGGTGATGGGGCGCCCGGGGGAGGTGTATGGGGAGCACAACGGAAGGACCTTCGCCGAATCAGAAACACTCCGGCCGCCCTGAAAAGCCACAGCCGATCATCAATCAGCGTGAAGGACCCATTGTCTTCTCACATCCTGCCGAGGAAGCTTTTGCCAGGCTGCTGGATTTCTACGGCATTCCGTGGCAATATGAGCCGGTCACCTTTCCTCTGGAGTGGGATGAAGAGGGCAATGTTATCACAGCCTTTACACCGGATTTCTATCTGGTGGAGGATGATATTTTCATCGAGCTGACCACGATGAAGCAGGAACTGGTCACCAAAAAGAACCGCAAGCTGCGGCTGCTGCGTGAGCTGTACCCGGAGGTCAGGTGTAAACTCATCTACCGGCGGGATGTGGAGAATCTCAGCATCAAGTACAAGTTATTTGAGGAGGGACCGCTGCCCCGGCTTCGCCCTTCTGATACAGTGGAGCCAGTAGAAGAGGAGAACGACGAGAATAACAATGCATAGTGCGTTTGATGTGAAATGATTGATTCGACATTCTCGCCTTCAGTGTCCAAGGTGACTGTCACCTATAAGGCCAGGGGGCGATCAAACACCTGTGTCGTACCAGACGATGCTCGCAAATGTCAGGCGTCAAGGCAGGTGACAGTCACCTCTGACCCTTTAACTGACGTGCTGACCCACACCGTCAGTGCATAACATTTCACATCAAACGTAGAGTGACAGTTTGATCTGTGGACTGTGGACTACGGACTGCGGACTACCACGAGAACGACGAGAATAACGATGCAGAGTGACAATTTGATGGAGGACATCGCCGAGATACTGATAACGCCTGAGGAATTGAAAGCGCGCGTGGCTGAGCTGGGCGCACAGATCTCGGCTGATTACGCCGGTAAGAATCCGCTGCTGGTAGGGGTACTGCGGGGAGTCTTCGTTTTCATGGCAGACCTGGTGCGGGCGATCACGATCCCCATCGGCGTTGACTTTATCGGCATCACCAGCTACGATCCCACCTCGCGAGATCGGGGTGTGGTGCGTTTCACCAAGGACCTGGAGGTGTGTATCGAGGGGCGGCATGTGCTGTTTGTAGAGGATGTGATAGATACCGGTCTGACGCTGCGTTATATCCTGCGCAGTTTGAGCACCAGAAGGCCGGCGAGCCTGCGTGTCTGTGTGCTGTTCGACAAGCCACGCGTTCGCCTTTTCGATCTGCGCATTGATTACACCGGTTTTGTGCTGCCGGACAAGTTCGTCGTCGGGTACGGACTTGACTACCACGAACAGTACCGCAACCTGCCGTTCGTGGGAGTTTTGAAGAAGGATGCCATCGCGCGCGGCAATCAGAGTTTCTGACGTGGAGAGGTTCAGCATAAAGATGCCCACGGAGGAGTGCAATGAGAAAATACCCTGTCGTCTGGTTTTACATACTGGCCTTTGGCTTGTCATGGCTCGGCTGGATTCCCGGAGCTTTGGGGTCACATGGCATAGCTCCATTTGATGCCCCCTATTTTCAGATACTCCTTATTCTGTCCGCGGTTGGTCCTGCCCTGGCGGCGATCGTTGTGACACGGGTGTTGTACGGCAGCAGAAGAGTTCAGGAGCTGCTAAAGGCTCTTGTCCAGTGGCGCGTTGGTCTCATCTGGTACGTGGTAGCAGTTGCCGGGCCCGTTGCCATTCTCATCGCAGGACGGATCATAACACAACTGGCCGGCCTGTCAGCAACACAGATAGAGCCTCAAGCCGATCCGCTACCCTCTGTCATCGCCGCTTTTGTGATGTCCCTGTTCTCAAATCCGTGGGAAGAAGTCGGGTGGCGTGGCTTCGCGTTACCACATCTGCAGAAGCGATACAATGCCCTGCTGGCCACACTCATCGTTGGTATTATGTGGGGACTGTGGCATTTACCGCTTTTCTTTTGGGCGGACAACCCAATGTCCGGGTATCCCTTCCTCCCCTGGTTTATCGGCACGGTGGCAGGAGCTTTCGTCTATACCTGGCTTTATAACAGTACCGGAGGAAGTATCCTGCTTGTGGCACTTTTTCACGTTGTGCTGAACACGGCCGGCGTGTTGATACCGGGGGTTTCCGTTCAGGCCCTGGCAATCCTGTATTGCTTCGTGGCAATTGCCCTCGCAGTAATGTTTGGGAGTGCAAACCTGTCACGTCAGGAAAGAGTGCGTGCGGATTGACAGTGCCGGATCGCCACAGCATAAGCCGACGTGCACCTCCGAGCAGTGAATACCTGAGGTGTCAGCATGACGCGGAAATGGTATCTGGACCCGGATCGCTATTTCGATCCCGATCCCACCCGGCGCCGCCTGGCGCGAGAACTGTACGAATCTGCTGCGCATCTGCCGCTCATCTGCCCGCATGGTCACGTAGACCCCCGCCTCTTCGCCGACCCCAACGCCTCCTTCGGCAGCCCCGCCGATCTGCTCATCATCCCCGACCACTATGTCTTCCGCATGCTCTACTCGCAGGGGGTGCCGCTTGAATCCCTGGGCGTGCCCCGGATAGACGGCGGCCCCGTGGAGACAGACCATCGCAAAATCTGGCAGACCTTTGCCGAACACTTTTACCTCTTCCGCGGCACACCCACCGGCATCTGGCTGACCCAGGAGTTGATCGAGGTGTTCGGCGTCGAGGAGGAACTGTCCGGCGAGACGGCCCAGGCGATTTACGATCAGATCGCCGAAAGGCTGGCGCAGCCCGAATTCCGCCCACGCGCCCTCTTCGAGCGCTTCAACATCGAGGTGCTCTGCACGACCGACGGGGCCGCCGATCCGCTGGAGGCACACCAGGCCATCCGCGCCTCCGGCTGGCGCGGCGATGTGCGCCCCACCTTCCGCCCCGACGCCGTCGTCAATCTGCTCACGCCTGGCTGGCAGCGGAACATTGACGCGCTGAGCCAGGCCAGCGGCGTCGCCATCCATTCCTACCCCACCTTCATCCGCGCGTTGGAGGAGCGCCGTGTCTTCTTCAAGCGGATGGGCGCGACGGCGACCGACCACGCGGCGCAATCGGCGTACACGGCGGAGTTGACCCCCGCCGAGGCGGATGCGATTTTCCAGCGGGCGCTGCGCGGAGAGGCTACGCCGGAGGACGCTCACCGCTTCACCGCGCATATGATGATGGAGTTCGCGCGGATGAGCATCGAGGATGGGCTGGTGATGCAGTTCCACGTCGGTGCAGTGCGCAATCACAATCCCCTCGTCTTTGAGCGGTTCGGCCCCGACAAGGGCTGCGACATTCCAGAGCGCAGCGAGTTCACCCATAACCTGCGCCCGCTGTTAAACAAGTACGGCAACGACCCGCGCCTCACGCTCATCGTCTTCACGCTCGACGAGTCGGCCTACGCCCGCGAACTGGCCCCGCTCGCCGGCCACTACCCGGCGCTGAAACTGGGGCCGCCCTGGTGGTTCCACGATAGCCTCAACGGGATGCGGCGCTACTTTGACCAGGTGATGGAGACAGCGGGAATCTACAACACGGTGGGCTTTAACGATGACACGCGCGCTTTCCCTTCCATCCCGGCCCGCCACGACGTCTGGCGCCGCGCCAGCGCCGATTGGGTCGCCGGATTGGTCGCGCGGGGCATCGTGAGCATGGACGCGGCGCGGGAGATGGTGTGGGAACTGGCCTACGGCCTGGCAAAGCGAGCATATCGGTTCAACAAGTAGGACAGGCTTTCAGCCTGTCCGGGCTTTCAGCCTGTCCGGGCTTTCAGCCTGTCCGCGGCCTTACAAAACGAGCAATACCGCAAAAGTTGCTATGGGCTGTTGATTAGCGGGAGCGCTTTCCATCGCTGTGCCAGTTTCTGGAGTTGGGCCTGGGATCGCTTGGCGGAACGAGTGTGCAGTCGGAATCGGCTGCGGTGATCGCGGATGCGTTGCCGTTCGCGGGAAAACTCCTCCGGGTCCACTCGTGACAAGGCATTGATGGTGTCACGAAGGGAGTCAGGACGAGGGATCATCTCCCAGGCCCCTTCGCGCTGGATGAGGCGTTTCACCAGGCCCCTTTGTCCCGTCGTGGAGAGCAAGCGACGGTTCAGGTCCCGGAACTCGCTCTCGCGGCCGTTGTTGGTGCGGGGCAAGCCAGGCACGTCATAGCAGTGAAACAATCCCGCCGCGTAGTTGAGTGAGGTTTGGAGGATGCGTTGGTAAAATCGGCTCAGACGAGGCGAAGATTGGCTCTGCGGTTGGATCTCCTCCAGGTAGGCAAACAGCGCCTGTTTCACCTCTGCACCAGACCGGTTGGGCTTGCCCTCGGGATCCAGCAGGTCGGCGATGTGCTGCAGCCAGTCAGCCGCTTGACGCAACTCGGTGTAATCGGACTGGATAGACCGGAGCGCATCATGCAGTCCCCGTTGCAGGGCCGCCAGGCGCGCATCGCTACGATGGTTCATCAAGATATCCAGGCACGTCTTCACTTCACTGAGCCGTTCAAACATCTCAAGACCGGCCAGGCGGAATGGCGGACGTCCCTTGAGCGTAAGCAGGTAGCGCACACGGCGCAGGAGGTCTTGCACAATCGCTTCCTGTTCGGCGGCTACGGGGTCTTGCGGGGTTGGAGAGGAAGTATCGTCTTTGGGTCTGGCTTGCTCTTCCACAGGCGTGGGCACCAAACCCGTGACGGTCAGAACGCCTGGTTTTTCGACTTTTTCCTGCCGAATCAAGTCTCCCACCGTGCTCCGCACTTCCTTGCGCAAGGCGACTTTCATCGCTTCGTCTTCGTCAGCCACAGGCTCAGCCACATTCTTGAGGTAATGCATCTGGCAGAAAGCGTGTTTGGCCTGTGGAAATACCACCGGCACAGCCGCTTCCAGCCCCCGCTGCTTGTCGCTCATCACAGCGACCACATACAAGCCCAAATCGCCGATGGGCTGGAGGAAGTTGATGAAGGTGGTCTCATCTTGCTGACTCAACCAGCCGCTGCGCAACGTCAGGCCGGTCTGCAATTCCCGCACCACCCACAACTGCGGCTCGCCCCCCTCAGGGCACAATCCATCCAGGCTCAGGATCAACCCGCTCTGCGCCGACATCGCTCGCAACAGGTCGAGGTGTGCTCTCTCGTGGCAGGCCAGCAGGGGCAAGTACCGCTCGTGATAAAGATGACGCACCTCCGACTCACTGATCTGAAGACGAGGCTGCAAAACCGCATGAATCGCCTCGAACCGCTGGTAGTGCGTCTGGCGCAACCAGCCGATCTGGGCGATCACATCGTAGCCGTAGGTGCAATGAGATGGCGCAATCTGCTGCCACTGCGCAGACTTGCACAGCACATTGTGCCTGGTACAATCCGAGGCCGGGCAGTATCGTGGTTGGTGCGCGATCGTCCAGACGCCAGCCATGGTCTGCACTGTTTTAGCCCCACTGGTGTAGGCTACCTTCAACGGCCTCTGGCACTCTGGACAGACTTTGAGTTCACAACTGTACACAATCGGCGTTTTTGAACAAACCGCTCGTGGGGTTCTCATGGTACGCTTCCTCCTTAAACAAGATGGAGCTATAATGCCATAAATGCCCCTGATGTCAAATCAGATAGCAAGTTTTGCGGTACTGCCAAAACGAGCATATCGCTTCACGGAGAGACAAATGGAAGAGTCGCCCATATACATCCACTACGACGAATCGCAGGTGCCCGAATATACCCTCCCCGACCCGCTGCTCCTCTCCGACGGGACGAGGGTGACGGATGCCCACACCTGGTTTGCGCGGCGCCGGCCCGAAATCCTGCGCCTCTTCGAGCAACACGTCTACGGCCGGGCGCCGGGACGTCCGCCGGGGATGACCTTTCGCGTGACCTCGGTGGATGAGGTGGCGCTCGGTGGAAAAGCCACCCGCAAGGAGGTGTCGGTCTATTTCACGGGCGCAGAGGACGGCCCTCGCATGGACATCCTCATCTACCTGCCCAATGGCCATCCCAGGCCCACGCCGGCCTTTGTTGGTTTGAACTTTTTCGGCAATCACACGATCCACCCCGACCCAGGCATCACGCTTTCAACCCAATGGATGCCGGACAGTCAGGAGTGTCATGTAATGAATCACCGCGCCACAGAAGCCTCGCGAGGCACCTGTGCCCGCAACTGGCCGGTTGAGCGCATCCTGGAGCGCGGGTACGGCCTGGCGACCATCTACTACGGCGACCTGGACCCCGATTTCGACGATGGCTTCCAGAACGGCGTGCATCCCCTGTTCTACCGGCCAGGGCAATCGCGGCCCGCTCCGGACGAGTGGGGCGCCATCGGCGCCTGGGCCTGGGGACTGAGCCGGGCGATGGATTACTTCGAGACTGACGATGACATTGATCACAGGCGCGTGGCGGTGATGGGACATTCGCGGCTGGGCAAGACTGCGCTGTGGGCCGGGGCACAGGATACGCGGTTCGCGCTGGTGATCTCGAACAACTCCGGCTGCGGCGGGGCGGCCCTCTCACGTCGCAGGTTCGGCGAGACGGTCAGAGCGATCAACACCGTGTTCCCGCACTGGTTCTGCGAGAATTTCAAGCAGTACAACGACCGTGAGGACGACCTGCCGGTGGATCAGCACATGTTGCTGGCGTTGATCGCGCCGCGCCCGGTCTATGTCGCCAGCGCAGCGGAGGACCTGTGGGCCGACCCGCGCGGCGAGTTCCTGTCCGCCCGGCACGCGGATGCGGTATACCGGCTGCTGGGTACCGATGGGCTGGCCGCCGACGAGATGCCCGGGCTTAACCAGCCGGTGATGAGCACCATCGGTTATCACATTCGCCCCGGCTGGCACGACGTGACGGAGTATGATTGGGAACGCTACCTGGATTTTGCAGATGCACACCTGCGAGGTTGAGGACAATGACCGAAATCTATCCCCAGTCCCTGGTTGAGGTTGACGGTACCTGGTACGCCCTGGCCCGTTCTGCCAGTGACCGTAAGGTCCTGGTCGTTCGGGGGAACGTGCAGGGCTTTGAAGGCGAGCGGCAGGGCGACGCGCTGATCTGTCCGCTCACACCGGCCAACGCCGCCGCGTTGCGGGCGCGGCTCCCCTGGCTGCGTCCCACGCTGCTGGGCCTGCAGCCCTCCTTTGGCTTCGGCGACCGGCTGGGGTTGGCGACCCCGGGACACGTGCGGGCGCTGCGGGGGTGGGACAGCCTTTCCAGGCTGTCGGCAATGGGACAGCCCTTACAGACTGTTAGCAGTGGGACAGCCTTTCCAGGCCGTGGCAGGCTCGAAAGCCTGCCCCATATCGCCCCGATTTTTGCCCAACAATCGGTGCGCGAAAACGCACGCACCAGGCGCACCCCGCAGCAGGTGCTCGATGATGCCATGTGGGGACTCTTCCAGGAGGGCTGGCGTGGCCTGTGGGGCGCTGACGCCGATCATCTCAAGACACCAGAGGACGTGGACGCCTTCGCCGCTGCCGGTTATACACTCTATACAGTGGACCCCGGCGAGTACGTGGATCACGCTGTTAATACTGCCAGCCCTGCTGCGGTCACTGAGAAGGTTATGGCGTTGCCCTGGTATACGCTGGAGGACATGCCAGAGGATATGGAACGTCGCTACGTAGGGCGTTCTTTTGATCTGGGAGACTTTGCGCTCACCTTTGACCGTCCGCGGCTGTATCGCGCGGCGGCCAAATACGGATGGGCTATCGTGCACACAGTCCAGATGTACCGCCACATCGCCGGACGCGTGGGCAGAGACCGGTTCGAGTTGGAGATCTCGGTAGACGAGACAGATACGCCCACCTCTCCGGAGGAGCACTGGTACATCGCCAGCGAGTTGAAAAGATTGGGAGTGCGTTGGGTGAGCCTGGCCCCGCGCTTCGTGGGCCGCTTTGAGAAAGGCATTGACTATCTCGGCGATCCCGATACGTTCGCTGCCGAGTTTGCCCGCCACGTTGCCATCGCACAGGCACTGGGGCCGTACAAGATCAGCCTACACTCCGGCTCCGATAAACTCACCGTCTACCCCATCGTCGCGCGATTGAGCAGGGGATTGGTGCACGTCAAGACCGCCGGGACGAGTTACCTGGAGGCGCTGCGGACGGTTGCCCAGCTGGACCCGGGCTTTTTCCGCGAGATTCTGGCCTTCGCCCGCACGCGCTACCGGACCGATCGCGCCTCCTACCACGTTTCGGCGCGGTTGACGCGGGTGCCCGCCCCCAAAAGTCTGGACGACGCTGCGCTCCTGGGCCTGTTTGAGCAGTTCGACGCCCGGCAGGTGCTGCACGTGACCTTCGGCTCGGTGCTGGATCGCTTTGGCGAGCGCCTGCTGGCAACGCTGCGCGCCCACGAAGAAGCCTACTACGCGCACCTTGAGGCACACTTGAAGCGTCATCTGACGCTGTTGGAGAGTTAGGGAAGAGGCAAGAGGCAAGAAGCAAGAAGCAGGAGGCAGGAGGCAGGAGGCAAGAGGCAGGAGGCAGGAGAGGAGGAGGCGAGATGGAAGGGTTTAGTTGTGAGGAGTGGTTGGCGCAGGTGCCGGAGAGCATAAAACGGGATCCTTTATGGAACTTCCAGGTGTACCCTAAGGCATTGTTCCTCTCCGACCTGGTTTGGGAAGATACGGATTCGATGATGCGCGAACCGCGCGGTCGAAAGATCGCTGAGCAATTGATCCGCAGCGTCGGGTCTATCTGCGCCGTAACTATTCAGCCTGCCCATGCAGTGCCGTGCGGACCACAGTCCGCACGAGGCAGATACTGCAAACGCTGGCTACACTGAGACACCCGCAAATGGCTCAGATGGCCTTCGA
>DAOTYA010000190.1:0-19439 GCA_034435075.1 Anaerolineae bacterium
TCAGTTGTAGGGCAACTGCTCGCAGTTGCCCTACATTGTGGCCGGTCGTGCGGCGTCGGGCGTGGTCTGAAGACCGGCCCGAGCCAGCGGATGCAAAAATATGACGGGCACCCACCACGGTCTCTGCAGGAAACTGCGAGCAGTCGTCCCATCTCGCGCAAAAAGTGATGCACACTCAGGCTCACGGAAATGGTGAGCGTATCACGCTGGGGGCATACTGCGTATCATGCTGGGGGCATACAAGTTACCAGGCGGCATCCCTATGCCGCTTATTCCGACGCATAGGTATGCGTCAGTTACGTTTTTCGGATAGGCCCTTATGTGAAATTTCTTTACACGCCTAACTGACACCGACTCTTTTAAACCGGCGCGAGCAATGACCGGTCTACTCACCGCTCGATGCCCGGTCACACCTACCACAAGAGCAGCGTCGGCGCCTCTAACGCTTCCCGCAGGTCGGCCAGGAAACGCGCCGCGGTAGCTCCATCTACGATGCGGTGGTCGGCGGAGAGCGTCATGCGCACCACCGGGCGCACGACGACCTGCCCCGCTGCTATGACCGCCTCGTCCTGTATCGCGCCCACCGCCAGGATCGCCGCCTGTGGTGGGTTGATGATGGCGCTGAACTGCTCGATGCCGAACGGCCCCAGATTGGAGAGCGTGAACGTCCCCCCGGCCACATCCGCGGGCGTCAGCCGTCCCGCGCGCGCCCGCGTCACCAGGTCGTTCACCTGGGCAGCGATCTCGGCCACGCTCTTGCGGTCGGCCTCGCGCACCACCGGCACGATCAGCCCCTCTTCGAGCGCCACCGCCACGCCGACGTTGATCTGCGGCAGCAGGTGGATCGCATCTTCTTGTAACATGCTGTTGAGCCAGGGATGGCGCTTGAGCGCCCAGGCCACTGCTTTGACCAGCAGCGCCGTGACCGAAGCGCGCGGCTGTCCCCAGGCCTCTGCCCTGGCGTTGAGCTGTGCCCGCATGGCCTCGAACGCGGCCATATCCACCCGCACAGTGAGGGTGATGTGTGGCGCGGTCTGATAACTGGCGGTCATCCGCTCGGCGATGGTGCGCCGCATGCCAGCCAGCAGTACGACCCTCCCCTCCACTCCCCCGATCTCGGCAGACGGTACGGAAGTGAGAGCCGCCGCCCGCACGTCGGCCGCCTGGATGCGGCCGCGCGGGCCGCTGCCGGTCACCGTCGCCAGGTCTATGCCGCGCTCCCGGGCAATGCGGCGAGCGACAGGCGTAGCGCGCACTTTGCCTGACGGAGGGACGGGGAAGGGGGGAGGCAGGGGGACAGCCGCGATTGGCTCTCTGCTGACTTGCCGACTTGCCGACTCGTCCAGCCTCTCTCCTGGCGCAAGGATGTACGCGATCACCTCTGTCACCGGCACTACCTGCCCTGGCGACACCTGCACTCCCGCCAGGATACCTGTCGCCGGCGATTCGATGTCCAGCGTCACCTTGTCCGTCTCTACTGTCAGCAGCGGCTCGCCTTTTTTGACCTCTTCCCCTTCCTTCTTGAGCCATTCGACGACCGTCGCCGTCTCCTGCGCCATCTCCAACTTGGGCATTATCACGGGAATCGCCATCACACCCTCCCCCGCGCCAGCCGCCGCGCCTGCTCAACAATGTCTTCCACCTGGGGCACGGTATGATACTCCAGCGTGCGATTGTAGGGGATCGGGATGTCCCGCCCGGCCAGCCGCACGATGGGCGCGTCCAGGTAGTCGAACGCTTCGCTTCCGGCAATGACCGCTGTCAATTCCCCTCCGTAGCCACCGGTTTTGCATGCCTCGTGCACTATCAGCACCCGACCGGTCTTGCTCACCGAACGCACAATCGTCTCCTCGTCCAGCGGCTTGAGCGTGCGTGGGTCCACCACCTCCGCCTCGATTCCCTCCTGGGTCAACCGCTCCGCAGCCTCCAGCGCACGCCTGACCATAATCGAGGTAGCGATGATGGTCAGGTCGCGCCCCTCGCGCTTGACTTCCGCGCTGCCCAAAGGAATGGTGTATGGCTCCTCCGGCACCGGCCCCCTGGTCTTGTAAAGCAACTTGTGCTCGACGAAAATGACCGGGTTCGGATCGCGGATTGAGGCCAGCAACAGCCCCTTGGCGTCGTAGGGAGTGCTGGGCATCACCACTTTCAGGCCCGGCACGTGCACGAACCAGGCTTCCAGGCTCTGGGAATGCTGCGCTGCCGCTCCTGTCCCTGACCCCGCCGGTGTGCGTAGCACGAAGGGCACTTCGATCGTCCCACCGAACATAAAGCGCATCTTGGCTGCCTGGTTTACCAACTGCTCCATGGCGAACGTGGTAAAGTCCATGAACATGATCTCGCCTACGGGTCGCATCCCCACGAGCGCCGCGCCGGTGATCGCTCCGGCAATGCCGTACTCGCTGATGGGGGTGTCAATAACCCGCTCCGGGCCGAAATGCTCGATCATTCCCAGCGTCACGCCGAATGCGCCGCCGTACACACCTACGTCTTCACCGATGATAAAGACGCGCTCGTCGCGCTCCATCTCCTGCCACAGCGCTTCGCGCACGGCCTCCAGGTAAGTGATCTCGCGCATCAGGCGTATACCCCCTCTTCGATCGTCTCCAACGCCGGCTCCGGACTGGCCTCGGCAAAGGCCACGGCGGCTTCAATCGCGGCGTAAGCCTCTCGCTCGATGCGTGCGGCCTCCTCCTCGGTCAGGCGACCTGCTGCGATCAGATATTGACGGAAGCGTTTGATCGGACACTTTTCCTTCCACGCTTCGATCTCCTCCTTCGTCCGGTAGCGATTGGCATCGCTCTTGGAATGTCCCCGCCAGCGATAGGTGACGTTTTCGATTAACGATGGCCCCTCGCCTGCGCGCGCTCGCTCGACCGCCCGGCTCACCGCCCGATATACTGCCAGCACGTCGTTGCCGTCCACCGTATCGCCCGGCATCCCGTAGGCGGCTGCGCGGTCGGAGATGCGCTCGATGGCAAAGGCCTTCTTGACCGGGAAGGACATGGCGTACTGATTATTCTCGCAGACATACACCACCGGCAGTTTCCAAATTGCTGCCATATTCAATGATTCGTGAAAAGAGCCCAGATTCGCCGCACCGTCGCCGAAGAAGCACAGGCAGATCTGCTCGCGCTTTTGCAACTTTAGCCCCAGGCCCACGCCCATTGCCGTGGCGATGCCGCCGCCCACAACACCGTTCGCCCCAAGGTTACCGCCCTTGACATCAGCAATGTGCATCGAACCGCCCCGTCCCCGGCAGTAGCCGTTCTCTTTACCCAGGAACTCGGCCATCATCCGGTTAAGATCGGCACCCTTGGCGATGCAATGGCCGTGGCCGCGATGGGTGCTCAGGATCAGGTCATCGGGACGCAAGGCGGCGATGGCCCCCACCGCTGAAGCCTCCATGCCGATCGAGAGATGCATCGTGCCGTGCACCTTGCCCAGCATGTACAGTTGCTCCGCCTTCTCCTCGAATGCGCGGATCGTGATCATTTGACGAAGCAATTCAATTTCCCGACTCTTATCCAGTTCTGACAACTGTCCACTCCTTACAAACCGGTCATCGGTACCCCCGCGCTATGAGCGGCGCGTAATCCCGAATATGATAGTAAGATGGCTGCCGGCCGGTGCGCCAGCACGTCTTCCACGCCTCGGCAAACTCGCGGTCGTCGAACGGTGCGCGCTCATCCAATGCGCGGCAGGTCTTTTCCGTATCGTAGGTCGTCACTCGCAGGTCGAACTGTCCATCCTCCAGCACCCCATAGCAAATCACTGCCTGGCCCAGATACGGCGCACCGACGGTGCCGGGGTTGACGAACGTTGTCGCGCCGGATGTGTGCCGGAACTGGACGTGCGAGTGGCCGAACAGGATATACGGCTGCGGGTAGCGACACGCCAGCCAGGCGAACACTTCCGGTGCGGAATCGGGCCATAACCTCCCACCCCATTCGGGCGGAAGGTCGCCGTGTATGAGCCGCATGGTCACCCCCTGACGTTCCAGCACGCGCGTCTCCGGGAGGGTGGTCAGGAACCGGTAGTTAGAGAACGATAATTGCCGCCGCGTCCACTGGATCCAGGCCCAGTGCGCATCAGCAGCCGGCGCGGTCACGTCTATCTCCAGTACCTCGCGGTCGTGGTTGCCCAGTACACTGATGGCGTCCAGACGCCTCAGAAGCGAGAGCACCTCGTCGGGGAATGGCCCTGCCACGATCGCATCGCCCAGGCAAATGACTTCATCCCACGTGCGCTCGCCCTCCAGAATGGCTTCCAGGGCCGGCAGGTTGGCGTGGATGTCGGAGAGGAGTAGCGATTTCATCTGTCGCCGACGAATTCAACTGTGCTGTCACCATCCATGGCGAAGGCTAAGGCATGAACTCCGGCTGCCCGGCAGCAGGGGAAGGTTCCTGGCGGCGCGGCGTGATGTGCGAAAGGACGATGTAAGCCAGCGTCGAATAGAAGAGGATCAAGAAACCAACCTTAAACAAGAGGACGGTCAGCGGCTGGATCATACCGACGATCCCAACAAACATCCCCACAATGGTACACCGGGTCAGGAATGAATGGAGACGCTCGCTCATTGCTCCTCCTCGTCAGAGTGCCCGCCCTGTCTGTGGGTCGAACACATGCAGCCGGTTCAGGTTGGGGACAAGCCAGATAGGTTGCCCTACATCTACCCTGATCTCGGCGTGCGCTTTGACCCTGACGGTCACGCCGCCCACCTGCACGTCCACGATCGTCCGATCGCCCAACGGTTCGATGACGAAGACCCGGCCTGCCAGGCTGGCGGGTTGCTCTTCAAACGCCGGCGTCAGATCCTCCGGGCGGATGCCCAGGATCACCCGCTCGCGCCCGACGCGGCGCACTGCTTCGCGCACACGATCGGGTGCGGGGATGGCCCAGGCGCCATCCTGCGCACACAATCGTGCGGGGCCGTCCGTGGAGAGCGCGCAATCGAGTAAGTTCATACGTGGGAAGCCGATGAACGTGGCGACGAAGAGATTGACCGGGTGGTCGTACACCTCGCCCGGCGAACCGACCTGTTGTAGATGTCCACGGTGCAGCACAGCAATCCGATCGGCCAGCGCCATCGCCTCGGTCTGATCATTGGTCACGTAAAGGAGCGTATAACGGAACTCCTCGTGTAGCCGTTTGAACTCGGTGCGCATCTCCACGCGCAGCTTGAAATCCAGGTTGGTCAGCGGCTCGTCCATCAGGTAAATGCGGGCCTGGCGTACCAGCGCACGCCCAAGCGCCACGCGTTGTTGCTCGCCGCCGGAAAGCTGCGCAGGCCGTCGGTCGAGCAGGTGCGTGATGTGCAACAGGTCGGCCACCTGGTGGACACGCTGACGGATTTCCTCTCTGGGATATCTGTGTGCCTCCAGCGGAAAGGCGATGTTCTGGAAAACCGTCTTACGCGGGTAGAGCGCATAGTTCTGAAACACAAAGGCCACGTTACGCGCTGCCGGAGACATCCCATCTACCAGCTGGTCCTCCATCTTGATATGTCCCGCGTCGGGCTTTTCCAGCCCGGCGACGCAGCGCAACGTGGTGGTCTTGCCGGCTCCGTTCGGGCCGAGCAGCACCAGGAACTCCCCGTCGGCGACTTCCAGCGTCAGATCGTGCACCGCCGTGATGGAGCCGAAGCGTTTCGTCAGATGCTCGATTTCCAGTTGGGCCATAGCTACCTCAGCGCCTTACCAGTTGCCACGTCGAATATATGCAGACGTGACCGCTCGAATCTCACTCCCACCTTATCCCCCACCTTCAGATCGAGCGTGGGGGGCGCTTTCGCCAACATCAAGTGATTTCCGGCGAAGCGCAGGCTATAGATCGTCTCGTCGCCCAGGGGTTCGACCACGTAGACCTCAGCAGGCATGTCACCCGCCGTGGGGTCTGAAGTGATATGCAGGTCTTCAGAACGGATCCCCATCTTGAGCGGCGTCCGTGGCGGGCACTTTTCCGCGAGTGCAGTGTCCACCGGCAGGCGGAACGCGCCGTCGGAATTGACCAGGGAGGGGCCTGCCTCCAGGGTGACGTCGAGAATATTCATGGGCGGCGAACCGATGAATCCGGCCACAAAGAGTGTGGCGGGATGATTGTAGACTTCCAAAGGTGTGCCCACCTGCTGCAACTTGCCAGCATCCATCACGGCGACCTTTTGTCCCATCACCATTGCCTCAGTCTGGTCGTGGGTCACGTAGAGCGTGGTGACTCCCAACTCTTGCTGCAGGTGCTTGAGTTCCACGCGCATGTCGGCCCGCAGCGAGGCGTCCATGTTGGTGAGCGGCTCGTCCAGCAAAAAGACCTGCGGGCGGCGGACGATGGCGCGTCCCAGCGCTACCCGCTGTTGCTCGCCGGAGGAGAGGCGCTTGGGCCTGCGGTCCAACAGATGGTTGATCTTCAACATCTCTGCAACTTGATGCACGCGCTGATCCACTTCGGCTTTGGGCAGTCGCGCCGCTTTCAGCGGGAAGGCGATGTTGTCGTAAGCGGAGAGGTGAGGGTAAAGGGCGTAGAATTGGAAAACGAAGGCGATGTCGCGGTCGGCAGGCGGCATGGCGTTTACCAACCGCTTGCCGATGTAGATGTCGCCGCTCGTCTGACGCTCCAGCCCGGCTACACAGCGCAGCGTCGTCGTCTTGCCGCAGCCGGAGGGGCCGAGCAGTACCAGGAACTCGCCGTCGGCGACGTGGATGCTCACGTCGTCCACGGCGCGCGTGTTACCGGGGAAGATTTTGACCAGGTTCTGGATGCGGATCTCTGCCATTAGCGCCTCACTGCACCAAAGGTCACCCCGCGCAGCAGGTGATTGCGCACCGCGAAGGTGAACACGACGATGGGTGTGATATAGATGATCGCCGCCGCCGCCATGCGTGACCATTCCGTTCGCCCGTAACCGATGATCTGGTACAGGAAAGGCGGCACCGTACCCCATGACTGCTTGTTGAGCAGGGTCACGAAGACGAACTCGTTCCAGGCCATGATCAGCACAAAGACCGCTGTTGCCAGCATAGCCGGAAATGCTTCGGGGATGACAATCTTCCACACGGCTTCCAGGCGCGAGTAGCCGTCCACCATTGCAGCTTCCTCATACTCGTGCGGGATCTCGTCGAAAAAGCCCTTCATCATCCACACTACGAATGGCAAACCGGAGGTGATATAGAGCAGGGTAATGCCGACGAAAGTATTCGGAAGCCCCAGGTCGGTGAACATCAGAAAGATGGGGATCAACACTACCACCGGTGGCAACATGCGTGTGCTGAGGATAAAGAATAGCAGATCGGCTTCGCCCTTAACGCGGAAGCGGGAGAAGGCATAAGCTGTCAGGGTACCCAGTATGACCGCCACAACGGTCGCAGTGCCACCGACCAGGATACTGTTGAGCAATGCCCACGGGAAGGTGTTCTGGCGGGAGCCCATCGCGCTTGTCGAAAGCACGATGGCATAGTTTTCCAGCGTCGGTTTGAACTGGACGAAGGGGATAAAACGCGGCGGTAGCGAGGTCACATCGCCCGGTTGCTTGATGGACGCCAGGAACATCCAATAGAAAGGGAACAGGAAGAAGAACAAGGTCAGGGCAACCAACAGCCAGGAGACAATCTGTCCTGCGACATAACTTACTTTGAACCGCGATGTGCTCATTGTTCCTCCGCTTTCATCTGATTCAGCAACCGGATCAGGAGATTTGCCAGGGCAATGATCACAATCAGCATTATGTAGCCGACGGCGGAGGCGCGGCCTGTGTCAAAGTCGCCGAAAGCCATGCGGTAGAGGTAGAGCGGCAGGACTTTGGTGTAATCGCCGGGGCCACCACCTGTCAGCACAAAAGCCAATTCGAACAATTTGTAGGTATCCATCAGGCGGAAGAGCACCCCGATCAGCAACAGCGGCATCACCAGCGGCAGGGTGATGTGGCGGAATTTGAACCAGCTCGACGCCCGGTCCACGTCTGCCGCCTCGTACAGGTACCTGGGTACGGCGCTCAAGCCCGCCAGCGAGATCAGCATCATGAATGGGGTCCACTGCCAGGTGTCCACCAAAATCATCGAGACGATGGCCCAATTGCGTTCCGTCAGCCACGGAATGGCTGCGAATCCAAGCACATCGCGGATAAAGTAGTTGACGATGCCGATATCGCCCTGGAGCATGAAACGCCAAAACAGCGCCACCACCACCGGCGCCAACATCATAGGGATGAGGATAATTGTGGAAAGAAATCCCCGTCCATACGCCAGCCGATGCAGAAGCAACGCGATACTGAACCCAAGCAAAAGTTCGACCAGCACGGTAGGGACAACGAAAGAGGCCGAAATCCTGAAGCGTGTCCAGAACTCAGTATCGGCGAGCAGGCGGCGATAGTTGCCCAGGCCCACCCAGCGGGCAGTGGTCCAACTGGCATCCCGGACCACGGAATAATCTGTGAAGCTCAGATATAGAGACCAGATCAAAGGGAAGACGGTGATAAATAAGAGCAATATAAGCGTAGGCCACAGGAAGAGATGCATCAACGCCCGGTCGCTCAACCAGCTAAAGCGGGGACGCACTTCAGTCCTATGGGGGACCACAGATAACACCGGTCGTATGGACACCGCTACCTCCTGGAGAAGCAGATTATGGGGGGCGGAGGGGGTCGTGCGCCATCCGCCCCCGACATTGCGCTTTTACGTTCTGGCGTTGTACCTCACAGGCTGCTTACTTTGGTGGCCCGCTGGGATATGCCTTGTCAATGATCGCCTGCTGCTCGGCAGCCAATTTATCCAGGGCTTCCTGGGCGCTCATCTGCCCGGTGACAGCCAGGTTCAGGTACTCGCCTTCCTTGGTCATCAGGCTATAGTATTCCGGCAGGTTGTAGAAATCCCTGACCAGCGGGTAGGCCTCGGAGAAGGCGACGTTGAAGGGTGCGGCGTTCTTGAACGTATCTGAGGCCAGTACCGACTTAAGAGCGCTGTAGCCGCCCATCTGCACCCACTTCAACTGGGTCTCTTTGGACATCAGCCACTTGAGGAAGGCTAGCGCTGCATCCTTGTTCTTGGTGTAGGCACTGACGTTCATCCCCATACCGCCCAGCGACAGGACATGCCGGGCCGGCCCGGCTGGAGGTACCATAAAGCCCATGTTGGGGAATTCTTTGCAGCTCGCCGGGTCGGTCCAGCCTGCGGCCACACCAACCCAGATGGTCGTCATAGCGCTTGTGCCGTCACACATCGCGGTGGTGACTTCGCCATAAGAAAAGTTCCCCGCTCCCTCAGGGCCGGTCAGGTACAATTCGCGGGCGAACTCGAGCGCCGCGACATTTTGCGGGCTGTTGATGACCCCCTGGAAGCGATAGGTCTCAGGATCCCACAGTTCCCCACCCCACGACCAGGCCAGTTGATTCCAGGCAGTCTGGATCTGATCGCCGCTGCCGATCCAGAACCAGACAAAGCCATTGTACTTTCCGCCGGCCTTGATGGTCTGGGCCGCCTCGAGCAGCGCGTCCCAGGTAGTGAGACTGGCAGGGTCAATGTTGTACTCGCTCAGGATGTTCTTGTTGTAGATCAACACCTGTACGTCTGCCATGATGGGCGCCCCGTAGTAACGGCCGCTACCGATGGGATACTCGCCGTAAGCCTGCAAGGCCGAGGGCACCCAGTCGTTGAAGTCGGTGTTCCGCTTGAGAAAGTCGGTCAGTTCCATCAAGTGCCCGCCGGTTACAGCCTCACCCGTCCACTGGCTATCTACAATGGGCAGGTCCACCCCGCCCTTGGCTGCAAAGTCGGTAAAGATCGAGTCGTGCCACTCGGGATATGGGACACAGTTGACCTTGACAGTGGCGTCGGGATACTCGGCGACCAGTTTGGCCAGAGCGTCACACGGCGGCCAGGCGAACCAAGTGATCGAGAGTTCTGGCTTGGCGGCAGGCCCTTTGGGCTTGCAGGCTGTCAGTGCCGACAAGGCTGCAATCATCAGGATGACGATGGCTGCCAACAGGGTGCGTTTTTTAGCTAACATGGCTTGATCTCCTTCCTTACCTCTAATTCTCAGACGATCGTCCAACTTGTGAACATCACACAGCCGGTTGCTCACCGCTCCTGTTCCCTGCCCGATGCACCACCTCCTTTCGTCGCTCCAGACCTCACGCCCAGAACATCTCGCCGGGCTTTTCAAAGAGCACAGCTTCCTTTAACGCGGCTACTGCCCTGGCCAAGCCTTCGTCGAACGACATGATGGGGTCCTCGTGCTCGATGGAGATTACGTGGTCGTAGCCCACCAGGCGCAAGGCGCTGACGATGTCTTTCCAGGTCTTGACATCGTGGCCGTAGCCGATGGTGCGGAAGGTCCAGGAGCGTTTAGGAATCTGACTATAGGGCTTGTGGTCATTGCAGCCGTTGACGGCGACGTTGTACGGGTCCACCATGCAATCCTTGCCGTGCACATGCACGATGGCATCACCCAGTTTGCGGATCGCCGCCACCGGGTCCACGCCGTTCCAGAACAGGTGACTGGGGTCAAAGTTACAGCCCAGCGCCGGGCCGCACGCCTGGCGCAGGCGCAGGAGCGTTTCGACGTTATAGACGAGTTGCCCTGGGTGCATCTCCACCCCGATCTTGACCCCGTGATCCTGCGCGAACCTGGCCGCTTCCTTCCAGTACGGAATCGCCACCTGGTTCCACTGATAGTCCAGGATTTCCAGAAAGTGTGGAGGCCAGGGACAGGTGACCCAATTGGGCATTTTGTCACCTGGGGCGCCTGCCGGACAACTGGAGAGAACGTTGACCACAGGCACTTTCAGCATCGCGGCCAGGCGCACCGACTTGCGAAAGATCTCATCCGATTCCTGCGCCAGCTTCTGGTCCGGGTGAAGTGGTTCGTAGTGGCAACTGAAGGCGCTGATTATCAGACCCCGCGACGTGATGGCCTCCTGATACTCCGCGCGCCGCGTCTCGCTTGCCAGCAGTTCGTCTACCGGGCAGTGGTGGCTGCCAGGATAGCCGCCGCTGCCGATTTCGACGGCCTGGATGCCCATCCCCGCGATCTTGTCCAACGCCTGCTCGAACGGCAGGTTCTGAAATAGCACGGTAAATACTCCGATACGCATGACAGACCTCCTTGGCTACCGATGATAATATACTTCCCAACCCAGGTATGTCTCGAACGCCTCGGCGAGGACGTTCGCAACAGACGAAGCGTTTATCGCCACGTGGTGCTCGAAGCCGTTCTTGCAGACGTAACGCATCAGTTCCTTCAGACGTGGGATCTCTACGACCGCACGGCATCCAAAGGTATCGAGTGGGTCATCGGTAAGGCGGCCTTCGCCCACATAGGTGCGGATTTTGCCAAGCCGGTCGGCAGTGGTAATGCGGGCATAGGTCATCGGGCCTGGCCTGGCCTGCCCCGACATGGTACCGTACGTGTTCTCTGTACCGAGCACGGTTGCCAGAATTTCCGCATGGGCCATCCTGGCTTCTTTCAGGAAACTTTTGGCCCAGTTCCCGCAGTGGAACAACACGCATTTGTTCGAGTCGAAGGCGTAGTTGTTGTTCCAGTCCACCAACGCGCTGGGCTTGCCGGAAGCCAGTTGCAGCGCGTACATTGCCAGTACGCCGGTGATATCCACTTCACAGGCGCTGGGCATCAGCCGCTCGCTCAACATACTCATCAGCGTGCAGGCGTTCACACCATAGTTTTTCTGGATCGAGGTCCAGCACTGGATCGCTGTGGCGTCTATCTCATTTGCGGCGATCCAATCGTCGAGCACGACGCCGAGTTTCGCCATACTGGTCAGCGCCTCTGCCGGGACCGCGCTCGTGTCCACGTATGCCCGGATGCTTTCGATCTTATCACGCACTTTGGGGTCACCCTCGGCCAGGCGCCCGGCAGCGCCGAAAAGCTCCGAGAAATCCACTGTGCTGACGCTGACGCCGGCGGCCTCCAGCAGTTTCTCGCTGTAGCGCACCGTGTTGAAAATAGTCGGGCGCGCGCCGACCGCGCCCAGGCGCGCCTTTTTCAGCCCGCGCACCACCTGACAGACACCGATAAAGTTGGCCAGGTCAGCCTTGAAGCTGTCGCTGGTGGGATAGACGGTGTGCTCGTCGGTCACCGAGAAGGGGATGCCGTACTGGACCAGGTTATTGCACACCGAAATCTTGCCGCAGAAAGCGTCTCCACGCTGTTTCAGGTCGAGCTTGTCCGGATCATCAGGGTTCGCTTGCACCAGGACCGGCACTTGCAGCCCCGAGAGCCTGATCGCGTCGGCAATGCCGCGTTCCGGACCGAAGACCGGGAGCACCACCAGGATCCCATCAATGCGCTCACTGTTGGCGCGAAAGAGCGCAGCGCATTTCTTCGAGTCCTCCCAGGTTTCGACGGCGCCCATGTTGGTCTCCTGCTCTCCCAGGATGACCACGTCCACGCCCATATCTTCCAGGAGCGCCAGTACCTGGCGGCGCGTCCTGAGCACAGGCTCGGCCGGGAAGAAGTCGCGCGTGCCGACCAATACCCCTAATGTAGTCTTTTTCATTTCCAATCCTCCTTGCTATATACCATATGTGCACGTGCCATCGTTCCGCGCCGTGCAATGGCTTGTCCAACTACATATTGTCCCCATCATTAATCAGGTGCTCAATCCAGGGATGGTCCGGCCCGCGGTTCTCCAGCCAGACCATGCGCCCTTTGCGACCGGAGACGACGTCCAGGTGACCATCGCCATCCACATCACCAAAGGCGTGGGACATGTTCATCGGGTAGCCGTCATAGTCGTTTTCTACGATGCCACAGGTCAATTGGCACCGCCCTACAGAACAACCAGGTGATCTTGCTGCCTCCGCAACTTGACCACTGTGCTGTCCTCATCCAGTTCGACGGCATCCCAGGTCACGAGCGCGCCCGCTACCACAGGCCGCACTACCTTTGCGCCGGGGGCCAGGCCCACCGGCAGCGCGTTCAGGCGGCGTGCTTCCGTGGCGCGATCTATCACGCCGTAGAAGGTATAGCCACCGAAATCATCCAGCCGCTCGCCCGGCTTGAGTGCGCGCTTGGCAACCGTCATTACCTCGGCTACCGGCTCATCGCGCGGCGCCAGCCACACTTCCTTATAGAGCGCGGCGCGCGCTACCGAGATCGGCGCTTCGAGGAACCACAGGTGATAGGGCCGGAAAAAAGTAAAATACTTCCTGCCGCGCTGTTTGTCACCCGCCACTTTCAGGTAGCGCAAGTCGGCGCCGATGCGCCCGTCATGGACGCGCACGGTGATAAACACCCCGCCCGACATCGCCGCTCCCTGGACGAAATCCACCACGCCGGGAAACGGGGTGATACCACCGTCTTCCTTGAGCGCGAAAATGTCGGAAACGGTCTCCAACGTTGCTTCCGGGCCGACCATTCCACGTTGCATCGGTAAGCAGCCGGTGGCGTTGGCTGCACAGGCCATCTCGAACATTGTCTTGGTGCCATCTACGTAGGAGGCCACCTGGAACGGGTCTTTATTGGCCTTGTGGGCTGCTTCGGCCACTGTATCGGGCGTGGCCGTGGGATCAAGTGGATTGTTTTTACCCTTGCCGATGACAACAGGCTCCATCCCCAGCGTGGTCACGTAATCGTACAATTCCGCCAGACATCCCGGCTCGTCGCCAGAAGAGACCGTGTAGAGCACGCCCGCCTCGCGCGCCAGTTTTTTCAGGATGCGCCCTACTGTCACATCGGCTTCGATATTGACCATCACCACGTCCTTGCCGTGACGTATGCAGGCGTAAGCGGTTTCTGCGCCGATGGCGGGGGAGGGTGTCACATCGGCGACGATATCCACTGCATCTAACTGTGCCGCCAAACGGTAGTCTCCTGTGACGACACGCCTGCCGGCGCGCAAAGCATCCATGGCCTGCCCGGGTGCGTTTGCCTCGACGATGATCTCCGTGGGCACTCCCGTGGCCTGGAACGCCGCCCGCGCCGCCGCCACGTCAGTATCGGCCACCACATTGACCATCATCCCAGGCACATGCGTGACTTGCGCCACAAAGCCGCTGCCGATCCACCCCGCGCCGCTCACGGCGACACGGATGGGTGTACCTTCCGCTTCCAAACGCTTGAGTTCTTGAACCAGCATTGTTTACTTCCTATTGTAACGCGCAGAGCAGTTTCTGCGTCTTACACTTTTGCCTCCACCGCCTCTCTGGCCGCCCTTACTATATCGTCTGCCGTCATACCATATTTGACCAGTAGTTCATCAGGGTCGCCGGAATCGGTGTACACATCGGCCAGACCGACAAAGCGCATAGGTACGGGACAGGTTTCGGCTACGATGCGGGCGACGTTGCTGCCCATCCCGCCGTGCAAAAGGTGCTCCTCGGCGGTGACGATCGCACCGGTTTCACGCGCCGCAGCCGCAATGGCCTCACGGTCGAGCGGTCTGAGCGTGTGCAGATCCAGCACTCGTGCCTGAATGCCCTCTTCCGCAAGCATCACCGCCGCGTCGAGCGCCGCCGCGACCATGATACCGCAGCCTATGATCGTCACGTCGCGCCCTTCTCGCACCACATTGGCCTTGCCGATCTCGAAAGGGCACTGGTCCTCCGGGTAGATATGTGGCATTGCCACCCGGCTCGAACGCAGGTAGACCGGACCGATATGCTCAGCAGCAGCACGTACCGCAGCGTGCATTATGGCCGGGTCGGATGGTACCAGGATGGTAAATGTGGGAAGCCCTCCTACGAGTGCCAGGTCCTCGATCGCCATCGCCGTCGGTCCGTCTTTGCCCAGCGTGATCCCGCCGTGACTGCCGACGATCTTGACGTTGAGAGCAGAGATGGCGATACAGAGGCGTAACTGGTCGTAGCCGTTGCTGAGCAGAAAGGCTGCCATGCTTGTACAGAACGGAATGAACCCACAATCTGCCAGTCCTGCTGCGATGCTGATCATGTTGCTCTCAGCCAGACCAATATTCAAGAAGCGCTCCGGGAACCTCTGGCGCACGGCTAATGTCTTGGTCGTGTTGCACAGATCACCATCGAGCACCAGCACTCTGGGATTATCCTGGCAGAGTTGCAGCAGGGCTTCTCCGAAAACATCGCGCATCGGTCTGGCTGGCTTGAGTCCGGCTCTCTGTCCTAGTGACATTGTAATTCCTCCCGTGCCTTTGCAGCCTGTTCTGGGGTGAGTGCACGCCCGTGGAAGGTGTAATCAGCTTCGACGAATGAAACACCCTTGCCTTTGACAGTGTGGGCAATGATGACCGACGGCTGGCCCTCGGCTCTGACGCCATGCCTGATGCGGGATGCGTGATGTACCACGCGTGTGACAGGGTGGGTAAGGGGAACGGAGACCGAGGTGAGTGCCTCGATGAGTGCGCCGATGTCGTGGCCGTCCACCTCCTCAACGTACCAGCCAAAGGCCTGCCACTTGGCGACGAACGGCTCCAGGGCGATTTCCCGGCTGATCGGGCCCGTCTCTTGATATTTGTTGTAGTCCACGATGGCGATAAGATTACCCGCCCGGAAGTGCGCTGCTGCCATCGCCGCTTCCCAGATCTGGCCCTCCTCGCACTCGCCGTCGCCCAGCAAAACATAGACCCGGTAGTCCAGTTTGTTCAGGCGGCCGCCCAGCACGTGCCCCAGGCCGACCGAGAGTCCTTTGCCCAGCGAGCCGGACGTTGTCTCCACACCCGGCACCAATCCCTCGACCGGGTGGCCCTGCAAGGGGCTGTTGACCTGGCGCAGCGTCCACAACTGCTCGCGCTGGATGAACCCGGCCTGTGCCAGCACCACGTAGAGCAGTGGTGCGGCGTGTCCCTTGCTCATAATGAAGCGGTCACGCTCCGGCCAGTCCGGCTCCTGGCTGCGATAGCGCAGGATGCCACCGAAGTACAGCGCCGTCAGAATCTCCACGCAGGAGAACGAACTCGACGGATGGCCTGACCCGGCATGCGTCGTGATGTCGAGTACGTCGAGCCGGAACTGCCGCGCCAGGTCTTTGAGGACTTGAATGTCCATAGGAGTGTTCTGCATAACGGCTGTCTCCTTGCAATAAGGTCTATCACCAATACGGTTCAGATAAGCAGTTGGAGTGCCTTCAGGCGGAAAAGACCGGCTAAAGCCTCGGCTCTGAGCCTTAACTGAACCCTATTGGATCTATTACATATCGCAATGTTAACTGCCTGCCCACGCCGAGCGGGCAATTAATCAATCGCCCCTTCGTCGCCCATTTTGGGCCGCAGGCATACGGTCGGGGCAGGCCGACACCCGGCGCCGCAGATGCCCAGAAAGGCCTGTTTCCAATAGGCACACGGCGGCAGACAGCCGGGCAGGTAATTGCTCGCAATCACGTTTGGTTAAGGAATTGCTCGACTTGGGCCGCGGTAGGCAGCGCGGGGATAACGCCCAGTGTCAATGCGGTGAGCGCACCGACAGCGTTGGCGTAGCGCAGGATTTCGCGCATCCGATCGAGCGTCAGTTGGCTGCGCCAGTCCACTCTTTCTCCTGCCGGGGTGACGAGTTGGTACAACAGCCCGGCGATGAAAGCATCGCCGCAGCCGGTGGCGTCTACTGTCTCTACTTGGAACGCGGGGACATGCTCTCCACCAGCTTGGCAGCGGAAGAAACTGCCGTATGGGCCCAACGTCACCACGACTAGGGCTGGGCCATAATCGAGCAATTGGGCACTGGCCGCCGCCGGGTCACGGTCTCCGGTGAGCACCTCTAACTCAATCTCATTCAACTTCAACAAATCTACCCTGGGAAGCACCTCCATCACGCAGGCACGGGCATCTTCCGGAGTACGCCAGAGTAGTGGCCGGTAGTTGACGTCGAATGAGATCAGCGCACCCGTCTGATGGGCAATTCTGGCAGCCTCCAGCGTTGCGCTACGGCTGGGTTCCTGGCCCAGGCTGAGCAAGTCGAAGTGAAACGCGCGCGCCGATTGCAATAGTTTCCGGTCAAGCTCATCGGCCTGCAGGCGCATATCGGCGCCGGGGTTGCGGTAGAAAAGAATGTCGTAAGAGTTGACATCGGGCATGGCGATAAAGGCCATACTGGTGCGTGCCTCCGGGTCATAACGCATCCCGCTCACGTCCACACCTTCCTGCTGCAGGATGCCGGCCAGATAATGGCCGAAAGCGTCGTCGCCCACCTTGCCGATGAATGCACTCCGCATTCCAAGCCGCGCTGCGGCCACAGCGACGTTGGCCGGTGCTCCCCCTGGCTTGGGATAGAAGGCCGAGACTTCGACCAATTTGCGACCAATCTCGGCTGGGAACATATCTATCAGCAGCGCGCCCAGGCACACAAGGTCCATAGTCTTATCCTGTCAATTCAGCGCATAATTCGTACTTGTCACCACGGTAGAAAATGCGTAGAAACTCTACGGGTATATTCTGCTGGGAATAAGATACGCGCTCGATACAGAGCAACGCGGATTGAGGTGATACAGCGAGTGACTGGGCGATCTCCGGCGTGGCCTGCACGGCGCGAATGACCTGAGTGGCGCGGCTCCAACGGATCCCATACCTGCGCTCCAGCTCCTCGCGCAGTGGCGTGGAAGCATAATCACCCTGTAACACGCCTGGACAGAAGCGATGCACGAGATGGGATTCTTCGATGCTCATCGGCTCCTCGTCAGCCAGGCGCAGCCGCTTGAGATACGCGAGTTCCTCACCTGGTTCAATCTCTAACAGCTTGGCGATTTTCTGCGGAGCAGGGATGAGCGCAGAGGTAAGGACGACCGTGCCCGGCCGAAATCCGCGCTGGCGCATGTCGTCGGTGAAGCTGACGATCCTGACCAGCGTCTGCTCAATTGTCGGATGCGCCACAAAGGTACCCCGCCCACGCTGCCGGTAGATCAGCCGCTCTTTTGCCAACAAGTCGAGCACCTGCCGCACTGTGATCCGGCTGACCTGGTACTGGGAAACCAATTCCGTTTCTGATGGTAGCATTGTACCCGGTTGCCACTCTCCATGCACGATCTTATCTCGCAGGATCTCGTACAACTGATGGTAGAGCGGCAACTTGCTCTCACGATTCACGCGATCCAATCAGCAGTCTCCGATCGGTGATGTATTCTCAGCCCCCGGCGGGGACCTGTACCCAGCGACCTTCATCGGCCGACTGGAGCGCTGCGTCGAGCACCTGCTGACAGCGCAATCCATCGTAAAAGTCAGGGTAGACCGGTTCCCCCCTGTCAATTGCCACCAGCAGGTCACGCACCTCGTGGATAAAGGTGTGCTCCCAGCCGATGATATGTCCAGGCGGCCACCAGGCGCCGATAAAAGGATGCACGTTCTCCGTAACCACGATTGTGTGGAAGCCTTGTACCCTGCCTTCATCGGCGCGCGAGTAGAACTCTAACTCGTTTAACCGTTCCAGATTGAAGACAAGCGCGCCTTCGCTGCCAAAAATTTCCAGCCGCAGGTAGTTCTTGCGGCCTGTGGCAAAGCGAGTTGCCATAAAATTGCCCAACGCTCCGTTGCGGAATTTGGCGATAAAGTAGAGTGCATCGTCGGCTGTGACTTCGCCCCTGCCGGAGCCGTCGGCCAGCGGGCGCTCCCTGACAAAGATTTCCTTTGCCGCGCTCACGGCCTCAATTTCGCCGACCAGATAGCGGGCCAGGTCAACCGTGTGGGCATTCATATCGCCGTGCGCACCCGATCCACCCTCCTTAACGTCGTGCCGCCAGACAATCGGGAAATTCGGGTCTACCAGCCAGTCCTGATAGTACACGGCGTTAAAGTGACGTATTTGTCCGATCTTCCCCTCATCAATTAATTGTTTGGCGAGCATAATCGCGGGCACGCGACGGTAATTGAAGGCGACCATGTGGCGGACGTTTGCTTCGCGGGCTGCGTCGAGCATAAGGCGTGCCTCGGCTGCGTTCATCGCGATGGGCTTTTCGCAGAGGATATGTTTGCCCGCTTTAGCCGCTGCCACTGCGATCGGCATATGAGTAACGTTGGAGGTGCAGATGTCCACCAGCTCAATGTCGTCGCGAGCGATCACTCTTTCCCAGGAGGTTTCAGTGGTCTGCCAGCCAAACCTTCTGGCGAACGCCTCCAGTTCTGCGGCGTTCCGACCACATGCTGCCCGCAGCACCGGGCGTAGGGGCAGATCGAACCAGTAGCGAACGTCAATAAAGGCATTACTGTGGGCTCGTCCCATAAACTTGGTACCAATGATTGCGACGTTAATTTCTTTATTCATAGCAACCTCCAATCTTATCGTGAACACTTGGACAGGCTTCCCGGGGGCACTTCTTAACTGGCTGGGGAGATTACCGGCTTGCATATTATAAGATTATAATGTTATAACTATTATACCAGATAACTTCGTGTTTGTCAAGGCTCTGCTACTACGGAAACCATCGGGTGTCCGTCATTTTTTTGCGCGGGGTAGAAGTGGTAGAATTGGGGGAGGTTACTGACGAAAGCGGGAGGATAGAGAGATGACGATACCAGATTTCGATCGGGAATGGGAGAA
>DAOTYA010000191.1:0-9234 GCA_034435075.1 Anaerolineae bacterium
TGACGGCGGGGAACAAGAGCGAGATGGCGGTGGGCTATGCGACGCTCTACGGCGATATGGCGGGAGGCTTTGCCGTGATCAAGGACGTGCCCAAGACGCTGGTCTACGACCTGGCACGCTGGCGCAACGCGCAATCGCCGGTCATCCCCGAAGAGGCGCTCACCCGTCCGCCCACGGCGGAACTGCGCCCGGGTCAGAAGGACACCGACAGCCTGCCACCCTATGAAGTGCTCGATCCGATTCTGAAGGCTTATGTCGAGGAGGATCGCAGCGCCGAGGAGATCGTGGCGCGGGGTTTTGACCCCGAGACGGTGCAGCGCGTCATCCGCATGGTGGACCGCTCCGAGTACAAGCGTCGCCAGGCGCCGCCGGGGATCAAGATCACCCCCCGCGCGTTCGGGCGGGATAGACGGCTGCCGATCACCAACCGTTTTGGGGGATGATCACGTTTCACGTGCCAAACCCCATTCTAGGCCACAGGCCTTTGGTCGGCCTCTGCCGGGTACGGGGGATTAATCAATCGCCCCTTCTGCACCAACGGGCAGTGTCGGCACGGGCCGACAACCTGGATGTGTGCATTGAGAGGATTGGTCAGCGAAGGCCGACCACTGGCCGCAGGCCCAGGAAGGCGACTTCCAGTCACTGTCCCAATAGTTGATTTAATGATTCGGTCCGGTTGAAATCGCTCTCTCAGGACCTGCCGGTAGTCGCAAGAACATCGGCTTTTGTATAAGGCGTCTTTTATACTGGGAACGGGTAAGAATTGGAGATTTAACGTATCTATTCAGCCTGCCCGTGCTGTGCCGGGCGGACCACAGGCCGCCCGGACCAGACATTGCAGACACTGGCTACCCTGAGACACCCCAGGTGGCTCAGGTGCCATCTGCACCGCCGCACTGTGGTCCGGCGGTGCAGGCTGGATAAATACCATTTAACCACGTGCTACCACGCTCAGGAAAATTCCAAAATTCACCCGTGCGCAGTATAATGTCCAAGGGTAATTACCTGCCCGGCTGCCTGCTACCGTGTGCCGGTTGGAAATCGACATACGGGCGCCTGCGGCGCCGGGCGTCGCCCTGCGCCGACGCGGAAACAGCGGTCGGCGCAGGCCCGACCGAAGGCCTGCGGCCCAAAGTGGGCGACTTCAGTCGGCAGGGGCAGGCAGTTACGTCCAAGGTAATGAAATGAGTATACGTAAGCGTATTTTGATCGTCACAGGTTCGGCGTTCGCTGTCATTGTGTTGTTGCTCTACCTGGCGTCGCGCGCCATCCTGGTGGGGAGCTTCTCTGCTCTGGAAAGGAAGTATGTGTATGACAATGTGGAACGCACATTGCACACCCTGACAGGTGAACTTGCTGCTCTTGCAGCAACGAACGCTGACTGGGCCATCTGGAACGACACTTATGCCTTCATAGAGAATGCCGACCGCGCTTACATTGAGTCCAATCTGGTGGACAGCACATTTATCACCCTCAGGCTGAACGTGATGCTTTTTGTGGATCCCTCCGGCCAGCTTGTTTACGGTAAAGGCTTTGACCTGTATGCGAAGCAAGAAATGCCCATCCCTGATGGTCTGCAGGAGCACCTGACGCGCGACGGTCTATTGCAACCTCTTGAGACAGGGAGCATAGTCAGTGGTATCCTTGTCCTGCCTGAGGCGCCTATGCTCGTCACCTCCGCCTCCGTCCTTCAAAGTGGAGGGAATGGCCCTGCACGCGGTGTCCTGGTGATGGGACGTTACCTGGATACCCCGGAGGTCACACGCTTCGCCGAACTCGCCCGTGTACACATGGACATCTACAGGTTCGGTGATCCAGGCGCGCCACCCGACCTGAGTGTAGCCTGTACTGCATTGACACGAGCTTTTCCCAGGCCCGAATCCATTTTCAGCCAGCCGCTGAGTGGCAACGTAGTGGCCGGGTATACGCTGGTGAGGGACATCTACGGACGCCCGGCGTTAATTATCAGAATAGAACAGCCCAGGGATATTTATCACCAGGGGCAGATAAGTATGCTGTATCTTATCTTCCTGTTCCTGGCCAGCGGGCTGGCGTTCACCAGCGTGTCATCGTGGCTGACAGACCGCGTGCTCATCTCCCGGCTGGTGCGGCTGAATGCAGAAGTGGATGCTATCGGAGCAAGCGGTGAGCTGTCTCATCGCGTGCATATCACAGGCAATGACGAGCTTTCTAACCTGGCAGTCGCGATCAACAGAATGCTGGGAGCACTGGAATATTCTCTCCTCGCTCTGCAGGAGAGCGAGGAAGCATTAAAGCGGCGCAATGAGGAGCTGTCCACGCTGTATGAAGCAGCCACGGCGCTCGGTTCTGAACTGGAGTCTGGCGCCGTGCTGCTCACGGTAGCCAGGCAGATGGGGAAAGCTTTACATTCGAGTAGATGCACTGTCTCGCTCTGGCACCGCGAACGCAACATGCTCGAGACGCTGGTGGACTACGACGTCACTGCTGCCAGCCGGACAGAGTTCCCCGGTCTCACGTTAAGCCTGAACGATCACCCTGACCTGCGCAAAGTCATTGAAAGCGGACGTCCTCTGGTAATTGCAAGACCTCCTGCAGGCGGGATTGCAGACAAAGAGACCGCTTTAGAAAGGCAAGAAACCTGTAGCAGGCTGGTACTACCCTTGATCGTCCACGACCAGGTCATTGGATTGATAGAACTCGCCGACATACAGGAGGCACGTGAATACACGCCCGAGGAGATACGCCTGGCCGAAAGCCTGGCTGCTCATGCCGCGATTGCCATCGAAAACTCCTGCCTTTATGAGCGAGCCCAACAGGAGATCGAGGAGCGGAAACGGACCGAGGCGATGTTACGCGAGTCTGAGCAGCGCTTCCAGGATGTGGCTCGCTTCACGGGCGATTGGATTTGGGAGACCGATGTGCACGGTAACTACATCTACGTCAATCCGGTAGTTGAAAAGGTACTTGGTTATACGCCAGAAGAAGTGATCGGTAAACACTATGCTCAGTTCCTGGCTCCGCAACCCGGGAGCACACTCGCGTCCATTCAGCAACTGGCGCAAAGAGACATCTGTCAGATGATACGCAAGGATGGCGGCATCGTCTACTTCAAAAGCTCGGTTATGCCGCTGGAAGATGGCGCGGGTAATTTGCTTGGCTACCGTGGTCTCCATAGAGATGTCACCATCGAGCGGCAGATAGAGGAGCGCATTGCCACAGTCTATCTGTTGGGGCGTGAACTGGTTCTTTCCAGGGACGAGGAAGAAATAGCTCAGGCGACCGTCGAAGCCATCAGACTTCTACTGGCACCCCGGAGAGGAGAGATATGGCTGGTAGACAGGGAAAGGAAATCCCTGGTCTGCCACGCCTGCCATCCTGGAGCATCGGACTCCTCCACACGCACACTTTCACTCGAGGAAGAACAGCTCCCGCTTGTGTCCGTGGTCAAAAGCGGAGTGTCACTCTACATCCCCGAGCTTCGCGACCAGATTTATGGAACCCGCTCAGTGCTGTGTGTGCCCCTCAGCATAAAAGGGCGAGTGATTGGCGTGCTCGAGGTGGAAGGTGG
Source organism: Anaerolineae bacterium (assembly GCA_034435075.1). Taxonomy (GTDB): domain Bacteria; phylum Chloroflexota; class Anaerolineae; order B4-G1; family B4-G1; genus JAOAAG01. The sequence continues at coordinate 3,551 of DAOTYA010000191.1, forward strand.
CCAGGCAGATGCTTTTGACAGGGACGCGCAACGCCTGCTGACCTCCCTGGCCGATCAGGCGGCGCTGGCAGTTGAAAATGCCCGCCTTTACGAGCAGATGCGTGCTGCCCATGACCGCCTGCAAGCGCTTTCCACCCGTCTGGTTGAAGTGCAGGAAGCCGAGCGACGCCATATCGCCCGTGAACTCCACGACGAGATTGGCCAGATCCTGACCGGCCTCAAATTACTGATCGAGGCAGGCACGTTCACCCACGATGTGACGAGGGTGCATGCCACTCTAAAGGAGGCGCAGGCGTTGGTCAACGAGCTGATGAACCGGGTGCGAAACCTCTCTCTCGGCCTGCGCCCCACATCTCTGGACGATCTGGGGTTGGTACCGGCGTTGCGCTGGCACTTCGAGCGCTACATCGCCCAGACCGGTGTGCAGGTGGTCTTTAAACATATCGGGATAGAGGGCAGGCGATTCGCTCCCCAGGTCGAGACGACCGTTTACCGCGTGGTCCAGGAAGCACTTACTAACGTGGCCCGTCATGCCAATGTGGATCATGTTACAGTGCGGTTGTGGGCTGACGAGGAAACCATAGAAGTGCAGATTGAGGATCTGGGGAGCGGCTTCGATCCCGACGCAGTGCTGAGCGGCGGTACTTCTGGCGGGCTGTCCGGTATGTATGAGCGGGTGGCTCTGCTGGGCGGTCGCCTGACAGTCGAATCCAGGCCTGGTGCTGGCACCCGCGTGACGGCTGAGATCCCCCTATCCGGCAGCAGTGAGGTGGTATGATAACAATCGTGCTGGCAGACGATCATCAGGTGGTTCGCAAAGGAATCCGCGCCCTCCTGGAAATGGAACCAGACTTTCAGATCGTTGGTGAGACCGGGGATGGATTGGAGGCAGTGCAGTTGACCATCCGCCTCCGCCCGGATGTTCTGGTTCTCGACTTGATGATGCCAGGTCTGAACGGCATTGACGTCACCCGTCAGGTTACCAGGCAGGTGCCTCAAACGCGCGTGGTGCTTCTTTCGATGTACGCCGGGGAAGATTACGTGCTGGAGGCATTGAGAAATGGCGCCAGTGGCTATGTGCTGAAGGATGCCAGCATCTCGGAATTGATCCAGGCGATACGCGACGCGGTTGCCGGCCGGCGTTACCTGAGCCCGCCACTGGCTGAACGGGCTATTGATGCCTATGTGAGGCAGACACAGGAGAGCGCCCTCGATCCCTACGAGACATTGAGCGACCGCGAAAGAGAGGTTCTGCACCTGGCTGCCGAGGGCCTTACCAGCGCGGAGATCGCCGAGAGGCTCTCGCTCAGTCCACGCACTGTTGAGAGCCATCGGAGCAGTATGATGCGCAAGCTGGGTTTACACACCCAGACCGATCTGGTCCGCTACGCCATACGCAAGGGTATCATTACATTGTAGAGATTCACCAAAAATAACGGAGCCGTGTATGCGACCATTGATATGGTTGGGGATGGCGCTCGCAGGGACGGCGATGGCTCTCCTTGCGATGTGCCTGCCCGGTAGCAGCAGATGCCGGGCGCGCAGAGATGCCGGTGCCGTTTTGCTGCTCACCGGCATTGTGATGCTCTTTTTCTGGCCGGTGCTCTTCGCTGGCCACTCTTTCCCCAGAGGTGGAGGAGACCTGTGGGGGCAACTCTACCCTGTCTGGGCGTTCATCGCTGCGCAGGTGCGCCGGGGTATCTTCCCATTGTGGGATCCGCTCCTGGAGGCAGGCGATCCAATCCTGGCAGAGGGACAGTTCGGCCTGTTCAATCCGCTGAACTGGCCTCTCTTCTTGCTCTCGCCGCCACCGGTGACGATGGTGCTCTGGCGCGGTATGGTCGGGGTATTGATCGCAGGAGTGGGCATGTACCTCTACCTGACCCGCTCGCCACACCTCCGCCTTAGCCGTCCGGCGGCCTTGCTGAGCGCGACCGCCTACATGCTCTCCGACCCCTTCGTCACTCACCTGGGTCACCCTCAGATAAACGATGCCATGGCCTGGTTTCCCTGGGCCTTTCTCGGGCTGGACTGGGCGCTGGCAGCACCATCGTGGGGGGAGGCTGCTCTGGGCGGCATTCCCCTGGCATTGATGGTATTGGGCGGTCATGGTCAGGTCTCCCTCTATGGTCTGGTTGCTGCCGGACTCTATGGTGTACTCACCTGCCTGTGGCCTGCCACCGGTAAGCCTGCCTTACCCGCCCGCGTGGGCAGGCTGGCATTGGCGGCCCTGACAGGTTTCACCCTCTCCGCGCCCATGACACTGCCCGGGATAGAGCGGTTGCCCTGGACTGTGCGCACGTTGATGCCGCGTGAGTTGAGGCGTGGCTACGAGTTCATCCCCCCATTGCTGATTGACAGCCTGGCCCCCTGCTTTCATGGCTGTAGCGTGGAGCAAATCTGGATGCGTATGGACAGGGTGGAGAAGGCTTACGTGGGGGCAATAGCACTCTATCTGGCCCTCTGGGGAGTGATCACCCGGCCCCGTCGCGCCCTGCCATGGATAGCGCTGGGGACACTTGCCCTGCTCTTTGCTATGGGCTACCAGGCACCGCTCTACCCCCTGGTGGCCGACTGGCCTCTCTTCTTCGATTCCTGGAAAACGGGGCGGGCGATCTTTTTGACCGCCTTCGCCGTGGCTGTCCTGGCCGGCCTGGGCACAGATGCCCTGATACGGGCCACCACGCGCAACAGATGGCACTGGCTCTTCCCATATATTTCAGGAGCCTTTGGAATTTTTATGTGGTTTGCAGCCCCCCGTTTGCTCTCAGGGGTCCCTGCCGGAAAGGCACAGGAAATTGCGCTGACCGGTCTGCGGACGGCAGCTCTTCTGGCAGGCGGGCTGGCAGCGCTCGTGGAAATCTGGTTGCGCTGGAGACCGCGCCAGGCTCTGGCTGGCATCCTGCTCCTGGCCGTCAGCGAACTGGTGGCAGTGGGGGCTTTGATCGAGACCGGGCACGCCACCCCGTTTGCCGATCCTGGCCATGAGGCGGCTCTCGCCTTCCTGAGGAGTGACCCGGGCTGGTTCCGCGTGGATACCGATCTCAGCGCCAGGCAAAAGTGGTCGCCAGAGTTGATGCAGGTGCAGGGATTTGAGACCGTCCAGGGATCAGGGAACCCCATGGCACTCTACCCCTTCGAGCAGTTCTACTGGGCCCAGTTGTCCAGGGTCTCGGCAGGTTACCGCCTGTTGGGGGTAAAATACATCGTGGTGTCCAAGGGGAATCCCCCCGGAGGCGAGGGCATCTGGCCGGTGTTCGTCGAGGATGAGACGGTGGATATTCACCTTAACACCCTGGCGCTTCCGCGGGTCTGGCTGGTCTACCGGACGGAGCCGGTAGCTGATTTCGAGGCGGCCTTCCGACGCGTCCAATCCGCTGACTTCCGGCCAGAGGAGATCGCGGTGGTGGAGAACGGCCCCAAACTGGATGGGGAGGGACACGGCAGGATTGACGTGGTCCGTTATAGCCCCAACGAAGTGATCATGTCTGTGCACACCGATGCGCCAGCACTGCTTGTGCTCTCCGATGTCTACTACCCCGGCTGGCATGCCAGGGTGGACGGACAATCTACGCCCATCTTTCGCACCAACGTTACCTTCCGCGGGGTGGTGGTGCCCCCAGGAGAGCACATTGTGAGCATGCGCTTCCTCCCACGTACCTTTCAGGTGGGGGCGACGCTGGCAGTGCTCACGATCGCGTTGCTGTGCTTTACGCCTCTTCGGCGGTTACTGCGTCTTTTGATTTTGCGGCCAGGACGATGATCTGCGCAGCAACCTCCGGGGAAATATGAGCTGTATTGATCGCCAGGTGGTAGTACTTTAGGTTGCTCCAATCCGCGTGAGGGCGCAGATGTCGAATATATTGCCGTTTCTCCTCATCTGAGCTGGTGACCAGCCGCGTGGCCTCTGCCTCGGAGATTTTCATGCGCTCCATGACCCGGCGCACCCGCACCTCTTGAGGCGCATAGAGGCGGACGTGCAGAGCCGTGGGCCAGTCCTGCAGGATGATCTGGCCGCCGCGCCCAACGATGACCGCGTTGCCATGGCGAGCGAATTCCTCCATCGCCTCGCGTACAACCCGTGCATAGGTCTGGTCGTCTATCGCGGCCTGTTTCTCGAAGGCAGAAGGGTCCTTGGCGTACAACGAGGCCATATCGGTGCTGACAAAGCGCGGTTTGCGTGTGATGGAGCGTTCCTTGGCCAGCACTGCCTCCACGTCTACCCCGGCCTCCTCCGCGATGTGGAGAAGCAGTTCTTTATCCACCCGGCGGTAGCCTAATTGTTGGCACACCAGATCGGCGATCCTGTCCCCTTCGCTCCCCAGTTCGCGGGATATGGTGATTACGGCCATCGTCCAACCATCCGTAGCACAGGGCGAAAAGGGTGTCCTCACCCATTACAGACGCCGCAGGCGCTCTCGCAGTTCTTCAGGCGTGGCTGCCGTGAGCGGGAGATATTCAATGCCGGGATAGTATTGACTGTAAAATGCCTCCAGGCTCATAGGGCCGGGCCATTTGTGGGGATTGATGGCGATCACGCGCCGCACATCCAGGTCACCAATCCCGGCGTCATCGGCGCTGCTGCCTATGGTGAAATGTGCGGCATCCCAAGTTGCCTCTACCACAGCCCGTGCCCAGGCTGCATCCGCGTCAGGTGGCAACAATACATAGGTGCGCTCATACTGGACGCGCGGCATCCCCCGCTGACCCGCCGCTGGCTTGCCTGCCCCGTACACAAAGGGCCTGGCCGGGTCCGCGCGGGCGTATGCGATCAACTTCTCTGCCACAGGCGTGCCCGCTATATCGAAATCCGACCAGGGCGGGCCAAAACTCCCCCAGGTGAAAATAGTTGCCCCGATGACGTAATCATCCTTCTGGAGTTCCTTGTCGTACCACACCAGTTGTCGGAAATAATAGTCAGCATGGTCATGCTCATTGTCATGCGTGGCCCAGAAGGAAGCCAGACGACGCCAGGTGCCAGCCGGGGCATTCGGCGGCTTAGGATTGACCAACGGATCAATGCCGCACTCGGTGATGACCAGCGGCACATCACCAAGACCGTTCGGTATCAGATAGCGGCGGTAGACCTTGCGGTAGCGCAGTGTGGTCCAGCCCTCATCCCCCTCATCTTCATCGGGCTTGAGCTGATATTTCCCGGTCATCCACCACATCCACGGGCAACTGTACTCATGCAGGCCCAGGATGGCCTGGTATTCCCTGGCAGCTCTGATCGCCGGCAGGAAAGAGGGCCACAGTGAGAGATCGGGCGTGCCGGTGGCGAAATTACCGATCACACATTTAAGCCCAAGCTCCGCCATCAGCTTCATGCGCTCGATCTCAAACTGGGCATACCAGCCCATCTCTTCCTGTGTGTTCCAGATCGGCTCATTGTGGCCCTCCCAGTAGATGATGCCGGGATTGGTCCTGTAAGTGTCGAGCTGGTCAGTTACAAACTGGCGCGCTGCCTCCAGAGGCGTTTTACCGGTGTTCCTCTGGTGTTGAGCATCGTAACTGCCGGAGAATTTACGGCCGATCACCAGCACTCTCTTAGGGATATTCTGAGCCAGTCCCCAATCACCCACAAGCTTAACCACGGCTGCGCCGGCCTCGATGAACTCGGCCAGCCCTGCTGTGTTGCGCAACACATGAGCACCCAATTTGGTGGGCATATCGCTGCTCCTTTT
>DAOTYA010000192.1:0-24675 GCA_034435075.1 Anaerolineae bacterium
CCTGCGCCGACCGCTGTTCCCGCATCAGCGCAGGCCGACGCCCGGCGCCGCAGGCGCCCGTATAAGCTCGATTTCCAATCGGCACACGGCGGAAGGCAGCCGGGTAGGTAATTACCATCTCAAGGTCGTGCGCCCACTCTACCGCCAACTGCACCCCACACGCTATCTCGAAACCTTGCGCGGCGTTGGGCAGGATAGCGCCGCTGTCTACATCGCCTTCATCGGCGACATCCTGCGCTTCCCCTCACTCCACGACTTCCGCGGCTGGAGCGGGATGATCCCTTTCAGCCGCCAGAGCGGAGAGGCGCAGGCAAGAGGCCTCCATATCACGCAGGCTGGCCCCGATCTTGTCAAGGCCACAGCTTTTATGGATGCCAATGTCGCCCGGCTCTACGACCCGCAGATCGCCGCCATCTACTACGAGCAGATGGTCGAACGAGGCAGACATCACCCGCAAGCCGTCTGCGCCTGTGCCACTCACCTCCTCGACCGCATCTACATCATCCTCAAAGAAGACCGTCCTTATGAACTGCGGGACGTAGATGGCAAGCCCGTCACCGGGCGTCAGGCCCGCGCCATCTTTATGACCCGTTACCACGTCCCTGACGAAATCCGTCAACGTAACAATGTCCGCCAAAGCCGCGCCCGCACCGAGGAACGTACCGAGCGCCGCTACCAGCGCCATCACAAGGACGAGTGAGGTATTAATCCCGTGAACACCACCGTCTGGCTACGCGCACCACCCGTGATCGGGTAACTACACTCGCCAGCCCTGAGAACCTGCGTTCTCGCGGTGGCGAAGATGTCTCCAACGCCACCTGTAGTTTAATGCGGCCTTTGTGGTAAACCCGCCGGGCAGCCGCGTAACTCCTGTCAAATAACGCTCGGGAATCGAGCCTTCAGGCGAAAAATCCCGCTGAAGCCATTACTCCGGCCTGTGAAGTGTTGGGTCAAATCCGCCTTGCGTCCCGGACATCACGGTGCAGCCTCTGGTTGCAACCAGAGCAGGGTCGGCCTGGCGGTCCGATCCTGCGGTGAGACTTTCGCGGGAAATGCTACAGAGGGCGGATCGCGCGGTCAATGGCCTGGCTCACCAGCTCATAACTTGCCGGCAACTCCACAGGTGGATTGGCGTGCCGGGCGATGACATCCTCGAGCCTCTGCTCGTGGTAGCCGACCTTGAAATCGGTGAATTTGAGACCATGAGCGGTTGAGATCACGATCACCCGGTCAGACGATTTTATTTCGCCGCGCGCGACAAGTTTGAACAGCACCGCCAGAGCAACACCAGTGTGAGGACAGCAATACATTCCCGTACGGTCGGCGCGGGCAGCAGCATCGGCCAGTTCATCCTCGCTGGCCTGCTCGACGATGCCGTCGAAGAGGCGGAGGGTCTTCACCGCGCGCTCGTAACTCACCGGGTCGCCGATCTGGATGGCGCTGGCAAGCGTCTTGCGGGCCTGTACCGGACGGTATTCCTTGAAACCAGTCAGATAACTGAGATAAAGCGGATTTGCCCTTTCTGACTGGGCGCATACGATCCTGGGCAGCCTGTTGATCAGGCCAAGTTGCTTCATCATGAGCAACCCTTTCCCCAGTGCGCTCACGTTACCCAGGTTGCCCACCGGGATAATGATCCAGTCCGGCACTTCCCAGTCGAACTGTTGGACGATCTCGATGCCGACGGTTTTCTGCCCTTCGATGCGCAGCGAGTTCATTGAGTTGGCCAGGTAAATGGTCGGGTCGCGGGTGATCTCCTGCACCACACGCATACAGCCGTCGAAGTCAGTATCGAGGGCCAGAACAAGTGCACCGTTGGCGATCGGCTGGATCAACTGAGCAGTGGAGACTTTCCCCCTGGGCAGGAGGACAACTGCAGGGATGCCGGCAGCAGCGGCGTATGCGGCCAGTGCGGCAGAGGTGTCGCCAGTGGATGCACAGGCCACAGCCCGGATCGGCCTGCCGTCGGCGATCATCTGTTTGACCACCGAGATCAACACCGTCAACCCCAGGTCTTTGAAGGAGCCAGTATGGCTGTTGCCGCAAAGCTTAACCCACAGGTCGGGCACACCGATCTCCTTGCCCAACCGCTCGGCCCAGAAGCAGTTCGTATGGCCCTCGTACATGGAGACAACGTTTTCGTTGTCTACCAGCGGCATAACCCATTCCTTCTTGCCCCACACGCCGCTTCCGTATGGCCACTCATTGGTACGCGTACGTTGATCGAACAGGGCTTTCCATTCCCCGGGACTGCGTTCCTTAAGTGCCTCCAAGTCATGCTCGACGTCCAGCAGGCTCCCACAGTCCTCACACTGGTAGACCACATCGAACACGGAATAGCGGCGGCCACAGCCGCGTACACACTCGAACCAGCAGTTGTACGCCATATTACCTCCTACTCCCCGACCGCATGTGTCTCCACTCGATGCACCGGCAGGTATCCCTGAGAAGCCAGTTCAGGCGCCGGTAGCGAGGCCTCATCCGGCTTGTCTGAGAGACCAAAAATGAGAGCGCCATTTTCACGCCAGCTCAGCGCTATTTCTCGCACCTCCTGAGTAATCACGATCTCATCTCTCAGCAACTGCTCCACAGGCACGTGATCGTCCAGCCAGCCCATCCGCCCGACGGTCGTGCGATATTCGTTGTAACGAAATGGTTTGAAAGGGGTCGGGTCTCCCTGTTTGACCAGGGCATATATGTCGCTATGGATGGCACGCAGGTTCACAGGGAGTTCCTGGAGACGACTGTCCACCCAGGTGATGAACTGCTCGAAGCCCGTCATACGGCCGGAGTGCACATCATCTATCAGTGCCTCCAGTGTGTACATACCGCTGCCCAGGATCAGGCAGATGTAGCTGAGGTAGTCCTGATTGTCCGCCGTGAAGAGGTGGAACTCAGGCTGATTAAGCCGGTCGTACGCGGTCTGAAAGCTCTGGGGATCGAACGTATCCCCCAGCAACCCCCCTATGGTACGGCGTACAGCCTCAACACGCGCCAGGTCAATGACGTGATCGTTGCGTCCGCGCGCTCCCAGTGCAGTCTTATCCAGGTCCACGACTACAGCCGTATGCTCGTCTATCGGGAAGCCTCGCTCACGGCAGAAACGGTCGAAATCGGCCAGTGCAGCCCAGCGATTGGTCTGATAAACCAGCTCACCGCCAAGCTCACCGATCTCAACACTGGCGGGGGCGTTCTTCTCAGCACAAATGAAGAGCAGGCCCGGCCAGTCGCCAGCATGGCAGATGTTAACAAAGGCCGTGCCGTCGTTCATGCGGGTGTCACCCAGGTAGATCAGACGCGTGAGAGGAGTGGTGGGGGCATCCAGTGCTCGCGCTCGCTTCAATAAATGCGCGATGACGGAGGCGTACGCCTGCTCACTCTTGCGTGGAATGACGCCGCCCGGCAGATCAAGTTGCGGTACTATCTCCGCCAGCGGCGGCAGCCGTGGATCGGATGGGATGAGTTTGCGATAGACTATGAAATCCCCTAAGAACTCGTACACCGAAGTACGGCCATATACTCTCATAGTGGTTACCCTCCCAGGTATCCTCTTGCCTTCAATAGCTCAGCGCTGAGGATCGCCCCGCCAGCTGCCCCGCGCACCGTGTTGTGCGAGAGCGCCACAAAGCGCACGTCCAGTACCGGGCACTCGCGCAACCGCCCGATGGTGATCGCCATGCCACGTCCGGTGTTGCGGTCCTTCCGCGTCTGTGGTCGGTCGGGCTCCTCGCGGTAGATGAGCACCGGCTGAGGAGCAAACGGCAGGCCCAGTTCCTGCGGCTCGGCCGTGAATGTGCGCCAGAGATGCACAATCTCGTCCAGCGCCGGTTTCCGCGATCTGAACTTAAGACTGACGCAGGCCAGATGACCATCAAGCGCCGGCACGCGGTTGCAGTGCGCCGAGATTTTCAGCGAGCCATCGGGCACGATCCTGCCATCCCTGACGGTGCCCAGGATTTTGAGCGGCTCCTGCTCGCTCTTCTCCTCCTCGCCGGGGATGTAGGGGATGATGTTGTCAATCATATCAATCGAAGCCGGCCCCGGGTACCCTGCACCGGAGACTGCCTGCATGGTGGTGACCAAAATGCTCTCGACTTCATAACCGGCTTTGAGCAATGCGTAGACCGGCGGCAGGTAGCTTTGCAGGCTGCAATTGGGTTTGACGACGATCAGGCCTCTCTCCCAGCCGCGGTTCTTACGCTGGAAGGGGATGATCTCAACGTGGTGTGGGTTCACCTCCGGGATAAGCACCGGCACATCCTCTGTCCAGCGATGTGCTGAGTTATTGGAGACCACGGCGAGGCCGCTTGCGGCGTAGCGCTCCTCCAGCTCACGCACCGCCTCTTTAGCCATCTCGACGGCTGAGAACACCAGATCGCACTGCCTGCGGGCTGCGTCCACGTCTCCGGCATCGCCGACGGTCAGGTGCGCGACCCCTTCCGGTACCCCATCATCCATCAGCCAGCGTCCGGCCACAGCTTCGGCGTATTTTTTGCCTGCCGAGCGTGGGGAGGCCGCGACGTAGGTGACCTCGAACCAGGGGTGGTTACTCAACAACCGCACATAGTTCTGGCCGACCATACCCGTCGCGCCGATGATACCTGTACGCACCTTATCCGCCATTGAGGATCACCTCCTTGTGAATCTGTCGCACCGCGCTGACAGCATCCCCGGCCTCGACGACCAGCGAGATACTGCACTCCGACGAACCCTGGGCGATGGCGATGACATTGATGTTAGCCTGTCCCAGCGCACCGAAGAGCCGCGCAGCGACGCCGGGCGTATTGCGCAGCCCGGCTCCGACCGCCGTGACAACGACCACATCGTCCCACGACCAGACACGGTCTATATCCATACGCGCCAGTTCGCGTGCCATCTCTTCTTCGATCGCTTTCACAACCCGGGGCACCGTCTCCGTCGGGATAACGAAGCAGATGGACTGCTCCGAAGAGGCCTGGGAGATCATCAACACGCTGGCCCCCTGCCTGGCAACGGCCGAGAAAGTGCGGGCAGCGATACCCGGCACGCCCATCATCCCGCGTCCCTCGACGGTAACCATACTCATACCCTTAATAGCGGTGACCGCTTTGATCCGGCCGCTCCCATTCTCCACCTCTCCGGTGATACATGTGCCCGGGCAGGCCGGGTTGAAAGTGTTTTTGACCCACAATGGGATACCACGCTGGACGACCGGGAGGATAGTCTTGGGATGCAGCACCTTGGCCCCGAAGTAAGCAAGTTCACTGACCTCACTGTATGAGAGTGTGGGGATCACGCGGGCCTCTGGCACCAGGCGCGGGTCTGCCGTCATCACGCCGTCAACGTCTGTCCATGTCCAGACTTCATCAGCATCAATGCAATCGCCCAGTATGGCGGCAGTATAGTCGCTCCCGCCGCGTCCCAGCGTTGTGGTCACACCTTTTTCCGTGGCTCCAATGAAGCCGGTCACCACGGGGATGATCCCATCAGCAAGCAGTGGCGTAAGTTGCTCTGAAACTCTGGCACGCGTCGTCCCCATCAGCGGCGCGGCATTCTGAAAATTATCATCAGTGATGATCAATTGGGTGGCGTCTATCGCTTCGCTGCGCAGGCCGCGCTGGCGCAACACGGCAGAGAAAGTACGGGCATTGATACGCTCCCCCAGGGAGGAGATCGCATCGAGTGCGCGCGGTGTAAGCTCGCCCAGGATATGGACGCTGTAGCAGAAAGAGGAAAGCTCTTCCATGAAACGGTCCACCGTGGCAAGCAATTGGACCCGCTCGCCACCCTGGGGCAGCAACTGACATACCACATCGTGGTGACGATTGCGCAGCTCGTTGATGACAGCGCGATAAGTGGCGTCATCGCCCAGCTCGGCTGCCCGCGCACTCCGGATCAGCGCGTCGGTAACGCCGCTCATCGCCGAGACCACGACCACCATCCGTTTACACTGCGCAACGTGCTCCTGCACCAGAGCGGCTGCCTGATTGATCGCTTCCGCGCTACCCACCGAGGTACCACCGAATTTCATCACTAAAGTATCCATATACAACCTCCATTCCTTAATTCTACAACCGCAGATGTCCAGGGTGACTGTCACCTAAAAACGTCTACTGGCCATACATGGCCTTTCCCAGCTCTATAATATCGCCGAGGACCCCTGCAGCAGTAACTTCCCGCCCGGCGCCCGGGCCGGCAATAGCCAGCGGGACCTCATTGTAGCGCGTGGTATAGAAGGCGATGTAATTACCCGGACCACGCAGCATGCTTATGACATTCTCGCGCGGCACGGGCATCAACCCGACCATGCCTGCCTGCGGCGTCACTCGCGCGACGTAGCGCAGAACGTTACCCTCGCTCCATGCCCTGGCTCTGCGGGCGGCGTATTCCCCATCAAGACTGCTGATGGCAACCAGGAACTCATCCACTGCCACAGTGGCCAGTTCCCTGGGGTACAGCGCCTCAATCGCCAGATTTTCCTGTTCCAGCGGCCAGCCGGCAGTGCGGGCCAGGATCAGCGCCTTGCGCATCACATCTGTGCCACTCAGGTCATCGCGCGGATCGGGTTCGGTGTAACCGAGTTCCCGCGCCCTGTTCACAGCGACCGAGTAAGGGGTTCCCCGCTCAAGCTCTGCACACAGGTAGCCCAGTGTCCCGCTCATGCAGCCCTCGATGGCGGTAACCTGATCGCCTGTATCCAGCAGATAATTGAGCGTTGCGATGACGGGCAGACCTGCTCCAACGGTCACCTCGTAACGCACTTTAGGGTGCTCAAAGAAGACGCGCGCATCTTCCCATGGCTCAGCCAGTGGGATTTTATTGGCGAGCACAAGGCCGCAACCAATGTCCAGCGCTGCCCTGAGTATGGGGGCGGTGTGCGGAGAGGCGGTCAGGTCGGCCAGAATGGCGCCCGGACGCAGTATGGACCTCACCTCATCGGGTGGAAGAATGCCGGGCAGTGACTCGAGCAGACGACCACCAGCGCGCGCCTGCAACGCGGCACGCAGCGCCTCCTCAGAGAGGCCACGCTCATCGTACAAAATACCGCTGATGTCGGCCAGTGCGATGGGTACGATATATACTCCAGCGCGGCTGGCAAGCACCTCACGTGTTTCCAGAACCTGACGCAATAACGTACTACCAACGTTACCAAACCCCAAAAATATTACATCTAGCCTGCGCATTCTGTACTCCTGTCTGCCATTCTGCTGGATATAAAAAACCCCGCGCCCCTGGGGCGCGGGGTATCCCACGCGGTTCCACCCAAGTTCCACATCGCCAGATGTGGCACTTTAAGCGGCGTTAACGGGCCGGACCGGACCCCCATACTCTCGCGTGCGATTTCAGGGGATCGCTCACGGGTGGTTTTCCCAGCCGTCCGACCGGGGAGGCTTTCAGCCGGTGACCTCCCCTCTCTGGGGCCTTGTCGGATGGTACTCGTCCCGATCAGCGCTTTTCCTGATTCGATTATGTTCTGCCGCGAATTGCAGAACGATTCACATATGCAACCTGTAACCAGGCGGGCACAGGTAGCTGTTGGTAACTTATCTGATATTATATCAGCTTATTGCAATTTGGCAAATAACCGGGTTTGTGGTAGGATGAATGTATCCGCCTGACAATCCACAGGGCAGAGTACACAACTTCCCCCGGTGTCCCTGGGAGTCGGGCCTCCGTGGCAAATCCCGGCCCAAGTCCTGTTCCGGCGTTTAACAGAAGGTGCAGCGGATGGACGCAACACACTGGTACGATTACCTGACTATCAATATCTACTGGTTGGGCCTGACGACGATCTCGCAGACCAATGGGCTGATCGTCCCCCTGCTGATACAACGCTTTGTCGGGCCTGAACAACAGGGGGAGGCTTTTGGACGGTTGCGCCTCTATACTCTGATGGTCGCCCTGCTGGTGCAGGCGCTGGCCGGTATGCTCTCGGACCGCAGTACGCTGCGCTGGGGACGCCGCCGCCCGTTCATTCTGATCGGCACGCTACTTAACATGGGCTGTATGATCGCCATCGGCGCTTCCCCGTCCTACTGGTTTCTCTTTGGGGCAGTGGTATGTTCCCAGATCGCTTCGAATATCGCCCATGGCGCGGAACAGGGCCTGATTCCCGATCTGGTGCCGGACGAGCGCCGTGGCAGGTTTTCCGGGGTCAAGGCTGTGATGGAACTTCTCCCGGTGGTGATCGTGGCGCTCACCGTGGGCAGGCTGATCGCCAGAGGGGAGATGTGGGATGGCATTCTGGTGGCTATAGCCATCCTATGTTTGAGCATGCTTATCACCATGCTGGTGAGAGAAAGGCCGCTCCAGGAGCCACCGGGACGGGCAGACTGGCGACCTTTCGGCAGGCTTGTGGCAATGACAGTGGTTTTCCTGGTGATTATCCTGGGTATGGGATGGCTGGTAAAAGCGACGGGCAGGCTCGTCGCCGGTATCAGCGCCACCCTGCCGTTTCTACCCCCTGTGCTTATGAGTGTTGTCGGCCTGCTGGCCATCGCTGTTGCCGTTGTCGTCGGTGTATGGGTCAGTGTGCACATCAGCGTGGGAAGGAGCGGGGTCCAACGCTGCCCATCTTTCCCGTGGTGGGTGGTGAACCGCCTGGCCTTTCTCGTCGGTACCACCAACATCTCGGGCTTTGCCGTCTACTTTCTCCAGGCCAGGTTGGGCGTCCCGGGAGATGCGGCAGCCGGGCCGGCTTCGCAGTTGATGATGGTGGTCGGCATCATGATCCTGCTGTGCGCACTGCCGGGCGGCTGGCTCGCCGACCGTTTTGGCTGTAAGAAGTTGATCGCCCTGAGTGGCATCGCGGCAGCACTGGGGACGCTCGTGCTTGTCGTGGCGCCTGGGATGGGCCTGCTCTATGCGGGAGGGTGTCTGATTGGTGCTGCCACGGGTATCTTTTTCACCTCCAATTGGGCACTGGGAACAGAGCTGGCGCCAAAGGAAGAAGCCGGGCGTTATCTGGGCATTTCCAACCTGGCCGGGGCAGGAGCGGGTGCAGTGGGGAGTTATATCGGTGGCCCCATAGCTGATTATTTCACCGCCCATATGCCTCAGACGCCAGGCCTGGGGTACATTGTGATCTTCATCATCTACGCTGGAATGTTTCTTATCTCCACGTTAGTGTTGAAGCAGGTGCATGAGGCACACAGGGCCAATGTCTGCCCTGCGGAATGCACGGGTTGAGATAATTCTACGGAAAAAAGAGGAGAAGATGCCGGCAATCATATTGGTTGGTACCCAGTGGGGAGATGAGGGTAAAGGTCGTGTGGTGGACTGGCTGGCCCACGAGAGCCAGCTCGTTGCCCGCTTTAACGGGGGAGATAACGCTGGTCACACGGTTGTGGCCCAGGGCCACAGGCTCAAATTACACCTCCTGCCGTCAGGTGTGCTCCACCCTCACGTCGTATGTCTGATCGGCGCAGGTGTGGTGGTCAATCCTCAACAACTGGTGGCGGAGATGGACGAGCTGACAGCCCTGGGCATAGACGTGGGGCCGGCGCGTGTGAAGCTCAGTGCGGCTGCTCATATTATCCTGCCTACCCACCGTGCGCTGGATGGAGCGCGGGAGCTGGCCAGAGGAGGCGAGGCGCTGGGAACGACGAGGCGCGGCATCGGGCCGGTATACGCCGACAAAGCGGCCCGCGTCAACCTGCGGGCTGGCGATATGGTCAACCCCGAGGATTTCGCTGAGCGAGTGGCCAATGCAGTACAGGCACACAACCGCCGCCTGCAGGAGGAGTACGGGATTGCTCCTTTGCCACATGACCAGATCGCAGCAGAGTACTGCAACTATGCCCGGCGCCTGGCCTGTCACCTGGTGGACGGCTCAGCTTTGGTTGGGGAGATGCTGGCAGCCGGCCAGACAGTCCTTTGCGAAGGGGCGCAGGGCCTGCTGCTCGACCTGGATCATGGGACATACCCCTACGTCACCAGTTCCTCCACCACAGCCGGGGGCGCACTGACCGGGCTGGGCTTCGGCCCGTGCCACGTCTCCCGGGTCATTGGTGTGGCCAAGGCCTATACCACCCGCGTTGGCGCCGGTCCATTCCCCACCGAACTGTTTGACGAAGTCGGTGAGCGCATCCGTCAGCTCGGCGGCGAGTACGGGACCACGACAGGACGGCCCCGCCGCTGTGGCTGGCTTGACCTGGTCATCCTGCGCTACGCGGCCCGGGTCAACGGCCTTAGCGAGTTTGCGCTGACCAAACTGGACGTGTTGAGCGGCCTGAAGCGGATTAAAGTGGCCGTAGCCTATGAACGGGCTGGAGCGCGCACCTCGTATTTCCCCGCCGAGTTCGGGGCAGAAGCCCTGGCCGGGTGGCGCCCGGTGTACGAGGAACTGCCGGGCTGGGAGGACGACATCAGCGGGATACGCAGCCGTGACGGGTTGCCCACTCCAGCGCGCGATTACCTGGCTTTGATCGAGGAAGAGGTTGGTGTGCCGATAACCTTTATAGGTGTCGGGCCGGAGCGGGAACAAACCATAATATAGGTCACCTTTCCCTGGTAACCTCCCACAATATCTCGGCGATACGCTGGGCAGCATCCGGGCAGGCCAGTGCCCGTGCCCGGGCTGCCATCTGTTCCAATTTGTCACGCGCTGGAGAGAGCAGCTCGCGCACTGCTTTCACAACATCTCGAGGGGTGGGAGCCCATATCCCTGCCCCGCCACGTACCACGTAATCCACGTTTGGCACCTCCTGGCCGGGCAGCGCTCCGCTCAGGATGATGGGCAGTCCCATAACCAGTGCCTCGCAGATGGTGCTGGGGCCAGCTTTGGAGACGAGGATATCTGCTGCTCGCATCCACTCGTGCATATTTTGCACAAAGCCCTCGACTTGCACCGGAACAGGCCAGTCCTCGCCTGCCAGCCTGGCACGAAGGCGCTCATTGCGCCCTGTGATGACCACGATAGAGGACTGTACCCCGCTGTTGGCCAGTGCGTGGCAAAGAGTATGCAACGGTCCCATCCCCTCGCCGCCTCCGACCACCAAAACTACCGGCCGGTCAGGGTCCAACCCCAGACGCTGACGCACTGCCAGCCTGTCCTCCTGTGCTGCCGCCACGAACTGAGGACCAACCGGCAGTCCGGTAACAAGAACCCGCTCCGGAGGTATCCCGCTCGCCACGGCACGCCTGCGTACCTCCTCGGTCGGCACCAGGTAGAGCTGGACATACGGCGTAAACCAGAAGGCATGGGCTGTGGCGAGATCTGTCACCAGGGCGATCAGCCTGGTGCGTATCCTGATCTGCTGGAGGCCTCGGGCGACCACCTGGTTAAGGATAGGATGGCAGCTCACTATCGCGTCAGCAGGATGATCCTGGACAAGCGAGAGCACGGGCCTGCGTACCCTTGGCCAGCACGCATCTGTCACTGCTCTGACCCAGCTTTGCCTGTCGGAGATGTGATACCCGACTGCCCAGGGCACACCCCCCAGCCGCACCATATAGGGATAGAGAGTGTCTATACGGTTGAAGGGCCAGGGGGCGTAATGATCCAGGGGATCAAGCAGCCTGACAGAGATACGATCTCCGTAACGGTTGTGCAGAGCGTGGGCCACTGCGCAGGCCGAGCTGCGATGTCCTCCTCCTGTATCTGAGAACAACATCAATAACTTTTTATGGAACGCCATCTTTTACTCCTGCTACGGCTTTGACCAGTCGCTCGAATCTGCTGCGTGGCAGCATCACACGTCGCCCGCAGGTCAGGCAGAGGATGCCGATATCCGCACCAACACGGGTGACCTCCCATTCATATCCGCCACAGGGATGTGGCTTGCGCATACGCACCCGATCCCCGACTCTGATGTTGAGAGGCCCTTTCATAACTGCACCCTCCGGTGTCTGACCCGACAGTGTTCAGCCCTGACGATCGCGAGCACATCGTCTACCGCCTGGTCAAGCTCACCTGCGCGGTTGACAACGACGTAGTCGAACTCGTCAAGTCGTTGTGCTTCCTCACGGGCGGTGGCAAGCCGTCTGTGCATCTGCTCCGGCGCATCCCCTCCTCGGGCGCGGAGGCGACGTTCCAACTCTTCCTCCGACTCGGTGGTGACGAAGATCAGTACCGCCTCTGGCACCAGCCGGCGCACTGTGGCCGCCCCCTGGACATCCAGGCGCATGACCACGTCCATACCGGAGGCCAGTGCCTGGCGTACCTGGCTCTTGGGAATGCCCTTGTGCTGTCCGTAGACGATGGCGTGCTCCAGCAGTCCCCCTTCCTGCTCCAGCCTCAGGAACTCCTCGGTGGAGAGAAAAAAGTAGTCACGGCCATGGACCTCGCCGGGGCGTGGGGGACGGTCGGTGGCGGTCACGACGAAGTAGAACGGGTAGCCTCGTTCCTTCATCCGCTGGACCAGGCTATCCTTACCGGCTCCGGCCTGGCCTGAGATGACCAGGAGCAAAGGTTGTGGTGTGCGTAGAATCCATCCACCCATAGAGGCTATCTTGCGAGATAAGAACAAGCTGGTATACTTAGAACCTATCCGAAAAACCGTACAAGCGGCATCCCTATGCCGCTTATACCGACGCATAGGGATGCATCAGTTACGTTTTTCGGATAGGCACTTATACTTGACTCTGTCCCCTGCCGGGAGAGGATGACGCACTTTTCTGAACCGCCTGCCATGTGCGGTGGGGATTCCATAATCTGCACCGACAGGCCATGGTCAGGCGAGTTACGTTTGGGGAGGATAACGTGCCGATCTACGAGTACCGTTGTCACGACTGCAAACGCCGTGTCTCTATCTTCTGGCGCTCCTTCTCTGAGGCAGGAGCAAAGTTGCCAACCTGTCCTCGCTGTGGAGGAGCAAATCTCACCCGCCTGGTGTCCCGTGTCCGTATCGTGCGCTCCGAGGAAAGCCGCCTGGAGGACCTGAGCGACTTGAGCGATTTCCCCGATCTGGACGAGAACGATCCCAGGAGCCTGGGGCGTTGGATGCGCAAGATGAGCGCCGAGATCGGAGAGGACCTGGGTCCCGAGTTCGATGAGGTTGTAGGGCGGTTGGAGGCTGGCGAAAGCCCGGAGGAGATCGAAAAATCCATGCCGGAGCTGATGGGCGAAGGCGGCGAGGAAGCGGGTGGTGAGATGGACGAGTTATAGCATTATATTGTGTTTTTGATCCAGCACCGCCCCAACCACTTTCCTGATCTGCGCCTGTACCTCCTCCACTGGCCCGGCAGCGTCAATGATCACCCATCGCTGCGGGTCGCTGCTGGCCAGTTCCAGATATCCCGCCCGTACTCTGTGGTGGAACTCAGACGCTTCCGCGTCCAGGCGGTTCCACTCGCGCCCCTCTGCTCTGCGTCGTTGTAAACCTTCCTCTGGTGTCACATCCAGATAGAGCGTCAGGTCAGGCAGTACCCCCCTTGTAGCGAAAGCAGTGATAGCCCGCAAAACCTCAAGGTCTAATCCACGGCCGTAGCCCTGATAAGCCAGGGTGCTGTCAGCATATCTGTCGCTGACGACGATGTGCCCGGCTTCCAACGCTGGCTTTATACATTGAGCGACAAGCTGGGCACGAGAAGCGGAGTAGAGCAGAATCTCAGTGCGAGCGTCCATCTCCGTATTGCGCGGGTCATGCAACACCATACGGATTTGCTCCCCGATGTCAGTACCTCCCGGCTCACGGGTCAGCATCACCGGATATCCCTGCTGACGCAGCCACTCCACCAGCAAACGGGCCTGTGTGGTTTTGCCGCTGCCATCTGGTCCTTCAAACGAGATAAACAGACTCACACCTGTTCCCGGTATATACGCACTCGACGGTAAGGCTCTTCGCCCTGCGATTCGGAGGCCAGGTCGGCAGCGCGGGCCATCTCATGCTGCCGGCGGCGGATATAGGCATTCTGAGGGGAGAGGATCACCTCCGGGGCGCCGTTCAGCACCTGTTCTATGGCCTCTTCTGCTTCCCGTAAAGCACGGTGGAGTGGATCAGATGGCCTGCCGTTCAATTCAAAGATATCGCTCAGACAGGCTTCCATCTGAGCCACCGAATTGGCACGCAGGACGTAGATGGGCAGGCCACGTCGTTCCGCGTCCATCACCAGTTGAGGGCGCCTGCGGTAAAAACCCTTGGTGGTGATCAACACCTCGGTCTGGCCAAGGTCTTTCGCCAGAGAGATGGGAACCTGCATACGGCGGGCGGCTCGCTCCAGACGGTCGCGGGCGATGCCGTAAGGGAAGATACGCACCGGCTCCCTGTTTACAGGGGCACTCTGCATCTGCTCATAATTTGAAGGTACGGGCTGTGGCCGTGTGGTCGTCGGGCGACCGCTTTCTCTTTCTTCCAGCGACTGGGGTGTGACGCGCTCCCTGCGTATTTCTCCACTGGTATCGCGATAGCGCAGCTCTGCCTGGAGTGGGCGTCCGCGCAGGAGAGCATCCACAGACTCTGCCACACTATGGTGGATCAGCAATCGCTGTCGGTCCTGAATTTCGATCAGCAGGTCAAAAGTTGGGGGTGCTCGCCGCTCCAGGATCGTTTTCTGTGTTCCCCGGCGCCTGGCTTCCTCATCGGAAAGGGTGACGCTTTCAATACCTCCTACCAGGTCCGAGAGGGTGGGGTTGAGAAGCAGGTTGTCCAGAGTGTTGCCGTGGGCGGTGGCGATGAGCTGGACACCGCGTTCGGCGATGGTGCGTGCGGCCAGAGCTTCCAGTTCGCGCCCGATCTCGTCAATCACAATGACTTCGGGGTTGTGGTTCTCCACCGCCTCGATCATTACCTCATGCTGGAGCGAGGGCATCTCCACCTGCATACGGCGGGCCCGCCCGACGGCCGGATGGGGGATGTCGCCATCACCGCCGATCTCGTTTGAGGTATCTACAATGATGACGCGCTTGGTTTCGGCCAGCACCCGGGCTGCCTCGCGCAGCATAGTCGTCTTCCCGACGCCTGGCTTACCCACCAGCAGGATACTTTTGCCGCTCTCGATAATGTCCTGAATGATGGCAATGGTGCCGTAGACGGCCCGCCCTACCCGGCAGGTAAGGCCGACGATATCGCCTTTGCGGTTGCGGATGGCAGCGATACGGTGGAGTGTGCGGGCGATACCGGCCCGGTTATCAGCGTCGAATTCACCTACCCGGTCCACGACGTGCTGTATCTCTTCCCTGGTGACCTCGGCCCTGCGCAGGACTACCTCTCCGTCAGTATAGCGGGCCGTAGGCACCCGCCCCAGGTCCAAAATCACTTCTAAAAGTTCATCCCGCCGGCCGACCTGTTGGATGGCCCCCCGGATATCCTCAGCCAAGACGGCCAGCAAGGCGTCCAAATCGTCTGTAATGTTGTTGTAATACGCTCTCGCTCCCGTTCTCTCGTTTGTTGTCATACTGCGGACATTACCTGTGCCCTCAATCGTGTTGGCAAGCCTTCCGACTAACTATTCAGGCGCTGACTGCCTGGGCCTGCGGTCGGCTTTCACCGACCAGGGGCATCGGCGCAGGCCGACGCCCGGCACGAAGTATCCAGGAGAACTATTTCAATCAGTCTGATAGTTGCCTTCCGGCTATAGTATTATTCTACCGCTATTTCGCCGAATCGTCAAAGCCCTGCCCGGCCGGGGGTGTCCATCATATTTTTACATCCCCTCCGGCTCGGGCCGGTCTTCAGACCACGCCCGACGCCGCGCGACCGGCCATAGTGTAGGACAACTGCGAGCAGTTGCCCTACAACCGACGTCGTCAAGACCGGCCACAGCCTGCTCTCGCCTCCGTCTCGTGCAAAAAAGTGACGGACACCCCCCGGCTGGTGTTCAAAGCAGCAGAATGAAGCCACTCATAACCACCAGATAGTAATCTCGTGTGGTCCGGCTTTTTGTTCTCTTCGGACACCCGCGGCCGCCATCCTCAAGAATTGACCTGCCAGTGACTACATGGTACAATCTAATTGCCATGACTACAGCTATACCAGCAGAGCTTGTGCAAAGATGCCATCGGGCTATGGAATTCGCCGCCGGACAGGTGCGGCGTCTCGTCGAGACCCACCCCGACTACTTTCCGATGTACACGACGGGTGGCAAATGGAAACACAGCGGGGAGAGCTGGACCAACTGGTGTGAGGGATTCCTTGGTGGGCAGCTCTGGCTGATTTACCAGTACACAGGTGTCCCCTGGTGGCGTGAGAAAGCCGAGCATTACTCCAGGCTGATCGAGCACCGCAAAACCGACAGAGCGGTGCATGACCTGGGCTTTCTCTTCTGGCCCACGTGGAAGCGCTGGTATGATCTCACCGGCGATCAGGCAATCAACCAGGTGGTCATCGAAGCCGGGCGCACGCTGGCTCTGCGCTTCAGGGAGAAGGGGCGTTACCTCCGTTCCTTTGTGGCCGAGGAAAGTCTGTTCATAGATATAATGATGAACGTCGGCATCATCTTTTACGCCGCCCAACAGACCGGCGACGAAAAGCTGGCATCCATTGCCCGCGAGCACTGCCTGACCACCCGCCGCTACCTGGTACGTGGAGATGGCAGCACAGCTCACGAGGGCATTTTCGACACCGCAACGGGCGAGTTCCTGCGCCAGTCCACGCACCAGGGCTGGCGTGGCGATTCCTGCTGGGCACGCGGTCAGGCGTGGGCACTGTATGGCTTTGGCACAGTCTACTCCTTCACCAGAGACGCCCGTTTTCTCAGGACGGCTGAAGCCTGCGCTGACTATTACATCGAACACACACCGCCCCACGGTATACCACCCAACGATTGGGATGAGCCAGACCCCTCATTACCCTACGAAAGCTCGGCCGCGGCCATTGCTGCCAGTGGCCTCTGGAAACTTGCCGGGCTCACCGATGACCCGGCGCGGGCCCGTCTCTATCGCGACTATACCCTGCGCATACTCGATACTTTGACCACCCCGGAATTCCTGGCAGTGGCGACACCGGGTTGGGAAGGGGTACTCAAGCACGCCATTTACCATCAGCGGAAAGGCCTGGGCGTAGACGAAAGCGTGATGTGGGGCGATTATTTCTTCAGCGAGGCTATCTGTCAGGTGCTGGGTTATGAGCATGGCGAGCGGTAGAGTGGCATTGATCACGGGTGCCGGCCGCGGCATCGGACGGGGCATAGCCATTGCGCTGGCAGGCCGGGGCTGGAGCGTGGTAATCAATTACCGGAGCGACGCCGAAGCTGCTGCTACAGCCGTCCGGCTTGCAGAAAATGCCGGTGGGCAGGCTGTGGCCATCCAGGCCGATGTCGCCAGCGCTGCGGACCGGGAGCGGCTGTTAACGGAGACGTTGCGGCAGTTCGGGCGCATTGATTTGCTTGTGAACAATGCTGGTATAGCACCCCGGCAGCGCGTTGATATCCTGGAGACTGATGAGGCCAGCTACGACGAGGTTATGACGGTCAACCTGAAGGGACCTTTTTTCCTGACCCAACTGGTGGCCAGGACGATGATCGCATTGCTTGAAGCCGGTGTTATCACACAGCCTCGTATCATCAACATCAGTTCGATCAGCTCCTATGTCAGCAGTACCAATCGGGCTGAGTATTGTCTCTCCAAGGCTGGTATGGCTATGATGACCGCCCTCTACGCCGACCGATTGGCTGCTTACGGGATACACGTATACGAGATAAGGCCTGGTATTATCGAGACGGATATGACCGGGCCCGTGAGAGAGAAGTACGACCGTCTCATAGCCGGGGGACTCACGCCCATCCGCCGGTGGGGACAACCTGAGGATGTGGCCCGGGCGGTGCTCGCTATTGCGGAAGGATACCTTCCCTTCTCTACCGGCGAGGTAATCAATGTGGACGGCGGGTTCCATCTACGCAGGCTTTAGCGATCTGGCAGGCCCATAGAACCCGCGATGTCTTAATCACTGCGATGGAGGATGACATGAAAACTGTAGTGACCTTTGGCGAGATTATGATGCGCCTGTCACCCCCTGGTTTTCAACGTTTCGTCCAGGCAGACAGCTTCGAGGTGACCTTTGGGGGCAGTGAGGCCAATGTGGCAGCGACTTTGGCCGGTCTGGGTATGGATGTCGAGTACGTCACCCGCCTGCCCGCTCATGAAATCGGAGATGCCTGCCTGAATTACCTGCGCCGCCACGGCATCGGTACGCGCCACGTCGTGCGCGGCGGCGACCGGCTGGGCATCTATTTCCTGGAGACCGGCGCCGCTCAGCGCGGCAGCAAGGTCATCTACGATCGGACCGGCTCGGCTATCGCCACCGTCCGGCCAGGAATGATTGACTGGCGCGCTGTCTTCGCCGATGCCGATTGGTTTCACTGGACGGGAATCACCCCCGCCATCTCAGAGGGCGCAGCTCAGGTGTGCCTGGAGGCAGCACAGATAGCCTGGGAGATGGGACTTACGGTCTCCTGCGACCTTAATTATCGGGCAAAGCTCTGGAAGTGGGGTAAGAGCGCTGCTGAGGTGATGCCAGAGCTGGTACAACTGAGCCATATAGCGATAGGTAACGAAGAGGACGCCGAAAAAGTTTTCGGCATCAAAGCGCCGGACACGGATGTTACGGCAGGCAGGGTCGAGGCAAGGGCATACGTCTATGTGTGCAACGAGCTGGTGCGGCGTTTCCCCAATCTGAAGACCGTCGCCATCACACTGCGCGGCTCGCGCTCCGCCAGCCACAACACCTGGAGCGCTGTCCTCTGGCACGAGGGCACGGTCTACACCGCCCCGGAATATGATATATTCCCCATCGTGGACCGCGTCGGTGCGGGTGATAGCTTCTGCGGTGGTCTGATCTACGGCCTGCGGACCCGCGGCGATCCGCAGTGGGCGCTGAACTTTGCCGTAGCCGCATCGTGTCTCAAGCACTCTATCCCTGGCGATTTCAACCTGGTCAGCCTGGCCGAGGTGGAGAAGCTGATGGAGGGCGATGTCTCCGGCCGCGTCAGCAGATAGGAGGAGCGAACGATGGCACGTTTTGACCGCCTGACTGTGCTAAACGCTATGGTGGATACCGGCCTGGTGCCTATCTTCTATCACGGTGACCGTGAAGTTGCCAGGCAGGTTGTGACCGCCTGTGCTGAGGGCGGCGCACGTGTGGTCGAGTTCACCAACCGTGGTGACCGGGCCTGGAAAGTCTTCGTGGACCTGATCGAATGGGTGGATCAAAATTACCCCAGTCTCATCCTTGGTGCGGGATCGGTTGTAGATGCGCCGACAGCGGCTCTCTACATCTCCAGCGGCGCGAACTTCATCGTCGGCCCAAATCTGAACCCGGAAGTGGCGCGGCTATGCAACCGGCGTAAGGTGGCTTATCTCCCCGGCTGTGCTACCGTCAGCGAGATTTCGGAGGCGGAGGAATTGGGGGCAGAGATCGTCAAGATTTTCCCGGGCGGGCTGATCGGTGGGCCAGAGTTCATTAAAGCCATTCATGGCCCGATGCCCTGGACGCGGATCATGCCCACGGGTGGCGTGGATACCACACCCGAGAGCGTGCAGGGGTGGATCAGAGCTGGTGCCGCTTGCCTGGGGATGGGCAGTAATCTCGTACGTAAGGAATGGGTGGTCACAGGCAACTATGTGGCCATCCGCGACTCCGTGGCACAGGTGCTGGCGTGGATAAAGGAGGCCAGGGCCGGGTGAGGTACGCGCGCGTCGCTTCTTTGAAAAATGCTGCCGTTTTCCGCGCCTGTCTGGCCAACGGTGGTATAGAACTCCCCTTTGACGAGAAGCTGGAGACAGGCCCGGAGTCACCCCTGGCTCAGCCATATCGTCTGCGTAACGGCTTCACACTGGCCAATCGCTTCTGTATCCTGCCGATGGAGGGATGGGATGGCACCACAGATGGCCGTCCAACTGAGCTGACTTTTCGCCGCTGGCGACGTTTCGGTGCCAGCGGCGCCGCGCTGATCTGGGGCGGGGAGGCCGTGGCAGTGCGTCATGATGGCCGGGCGAACCCCAATCAGTTGCTCATCAACAGGGAGACAGCCGAAGATTTGGCCGCACTCCGTCAGGCACTGGTGGCTGAGCACGAAGCCCGTTTCGGCAGCAGCGAAGGCCTGTTTGTGGGATTGCAACTGACCCATTCCGGCCGCTTTGCCCACCCCGGATCGCGCCGTGCACCGTGCATCCTCTACCATCACCCCATTCTTGACCGCAGGCTGGGGATCAACCCGCATACAGCCGTTCTGAGCGATGAGGAGGTAGGACTGCTGGTCAATGATTTTGTGGAGGCAGCCAGACTGGCACAACAGGCAGGCTTTCACTTCGTGGACATCAAGCATTGCCATGGCTACCTGGGGCATGAATTCCTCAGTGCGGTGGATCGCCCCGGGCGCTATGGCGGGAGTTTTGAGCATCGTACCCGCTTTCTACGCGAGATTGTGGCCGGCATCCGGGCGGAGGCCCCCGGCCTGGAGATAGGAGTGCGTGTCAGTGCCTTTGACTTCATCCCCTTCCGTCCCGCTAAAGACGGGGTGGGGGAACCGGAACCCTGGGAGGGGCAGTATCGCTATGCGTTCGGTGGCGATGGGAGCGGAGTCGGCATAGACCTCACCGAGCCGTGCGCCTTCCTCGATCTGCTGGCATCGCTTGGTGTGGAACTGGTGTGCATCACAGCAGGCAGCCCATACTACTGTCCTCACATCCAGCGTCCGGCGCTCTTCCCGCCATCGGACGGCTATCTGCCACCGGAGGACCCGTTGCTGGGCGTGGCGCGCCAGATTCAGGTCACGGCCCGGCTCAAAGCGCACCGACCGGAGCTGCTCCTTGTCGGCTCGGCCTACTCTTATCTCCAGGAGTGGCTGCCTAACGTGGCCCAGCACGTCGTCCGTACACATATGGCCGATTTTGTCGGGTTGGGGCGCATGGCGCTTCCCTACCCGGACCTGGTCGCTGATGTACTGGCGGGGAGGCCGTTGGATCGCCGGCGTATCTGCCGTACCTTCAGCGATTGCACCACTGCGCCAAGGCATGGGCTTGTGTCCGGCTGCTATCCGCTGGATGAGTTCTACAGGCAGCGCCCGGAAGCCCAACAACTCGCCACGATCAAAAGAGCAAAGTGATGCAGGCATAAGCCGCTGTCTTGAATGAAAGTATAATTGCGCGGTGCGTGCGCTTTCCCTGACCTTGTGCAGGGTCGAATTGGCTGTGGCTGGGGTCTCTCTATTGCCTTTGGTGTTTCTGCGATCCAGGAGGTGCACGATGTCTGATTTGCCCGTTCGACACCCTGCTGTCGCCGGTCAGTTCTATCCCGGCGACCCGGAGCAGGTGCGCAAAATGGTACAGCGATACATTAACGAAGCTACTCTGCCACAGGATTTAGGAACGGTCCGTGCTGTCATTGCCCCCCATGCCGGCTACATCTATTCCGGCCCCACCGCCGGCTATGCCTTCAAAGCACTCACTGAGTTGCCTGAAAAGGAGTGGACCGTCTTTTTACTCGGGCCGGCACATCGGGTCTATTTCCAGGGTGTGGCTTTGGGGAACTACTCTGCTTTCCGCACCCCATTGGGCAGTGTCCCCGTTGCCACGGAGCGGATTGAGGAGATGCTGGCTCGCTCCCCCCTTTATACTCGTGCTCCAGAGGCCCATGCGCCTGAACACTGTCTGGAAGTCGAAATCCCATTTCTTCAGGTGGCGCTCCCGCGCTTCCGTCTGGTGCCGATGCTCTTCGGCGAGGTGGACCCCCGCCAGGTAGGAGTTGAGCTGGCTGCTCACCTCGGCGAGGATGATCTGATCGTGGTCTCCACCGATTTGAGCCATTACCATCCCTATGACAGGGCACGGCATCTGGATAATGCACTTTTGGATGCTTTGTTGGCTGGCGACGAGATAGGGGTGCTCTCCGGCGAAGCGTGTGGGCGTGCCCCGGTTGTAACTTTGATGAGCGTCGCACGTCACAAGGGGTGGAAGCCCCATCTGCTCGATTACCGCACCTCTGGCGATACGGCGGGTGACAAATGGCAGGTGGTGGGTTATGCCTCAGTGGCCTACACGGATTAAGGGGGGGCGACATGGCTTTATCACCTGAAGAGCGGGAGATATTGCTGAAATTGGCGCGAGAGGCAATTACCAGGGCCGCCTATCGGCAGGATGTGCCGGAGGTTGACCTTAGCGCGATGCCGGAGGCGCTGCGGCGCGATGGAGCCTGCTTCGTGACGCTGACCAAAAAAGGGGAACTGCGGGGCTGTATCGGCTCGCTGGAGGCGCGGCGCCCCCTGGTACTCGATGTGCGCGGGAACGCCGTTGCCGCTGCCTTCCATGACCCCCGCTTTCCCCCGGTGCGCCCTGAGGAGCTGGATGAGCTGCACATCGAGATTTCTGTACTGAGTCCTCCCCAGCCGTTGAGTTATGACGGTCCTGCCGATCTCGTCGCCAAATTGCGGCCGGGCATTGACGGCGTGGTCATCGAGCGGGGCTGGCACAGGGCGACCTTCTTGCCGCAGGTATGGGAAAAGTTGCCCGATCCCCATGTATTTATGGAACATTTGTGTGCGAAAGCCGGCCTTGCGCCGGATACTTATCGCAAATCCGGGCTGGATGTTTATACTTACCAGGTGGAAAAATTTGAGGAGGGCGAGGGGGACGGTTCGTAATTGGTTAACGCTTTGGGTTACGCGCCGGACGCCGCCCGATTGAATAGGCCTCTTTGGGCGCTGCGCGCCGGTCGGCGCAGGCCGACCGTTGACCGCGGTAGGGGTGTAGTGCGCTGCAATCCTACATTCGGCACCAGACAGCCGATTTTTTGAGGCAGCCCAAAGTGTAAACCAATTTCACGGAGAAAATGAATCATCCCCTTCTACCAACGGGGATGCCCCCGGGTCGCCCTCTCACCCTGTGGCGGTGGGCAGAAGAAAACCCGATTGCTGCGCACCCGCATCAGCACGTTGTTTCCTTGCTCTGCCGCCGGCGGGTAAGTGTAGCCCTGGAAAACCAATGTCCTGCCAGAC
Source organism: Anaerolineae bacterium (assembly GCA_034435075.1). Taxonomy (GTDB): domain Bacteria; phylum Chloroflexota; class Anaerolineae; order B4-G1; family B4-G1; genus JAOAAG01. Next base: position 22,849 of record DAOTYA010000192.1, read on the forward strand.
AAATTTACCGAAGCTGTGACATCAGCCGAACCTGTAGGTACGTCGGTGCTTCTGACGATAACGAGGTTAGCGATGAAGTGGACGATTGACGCGCTGGTAGAAGGCGGGCTGTGCGAGCAAGCGAGAGTGGTAATTGGCGATGCGCCAGTGACGCAGGCGTATGCCGGGCAGATCGGTGCAGATGGCTACACCCCTGACTTGGCTGCCGTGGTTGAACCGGCCCGTATGCTGTTGGGGAGGGCCGGATAAGCCATGCCCAGGGAAACGATGACCCCTCGGGAGCGTTGGCTGGCCGTGCTGACTCGTCAGCAGCCCGACCGTGTTCCGATGGATTACTGGGCTACCCAGGAGGCGACCTCCAGGTTGATGCGGTACCTGGGGTGCAGCGATCGCCGCCAGATGCTGAAAAAGTTGCACATTGATGCCGTCGTCAGTGTGCGACCGCGTTATGTGGGCCCACGGTTGCCGAGAGGTCAGGACGTGTTCGGCTGTAAATACCAGAACGTGAATTATGGCACTGGCAAATACAGAGAGTGTGTTACACATCCCCTGGCGCGCTACAACTCGGTGGAGGAGATCGAGCGTAACTATACCTGGCCCAGTCCCGACTGGTGGGACTACTCCGACATCCCTCGTCAGATCAAGGGGAAAGAGATGTACCCCATTCAGGGTGGCGGTTCTGAGCCCTTTCTAATCTACAAGAACTTGCGGGGCCAGGAGCAAGCGTTGATTGACCTGGTGCTCAATCCAGAGATCGTACACTACTGCCTGGACAAACTGTTTGACCTGGCTTACCAGCAGACGTTACGCATCTACGAACAGATCCCCGGCAAGGTGATGCTGACCTATGTGGCCGAGGATATGGGCGGGCAAGTGGGCCTGATGTTTTCCCCAGCCCACATCCATGAGTTCCTGCTTCCGCGCATGAAGCGCATCATAAATCTGGCGCACGAGGCAGGAGCGTTCGTCTTCCACCACAACGACGGCAATTGCCGGCGTATCATTCCCGACATGATTGAAGCCGGCATTGATATCCTTAATCCGATCCAGTGGCGCTGCAAGGGTATGGACCGCGAAGGTCTGAAACGAGATTTTGGCGATAAGGTCGTGTTTCACGGCGGAATGGACAACCAGTACACCCTGCCCTTCGGCACCGTAGCCGAGGTACGACAAGAGGTGCTCGATAACTTGCGCATTCTGGGTGCGGGAGGCGGCTATATCCTGGCACCGTGCCACAACATCCAGGCCGTGACCCCTCCTGAGAATGTCGTGGCCATGTATGAAACGGGCTACGAATACGGGTGGACGTAGAGGCATAGCATCAACACGCCCCTGGCTTAGAGCCTATCCGAAAAACCGTACAAGCGGCATCCCTATGCCGCTTATACCGACGCATAGGGATGCGTCGGTTACGTTTTTCGGATAGGCACTTAGTACCAGCGCATCGTTTGAAGGTCTCAATGCGCGGTTGAGAACATGTGCTGAAAGCGGCAGCTTTAGGGAGCCGAACCAGGGGCCATCAATGCTCTAAAACACGCACTCAACCATGCCAGACTGCGGTCTGGAAGTGCTGAGGCGGCTCTATCTACGTCAAGGACAGAGCGGGAGCTACGCTGATGAGTAATGTTGAGAGCCACACAACGGAGAGCGTGGAGTGTGTGGCCAGACCCTCAGGCATGATTGTGATCCTGCTGAATTGTTCAAAATCCGGCGCCGCTCCTATCATCCTCCACTCGCAGGCCAACTTGTGCTCGTGTTAATGGCCACCATTCCAACTGTCGAGCAATCTGGCCAAACTTTGAACAATCACAGCCAGGGCTTATCAAC
>DAOTYA010000193.1:0-10989 GCA_034435075.1 Anaerolineae bacterium
GGTCAAGAGTCGCATCGTGCTGGTCTCGGACAAACTCTTCTCCCAGATCGTCAACAGCAACCTGGAAGTACGTACCTCGGTCAGCATTGACCCCCAGACCGGCGCAGCCGCTGAACACGCCCTCTTCACCTACGAGGCCCTGCCCCGCGCCACCTGGCTCTGGATGGACGTGGTGGAGGATGACTACCGGCAACAGTTCCCCAAAGGTGACCCTAAGGCCCATGAACTCGGCCACGAACGCCCGCTGGATGTGGTGCGCGCCGGCCTGCAACTGGCCGAATACCTGGGCATCGGCGGCATGGGCACGCGCGGATTCGGGCGCATCCGATTGGTGACTGATTGGGAGGTGAAAGCATGAAAAACCTGGACATACTAGCAGCGCAAGCGGCACAGCAGATCATCGCCGATACTGAGCATCAAGGCTTAAAGGCTACGGATGTAGAAAACCTGGCCACTAAAGCCCTGGGCGTGCTGCAGGAGAACGGCGTCTATGCTGCTACTCTTTTTCTCTACTCCCGCAGCAGTAAAGAGGCCGAGATCGCACCCTACGTGCGTAAGCGGTTGCTTGAATTGGCGGCAAAGGAGGTAGTGAAGAAGCCGGCACCTTCCGATAGCGCGCAGGACACACTGAAATTCGTCACCGATCACATTGCCGAGGAGCTGGATACCCTGCTCTTGGTCAAGCAAGTCTGGGAGCAGACGCTCATCTACGTCCGCTACGGCGCTAAGGCGCGCGGCGCCGAAAAAACTTAAGCCCTCAAAGGAGCGATCGAGATGACCTGGAAGGCACACAAAGTCGTCTTTCGCCTGCTCTCGCCGATGCACATCGGTTGGATCAAGCAGGGCAACCTACAGCGCACCCGCCCCTACGTGACCGGCAAGGCCCTCTGGGGCGCCCTCACCGCCCGCCTGACCCGCGACTTCCCAAAACTCGGCGGCGACTACAAGTGCGTCGGGGACTGCGTCCATAAACAACTCGCCTTCAGCTACTTCTACCCGGCCATTTGCGAGACCGTGGACCTCTGGCCCTGGGGTGAAAAAGCGGACGAATTCGCCTGGCGCTACCTGGGCTCCTACGCCAGCACCGCGCTGAACTACAGCCGCAACACCGCCGAGGAGGGCAGTCTCCACGAAACCGAGTTCATCGCCCCGACCACGCGCGACGGCCAGCCGGTATACCTGGTGGGCTACATCTTTGAGCGCCAGGATTTTGAGCGCCAGAATTGTACCCTCCCCTGGTGGGATGTCCTCTTCCGGCTGCAACTCGGCGGCGAGCGCACCTACGGCTGGGGGAGGGTGCGGCTGGAGGCGAGGTCCTCTCCCCTTTTCAGGGGGGAGAAGTTCTTCGTGGATGGCCTTGAAATAGTACTGGACGGTGACCGGCCAGTGTTGCGGGCCTCAAAAGACGTCCCCCTGCTGGCCCACGCCCTGGCGGCGGAGTTCCAGGGCCGCCAGCCAGTGTCCGATGTGCGCGGCCCCATAGAGCCGCTGCTGGGCCGGGAGACGGACCCACAGGGGCAATTTGGAGCCAGTCTCCCCCCGGCGCGCATCTGCTGGCCGCCGGGCAGCACCCTGACCGCCCACGCCGAAATCATCATCGGGGAATACGGCATCTGGGAAGGGGTGCCCTGATCGCAGACGAGGTGAAGCATGCACATCTACCGGGTCAACCTGGAACTGCTGGACTACGTCTTCTACGCCACCGTCGAGCGGGGCAAGGTCTACGAGACCGGCGCGTTCATCCACAACTACGCCCTGGCCTACGCCCTGGGCCTGGCACGTGGCGAGACGTATACCTACGCACGCCTGGTGCAGGAGCCACACTACACGGAGGAGTTGACACCGCTGAACGGCCGCCTCTACCTGACGCCGGCCGCACCTCAACAGGTAGCCCACCGGCTGGTGCAGTGGAACACGCTGCGGGAGGCCTATGCCTTCCCGGGCAAGCCCCCTTCCCTGGGCTACCCCGACTGGGGCTTTGCCCGCATGCTCCGGCCCGGTTCGCGCTTTACCTTCTACCTGATGGTCCACGACCCGGCCGCGTTGCCCGACGCCCCTGCCCTCCGCGACCTCCTGTCCGGCCGGCCGGCGCGGGTGCGCCTGGGCAAGTTCCCCGCCAAGGCCCGCCTGCAACTGGAAGGGGCCAAAAGGGTGATCGAGCAAAACGGTCCCTTCTCCGTGGACGCTTACCTCAACTGGCGCGACCTGGAGGCCGACCCGCTTGTCTGCGACGTGGTGGCGACGAGCCTGCCCTCCCGCCTGGTAGCCCGCGCCCGGTTCGCCCCCGCGCCATACTACGAAGCCCACTTCGGCGACGGTGCAGTATGTCTGCCGGCGCAAATGCGCTTCCTGGCCCGCCCGCCGGCAGAAAGGCGCCGCAGGAGAGGATGATGCAACCGCTGAGTGTGGATATCGAGCCGCTGGCCTTTGCCCGGGTGGACGATGAATGGCTCCCCGGCTACCAGCCCTATGCTTACCAGAGCCGGGCCTATCGCTGCGTGCAGGAAGCACTGGCCAACCGCCAGACCCTGTGCCTCTTCCTGACCACCCCTACCGGCAGCGGCAAGACGCTGGCCAGTTACGCCTATGCCATCAACCACCAAATGCCGGCAGTGGGCGTCTACCCCACCAATGAGCTGATCCGTGACCAGGAACGGGCACTGACAGCGTGGATAGACCCTGAGCGGGAGTACCGCCTGTTGCGGATAGACAGTGCGCAACTGGACGACTGGCAGAGCAAACTGGAGTTGCAGCGCCACAGCGAGACGCTGGAGCGGCTGCTGCACTGGGAGCCGACCATCCTCACCAACCCAGACATCCTGTTCTATACCTTCTTTGGGTTGTACGGCGGACCGGAAGGAGTGGGCCGGCGGCTCTTTGCGCTGATGGGGCGCTACCGGCTTTTTGTCTTTGACGAGTTCCATCTCTACAACGTCAAGCAGATGGCCGACGTGGCCTTCCTGGTGGGAACGTTACACGCTATCAACCCTGCATACGGGCGTGTGTTCATCTTCGCTTCGGCCACGCCCGAATCCCCGGCCCTGCCCTGGCTGCGCGACCGCCTGCACCTGCCGGTGGAGGTGATCGCGGGAGAACCAGCGGAGGCACCGGAGGCCCGGATCATTGCTCATCCGCTGCGGCTGACCCTCCTGCCGGCCGATCTGAGGCGCTGGAAGGGTGTGGAGGCTCTGCTCGAATACCTGCCGGAGATCCAACGGTTTATCCAGACCTACCCACAGGCCCGCCTGGTGACGCTCCTGGATTCGGTGACAGGGGCGATCGAGACGGCGCGGGCCTTGCGCGACCTCTTCCCCGACCAACCCGTGGGCGAGGTGCACGGCTTCAGTTCCGATCAGGAGCGCGCCGAGGCCCTGCGACGCCCCTTTACCGTCGGCACCTCCACCATCGAGGTGGGGATTGACTTTAAGGACGAGGCGGAAAAGGATGTACTGATCTTTGAAGCGCGCACGGCCGGCCAGTTTATCCAGCGCTTCGGCCGACTGGCCCGGCACGCCAAAAGTCACCCGGACATCCCCAACTGGGCCGTGGCCCTGGTGCCGGAGTACGTGTACCACTTTATGTCCGGCCGCCTGACCGCCCCGTCCATCTCCAGGCAGGTGCTCTACGACCTGGTTGAAGAAGCCTACCAGAAGCCGGAGGATTTCGCCCGTTACCTGCACGTCCACGCCGCCGCCGAATTTCAAGAGGCTGCCGCCAAAGTGCTGACCATGTTCCAGCCCGATGACCGCCCGCGCATCCAGACCGGACTGGCCGAGACGGTCCAGGCGCTGACGGATAAGCCGGCCGGGCAGGCCTGGGCGCTTTACCGGCGCTACAAGGACGAAGAGCATATCCTGGCCCCGCTGCTCACCTTTCGCGGCAGCGGCTTTGAAGTGGCGGTCATGGACAGGCGGGGCACTGATCCTGGCTTCCCGGCCAAACACTACAACCTGCTGTTCCTGCTCCGGCGGGGCATCCTGGAGGAATTGGACGACGAGGAGTACCTGGCACAACTGAAAACGCTCTCTGACCGCTGGCCCGAGGAGGTTGCCCGTGAGCAGCGCTACAGTGGGCTGATCAGGCGTGGACCGGAGGAATTGCTGGGTGTATACGGCTACTTTGTGCTGACCGGCCTTTTGGACCGGAGCCGTAAGGTCTGGTTCGAGGTGAGCCAGGAGCAGGTGGCCGGACGCCAGGCGCAGGTGACGGTCATCGAGGGGCTGGAAGTCATCACGGAGCCCGAGGTCCGGTTGCGAAGGCTGAACCGTCACCTCCGGCGCAAACAGATTGTCGCCTGGTTCACAGACCGTCATCCGGCCTCGATCAGGTTGGGCCGCGCCCTCCCGCCCCTTTTCGAAGTCCACGAACTGCGCGTCCGCTGGCCGGGAGGTGGTCTGAGCGACACGCCCTGGAGCATCGTCTTCAACCAGGACGCCTTTTTTGTGGACAGCCTGGGCTGGTGGCAGGAACGCCAGCGCGGCCAGGCCATCATCCTGTGATACTACAGGTGAACTGATGACGACCCACATGCCTGACCCAGACTCAGACTATACGTAATACGTAATACGTAATACGTAACACGTAACACGTAACACCCTATGACGACCCATACTCCCGACCTGTACTCTCTCGTTCTCATCCTCACCCCCACCGAACGGGTGACGGTGGGGGCGACGGTGGGTCATCAGGCGCACGCCGCCTTTCTTCAGACGATCCGGGAAACCGACCCGGCGCTTGCCGGGATGCTCCACCTGCCCAACGTCTCTGTGCGCCCCTTCACCGTCTCGCCACTCATGAACGTCGGCCCGGCGCGCGATGGCCGCGTGCGTCTCTCACCGGAGGAGGGGTACGCTCTGCGCTTCACCATCCTCCAGACGCCCATCTACGAGCGCTTTATGGCCCGTTTCCTGCATAGCGAAGGCAGCCCCGTCATTCACCTGGGCCGTGCACAACTGCTCATCAAAGAGATCCTGGTCACCCCGGGCAGCCACCCCTGGGCCGGCTACACCTCCTGGGCACAACTGGCGGCAGAGGCCTCGCCCGCAGACGAGATCACCCTCGAGTTCGCCTCCCCCACCGCTTTCGGGTTCGGCCAGAAAGCGTGGGGTAAAAAAACCGTCGTCCTGCCCGACCCGGTGCTGGTCTTTGAGAGCCTCATCCGCTCGTGGAACAGCCTGGCCCCGTCGTCCTTGCAGGTGGACAGGGAAGCGCTCAAGAGTTATCTTGAGGAGGACGTCGTAATCAAGCGCATCGGCTGGCTCGAAACCCGCATGCAGGAGTTCAAGCACGCCCCACAGGTGGGGTTCGTGGGACGGGTCACCTATGGTCTGATGGGCGGGGATGAATACGGGCGCCGCGCCTGTAACGCGCTCGCCGATTTCGCATTTTACGCCGGCGTGGGGATGAAAACGGCAATGGGGATGGGGCAATGTCGGGTGGTCCGGAGTCGTGAGTCCTCAGTCCTCAGTCCGGAGTCCTGAGTCCGGAGTCCGGGGGTGTGCATCACGCTCACATGGAGGCATAATGGGGATTCAGCGCTTTGAGGAAATCCAGGCCTGGCAGCGGGCCAGGGAATTGACCCAAGAGGTCTACGCGGTTTCAGGGAGGGGGAGATTTTTTCATGACATGGGACTCAGGGATCAGATTCGTCGGGCAGCGGGCTCGGTGATGCATAATGTAGCTGAGGGATTTGATGCAGGCTCCGATGCCGAATTTGTGAGGTTCCTGGGGTATGCTCGTCGTTCTGCCACCGAAGTCCAATCGCAACTCTATATTGCTTTGGATCAGGGCTACATCACCCGGGAGGAGTTTAACCGGTTATACGACCTGGCCGAACAGTGTAAGAAACTGATTACTGCTTTTATCAGCTATCTACGCCGGTGAGAGTCCGGACTTCGGACTCCGGACTTCGGACTCCGGACTTCGGACTTCGGACTCCGGACTTCGGACTTCTAACTATGGACTACCTTCCGATTTCCATGCTCAACCAGTTAGAATACTGCGAGCGGCGCTTCTGGCTGATGTACGTACTGGGCGAGATGGAGGTGAACGCACCGGTGCTCGAGGGGATCCAACAGCACGAGCGGGTGCACGAGGACCAGCAGGAGCGCGATGGTGAGACCACCATCTACCGCCGGGTCTACGTCTGGTCGGATCGGCTATGTGTGGCAGGATTCGCTGACGTGGTGGAGGAGCGTGCCGGCGAACTGGTGCCGGTGGAGTACAAACATGGACGTATGGGGCGCTGGCTCAACGACCATGTGCAGTTATGTGCGCAGGCACTGTGTCTGGAGGAGCGCACCGGTCGCCCGGTCCCGCGCGGTGAGATTTTCTACTGGGGCAACCGACGGCGTGAGCGGGTTGAGTTGACCCCCGAACTGCGGGCGCGGACCGAAGAGGCCATTGGGCGGGCCTTTGCACTGCTCCAGGCGGGGCAGATGCCGCCGCCGCTCGACTATCGCGCCAAATGTCGCGACTGTTCTCTGGAAGGCATCTGTCTGCCGCGCGAGGTTTTGATGTTGACGGAGCGGGCCGAATCAAATGGCGCATCTACAGACGTGGAATGAGACGATGGCCACACTCTATCTGACCGATCCGCGCTCGGTGGTCCGGAAGGACGGCGATACCCTCGCAGTGGATATTCCGGCGGACAAGGAGCGGGGCGTCGAAAAGCACCGGGTACGGGTTCCTCTCGTCAAAATCACCCAGGTCGTCGCCTATGGCGATGTGACGCTGACCGGGCCGGCGCTGGCAGCCCTGCTCGAACAGGGCGTGGATGTCTGCTTCTGTTCGGCATGGGGTAAATTTCTGGGCCGTCTGGCTCCGCCGCTGGGCAAGAACAGTCTCATCCGCCTGGAGCAGCACCGCGCCCACAACGATCCCGTGCGCGCCTTTAACCTGGCGCGGGCGTTTGTGCGGGGGAAACTGGCGAACATGCGCACCATGTTGCAACGGGCCAACCGCGATCGCAAGGACGCGGATATCGCCCAGGCTATCGAGTCGCTTAAGGGCGTGCTTGACCAGATAGATAGCCTCTCGCCGGACGCGGCCGCTGCTCCGCCGGACCCGACCCGTCCCCAGGCGGAGAGCGCCTATGGCACGTTGCTGGGGCTTGAGGGGGCTGGTACTGCCTTCTACTTTGGCGTCTTTGGGCGGTTGTTGAAGGAGGACTGGGGATTTACCGGTCGTCACCGTCGTCCGCCGCGCGATCCCGTCAACGCGCTGCTTTCCTATGGTTATGTATTGCTGATGAACCAGGTCGCCTCGGCGGTCAGCATCGTCGGCCTCGACCCTTATGTTGGCTTTCTGCACTCCTCGCAATTCGGCAAGCCGGCTTTGGCGCTCGACGTGATGGAGACCTTCCGCCCTCTGATCGCTGACTCGGTTGTACTGACGCTGTTGAACAATGGCATGCTCACCCGTCAGGATTTCGAGGAAGAGTTCGGGGCCTGGCGTCTGACGGAGAGAGGACGACGTACCTTTCTCACCAAGTTTGAGGAGCGGTTGGACACTGAAATACAACATCCGGTCTTTGGGTACAAAGCAACCTATCGGCGCAGCCTGGAGCTGGAGGTGCGGCTTATCGCCAAGTGGTTGACCGGAGAGATTCCCCAATTCAAACCTTTTGTGGTAAGATAGGTATGAACCGCGTCAGATCCAGGACAACCCTGTACGTGATCGCTTATGACATTCCTGACGATCGGCGTCGGACCAAAGTGCACAAAACGCTGTGCGGCTTTGGCGAGTGGACTCAGTACAGTCTGTTTGAGTGTTATCTGACGGACAAGGAGCTGGTTATGTTACAGGGCAGGTTGGAAAAACTGCTTAAGCCTGAAGAAGACAGCGTACGCTTTTATCATATCTGCGCTGCGTGCATGGTCAAGGCTATAACGATCGGTTCGGAGAAACCGGTCGAGAAGCAGGTCTTTATCACCTGAACATTGATAAGCGATAACCTCGGTGGGCATGCAGGAGAAGCGAGCGGTGAAGCACACCTGTGTGGCCAGGGGGGTGCTCGCGGGTGCTGATCCCTATATGTAGGGTAGGCGAAATCGTTAATCGGCATATGTAAGTGGGTATATCGTGCCGATCTCGGGCTGACAGGTGGGGGAGGTGGGGGAGCTGGCCGGCGCTCGCGTCAGGGCGATGAGTGGTGGAGGATAGGTGAAAAAGTGACGGAAAAGGAGAGGAAGTGGAGTGATCGGTGCATATTCAGGGATATTTTGAGATATGAATGGGGCTTTTGAGGTCAGGTTGTGGGAGCAGTCTGAATGAGCAGAATCCCGAACGAGGGATTGAAACGACAGGGGCACAGAGTCAACAAGTTGCCCTATCGTCTGTCTGAATGAGCAGAATCCCGAACGAGGGATTGAAACAAAGCTTACGCAGAACATCCTTGATTCCCTGATTCAGTCTGAATGAGCAGAATCCCGAACGAGGGATTGAAACGGGTGGTCCTGGGATTACTGTGAATGGCAGGACTATGTCTGAATGAGCAGAATCCCGAACGAGGGATTGAAACCTTATGGCTATCAGGATTTCGGATTGGAGGTCGGCGGTCTGAATGAGCAGAATCCCGAACGAGGGATTGAAACGCCGTATACATCGTAATTCTCCTTTCTAAGCATGGCGAGTCTGAATGAGCAGAATCCCGAACGAGGGATTGAAACTACATGGAAACTGCAAGATAGATGATGCGCCGCCTGGTCTGAATGAGCAGAATCCCGAACGAGGGATTGAAACGGGCACAAATTTTTTGATGGGAGGTGAGAGTATGAAGTCTGAATGAGCAGAATCCCGAACGAGGGATTGAAACTTCCGGTGAGCGCCTGTTGATTATGCTTCTGGCAGGTCTGAATGAGCAGAATCCCGAACGAGGGATTGAAACAGGGTATTACAAGCCCAGGCTTCAAGTGCCTGATTGGTCTGAATGAGCAGAATCCCGAACGAGGGATTGAAACCTATCGGGGGCTGGCCATTCTTTTTGGCGATGCTTCGTCTGAATGAGCAGAATCCCGAACGAGGGATTGAAACTTCTTCCTTGGAAGGGGATGAGCTTTTTGAGGTGTTGTCTGAATGAGCAGAATCCCGAACGAGGGATTGAAACGGAGACCAAGCAAAAATTTAACTGACCATTCTGGGAAGTCTGAATGAGCAGAATCCCGAACGAGGGATTGAAACTGATTGAGCATGCCACCAGGATTAAAATCCACCTCCATAGTCTGAATGAGCAGAATCCCGAACGAGGGATTGAAACCTCCTCTTCAATGCCGTGATAGCAACCGATGATACTGGTCTGAATGAGCAGAATCCCGAACGAGGGATTGAAACACTGGAGAGCCTCTTGCGGCAGGGGTTCACCCTGGAGGTCTGAATGAGCAGAATCCCGAACGAGGGATTGAAACCAGAGCGCTTCCACCCAGGCTGCTCCACCGCCCACGTCTGAATGAGCAGAATCCCGAACGAGGGATTGAAACACCCTCCAGGATACCGAAATCGGGAAAGAGGCAGTAGGTCTGAATGAGCAGAATCCCGAACGAGGGATTGAAACACCCACCAAAGAGAGCCAGAAGAAAGAAGAAAACGGTCTGAATGAGCAGAATCCCGAACGAGGGATTGAAACTCACGTAATGGATGCCTATGTGCTGGGAGCCGTCCCGTCTGAATGAGCAGAATCCCGAACGAGGGATTGAAACCGCATAAAGGATTCCCAATAATGCCAAATAGAAGATAGTCTGAATGAGCAGAATCCCGAACGAGGGATTGAAACACCCCATACGCAGCTATGCCTGTACCAGTGTCACAAGTCTGAATGAGCAGAATCCCGAACGAGGGATTGAAACCATAAATCCACACGGGGAAGATCGCCCAGGGCTGAGTCTGAATGAGCAGAATCCCGAACGAGGGATTGAAACAAGATATCTGGGAGAGCTTCAAGGGACAAGGAACAAAGTCTGAATGAGCAGAATCCCGAACGAGGGATTGAAACGCGGGTTGGCAGCCGTAGGCCGCCCGCAACTAGCCGGGTCTGAATGAGCAGAATCCCGAACGAGGGATTGAAACCACCAGCCCGAAAATTCGTCAGAATCCCTTGTATCCGTCTGAATGAGCAGAATCCCGAACGAGGGATTGAAACCTACTGCCACAAAAGGCAGCACCCCTACGGACCTCAAGTCTGAATGAGCAGAATCCCGAACGAGGGATTGAAACCTTCGATTCCTCGCGCCTCCTGCCATCCGCCGGCTAGTCTGAATGAGCAGAATCCCGAACGAGGGATTGAAACGTGAATGTCGTTTGAAGCTGGAGGTGTTTTGTGAGGAGTCTGAATGAGCAGAATCCCGAACGAGGGATTGAAACTTTCACAGCAGCCTCCGGTAGCTCAGGTACTTGAGTCTGAATGAGCAGAATCCCGAACGAGGGATTGAAACTCACCGTACGGCAGGTCAGGATCGGTGGTCACTACGTCTGAATGAGCAGAATCCCGAACGAGGGATTGAAACGTTGGTGCGCTTGCGCGGCTTCAGTGCGGGCTCAAATGTCTGAATGAGCAGAATCCCGAACGAGGGATTGAAACTATCCATGCCCCACCATATAGCGATACAGAGAAAACGTCTGAATGAGCAGAATCCCGAACGAGGGATTGAAACAAACCTGAACGGGGATAAGCAGGATACCCTGCCAGAGTCTGAATGAGCAGAATCCCGAACGAGGGATTGAAACAACATAATCCTGAGCAGCCTGCTCTGCGGCACTGAAGTCTGAATGAGCAGAATCCCGAACGAGGGATTGAAACCACCACGCCAGGAATTAGGATTGTACGCCAAACAGGTCTGAATGAGCAGAATCCCGAACGAGGGATTGAAACACCGATATAGCGACATTAGAGCACAACAGTACCTACACAGTCTGAATGAGCAGAATCCCGAACGAGGGATTGAAACGCCAGAGGGAGGGGGTGATGATGATGATTGAACCAGTCTGAATGAGCAG
>DAOTYA010000194.1:0-4473 GCA_034435075.1 Anaerolineae bacterium
CACGACCGGCCACAATGTAGGGCAACTGCTCGCAGTTGCCCTACAACTGACGTCGCCACGGCCAGCCATAGCCTGCTCTCGCTCTCTTCTCGCGCAAAAAAGTGACGGACACCCAAAGCGGCTTGCAGTACAGTCGGATCGTGAAAGTATCCTCAAACTTAACTATTCAGGCGTTGACTGGAAGTCACCCTTCCTGGGCCTGCGGCCGGTGGTCGGCCTGCGCCGACCGCTGTTTCCGCGTCGGCGCAGGCGCCCGTAAAGTTCGATTTCCAAATCGGCACACGGCGGCAGGCAGCCAGGCAGGTAATTACCTTTGTACAAACATATGGCTAACCCCCAGAGCAGCCGGTTACCGAAAGGATAGCTTTTGTGGTACAATATGAAAGGGATGGACATGTCTGGGCAGATTTGCTTTGGATGGTATTGCTTTTGCAGGAGGGCAGAATGTCAATTATAGACTTGCTGCAACATAGTGAGCTGTTCATGGGGCTTACCAGGGAACAGGTAGAACAAATCGCCGCGTTGGGACGTGAGGTGGTCTGTCATGCCGGAGATGTTATCATCAGTGAGGGCACTCCTCCTGATGATATTTACATAGTCTGCAATGGCCTGGTTGAAGTAGAAGTGGCCAGGGGGACGGTCCCCGATGTACCCGGTGCTCCGCAGCTCAGCTCGATAGTCTGTCTTGGAGAAGGGCAAATATTTGGGGAGATGGCGCTGGTGGATAGTGGTACGCGCTCCGCGACAGTACGCTGCGCCCGGGATAATACAGTGCTTTACGCCATCCCCAACCGGAGCTTCCGGCAGCTTTTTGAGAAGGACCACACCATCGGTTTTATCATCATGCGCAATATCGCCACCGACCTTTCCTTCAAACTGCGTCACCGCAATCTTCAGACGAGGCTTGCCGGAGGCCGAACATGATCTACAAAGTGAGTTTTGTGGTGGTGGGTAAGGCCCATCCAGGCGCGATCCTTAACATGGACGCTCCGCCGCATGTAGGCGATCGGGTGCAACTTGGTAATGAGCAGTTTGAAATTCTCGAGGTGATTGAACTGATCCCCCCACGCGGGGATTTCGCGTATCTGCATGTTACCTGTCGGCCAGCGCAGGAAAATTAGGGGTCAGGAGGGAAAGGAACTGTGGCACGGGAGCGGGTGCTGGTCATAGAGGATAGCGTTGAGACGCAGCAACTGTTGGCTGAACTGGTTTTGGAACCGAACGGCTATCGTCACCTGGCCGCTATGGACGGTGAGGAAGGGCTGAGAATGGCCCTGGAAGAGAATCCGGACCTCATCGTTCTGGACATGCAGCTACCCAAGATGAACGGTCTGGAGGTGATGATGGCTCTGAAGGAGCACAACCTGGAGATCCCCATTATCTTCACCACCATCCGCGAATCGGTTGACCTGGTTGTGCAGGCTTTCAGGCTTGGGGCCTGTGACTACGTGATTAAGCCCTTCGGGCCGCTGGAGATGCAGGAGGCGATCCGCCGTGCTCTCGCCTCCAACACATTGCGTGCAGAGCGGGACCAGTTGACCCAAAAGTTGCTCGAGGTTAACCGGCAGCTTCAACGGCAGCTCCAGGAACTCAATGTGATTTACACTATAGGGCGCTCGGTGACCTCCCTCCTTGACCTGAATCAGGTGCTCAATCGTGTGGTGGATGCAGCGGTTTATCTGGCAGATGCTGAGGAGGGGATGCTCCTGTTGCTTGACGAAAAAGAGAACGAGCTTTACCTGCGGGCAGCCAAAAACATAGACGATAAGCTCGCCCATATACTGCGCATACGTGTGGACGACAGCGTGGCCGGGCGGGTGATCCAGACAGGACGTCCTGTCTTCATGGCAGGCGAACGGGCCAAAGTGATCACCGGCTACCTGGCCCGTGCTTTGCTATACCTGCCGTTGCGCGTACCGGACCGGGGGGTCATCGGCGTGCTGGGAGTGCTCAATCGGAAACAGGAGCAGTCTTTCTCGGAACGAGACGTCTTCTTACTCTCGGCTCTGGTAGACTATGCAGCAATTGCCATCACGAACGCCCACCTGTTTGAGGCACTGGAAGCGGAGCGGCTCAAACTTGAGACGATACTGCGTGAGGCGCAGGAAGCCATTGTGGTAGTGGACAACGATAACAGGATTTTGCTGTGCAACAGGGCTGCTTGCAATGCTCTGGACGTAGTCGAAGCTGAGATAATACAAAGCCCGGTGGAAACTGCCATCCCTCACCCGGCTGTGAGCGCTCTTTTCGCCGAAGCGTACAATACCAGAAGGGCTGTACGTTGCGAGGTCACTTTAAACACAGGGCGTACACTCAATGCTCAGATCACACCGGTGCCAGGGGTCGGGCAGGTGTTGATGATGCAGGACATCACCCATCTCAAGGAACTCGATCGCATCAAGTCGGAGTTCGTCACCTCGATCTCACATGATCTGCGCACACCGCTCACTACCATCCAGGGCTACATTGAGCTGCTGCCCAAGGCCGGCTCCTTAAACGCGCAGCAACAAGAGTTTATCCTGCGCGCACGCAGCAGCATGGAGACAATCACTTCATTGCTTAACACTTTCCTTGACATTGACAGGCTGGAGGCCGGCCTGGAGATGGAGATGGAACCCTGCGATCTGGTTCAGATCATTGGAGAGGCCATTCAACACTACAGGCCTCAGATGGAGCAGAAAAGACAGGAGCTTAGGTGGGAGCCACCTGCTAAAAAACCTCCCCTGGTTGGTGGCAACCGTTACCGTCTGCGTCAGGTTGTAGAAAATCTGCTCAGCAACGCCCACAAGTTCACACCCGAAGGGGGATGGATCGCTGTGAGTGTAGAGGAGGACAAAGGCCATGTGATCGTTCATGTGGCCGACAATGGGATAGGCATCCCGCCAGCCGAGCAGCCTTACATCTTCGACAAATTCTATCGAGTTGAATCGGACGAGACGATGGGTATCGCGGGCAGCGGATTGGGCCTGGCACTTGTGAAGTCGGTCATTGATCGCCACAATGGACGGGTGTGGGTAGAGAGCAGGCCTGGGGTGGGTAGCGTTTTCAGTTTCGTGTTACCCGTATTGCAATCGTAGGGTTTGCGTATAGTTTGCGTATGGTAAAAGTCGAGTCCGCAGTTGCAAACTGTGCTAAACTACAATTGGCTGAAAACCTTTCTTCTTCTCCTCCTTTTGGTGAGAGCCGGGGAGCGGCGACCCCGGCTCTCCGTGCTTATATAGCTCTCACCTCATCCTGTTTATACAACAACGATACGTGTGCCTTCCTCAGCCACCGATTTCTTCTCGTATTCCTCGTAGCGTACGATCGGCTCCGTCCAGCGGAAGATCCATTGCGCCGCCTGATTGGTCACGTTGATGCAGCCGTGGCTGTGAGGGCGCACGAAATCGTTGTGCCAGTAAGTACCGTGTATCGCTACAGCCGATTTGGTGAAGTAAACGGGGAAGGCCACCCCTGGCAGATCATACCAGTCGTCACCGGTACCACCTGTCATGCGCCGGGTGTGACGCTTGTACAGCACGCGGAACTCACCGCGCGGTGTCGCACCCCCGACCCCGGAAGAGATTCCCGTGCTGAACACAGCGGTTTCTTCCTCAAAACATGTCAGCGACTGCGTCTTAAGCTCGATCTTAATCCACTTATTCGGGTAGCCAGGCGAGACAGGCATCATCTCGTCGGGAAGGATGCGACGCACAGACCACGTCGGTACATAGGGTCCTGGAGCATAAGTTATCCCATCCTGGAGCCTGTACCACCATCTACGTTCCTCGTCCTCTATGGCTTCGACGACCCGATAGACGGTGCCGTAGTAGAGTCTGTACCACACACGTTCGCTACCAACCCTGGGACGTGCCTCAGCAAAGGGGACACACACCTGGGCCCAGAAGCCAGGGGGATTTATTTTTGTGATCACCTCAGGGTTGGGTTTGTTTTCCACTGGTTGCACGTATCCACTGTGAATGAATCCACCCTCGGTCTGGTACCAGACAGGATTCCCTGGCCAGGGAGGGTCTCCCTCTACAGAGGCATAGAGTGGGATAATCTCATCTCTGGCCTTCCAGGCTACCCGTTTGCTGTTTGATGATGGCTCGGTGTAGACCGCCTGTCGCCACCAGGAAGCTATGCGGCCAAGGGGGGCAGGAGGTGGCGCGGAAGCCAGGCCAGCGAGGGGTTCACAGGAAGCGGAAAAACTGGGAAACAGCGGGGAGATTAAGCTGGCGGTGGCGTACTTGATGAAATACCGGCGGTTCATCTGATTTGCCTGCAGGGATTTCACGGCACAATTTAAGTTCTATCATAACACACACCATCTCTGCCGTCAAGTTTGGGCAGGTTATAGGGCTTATCAGCGTTCTAATGTAATTACCTACCCGGCTGCCTTCCGCCGTGTGCCGATTGGAAATCGAGCTTATACGGGCGCCTGCGGCGCCGGGCGTCGGCCTGCGCTGATGCGGGAACAGCGGTCGGCGCAGG
>DAOTYA010000195.1:0-26054 GCA_034435075.1 Anaerolineae bacterium
TAAATTCCGTCGGGGAAATGGGGGATGCTGATGCTTCATGTGGCCTCCTTCACGATATGCCCAGGAAGTTTACTATGCCATATTTCCCCCAACAAGGTAAGGGCGATTACACCCAAACCATATTCACCTTGTAGCCGGTGGGACAGCCCGGCGCGGGCCGGCCACCAGCCACAGGCCTGAAGAGGTAAGGAACGGCAGCGCCTGTAGCCCGCCTGTCAGTGTTTGAAGCTGCGCTGGCCGGTAAACACCATCGTCGCCCCGGCCTCGTTACAGGCCTGAATGACCTGGTAGTCGTTGAGCGAACCCCCAGGCTGAATAACAGCCGTGACGCCCTCGCGCAGGCCAACATCCACCCCATCTCTGAAGGGGAAGAAGCCGTCCGAGACCATCGCTGCACCGATAAGCCCACCGTGTTGCTCCTCTACCTCTTCACGTATCTCCTGACGTCGCGTCTCATCTTCCAACGCTGAGTAGATGACCCCGTATCGCTCGTAGGACAGGCGGTCGGCCATTTTGCGATACGCCTTGTCCCTGGCGATTTCGGCCACCCCGACGCGGTCCTGTTCGCCGGTGCCGATCCCAACCGTGACCAGGTTTTTGACGTAAATAACCGAGTTGGAGGTCACACCTGCTTCGACCATCCAGCCGAAGAGCATATCCTCATACTCGCGCTCACTTGGTTCACGCGCAATCCTGTATACTTCTCCATTGTGCACGGCCTCAGCCAGCTTGAGGTCGTTCCTGGTGCGCGCCTGTGGCACATATGAGAGCTG
The DNA here is from genome assembly GCA_034435075.1 of Anaerolineae bacterium. Classification (GTDB taxonomy): domain Bacteria; phylum Chloroflexota; class Anaerolineae; order B4-G1; family B4-G1; genus JAOAAG01. The sequence goes on from DAOTYA010000195.1 coordinate 774, forward strand.
GGCGATGATCGAGCCGTCAATCAGGCTTTTGAAATCTACAAAGCGCTCTGTAGCGAACTCGGAGAGACGTTTGATGTTGTCAATGCGCATGATGCGCAGGTTCTTACGCCTCCCCAGGATGCCGACCGTCCCCTCCTCGAACTCGGGCGCCACCACTACCTCAGCGTAACGCTCCGAAATAGCCGCTGCCGTGGGTACGTCAACCGGCCGGTTGAGTGCGATGCAACCCCCGAAAGCTGCCACGTGGTCGGCCAAGTCGGCTTTCAGATAAGCCTCCAGGATGGTATCGGCGATTGCGACGCCAGAGGGATTATTGTGCTTCATAATCGCTGCAGCCGGCCGTTCGGTCAGATAGCGCAGGATGTTGAGCGCGTTATCAGCATCGGTGAGGTTGATTTTGCCAGGGTGCTTGCCGAATTGGAGCAGTTCAGCATCGGAGACCAGGTAGCGCCCGGGCGCGATGGTTTTGACCTCACCCAGAACCAGGTTACCGTTAATCAGGCGATACAGCGCGGCTTCCTGACCGGGATTTTCACCGTAGCGCAGCCCCTTGCGCACACCGTCAATAACCCAAGATACCTTCTCATAGACAAGCGTCGTGCGCCCTTCCTCGGAGATGAAAGATATTTCCATCCGTTCCGGGAAATGGTCGTCCATAATGGTATGATATGCGCGCTTTATGTCCAGCATAAATCTTGCTCCTCAGACTGGTTTGTTGGTGGGGGTGTCCGCAAATGTGTAGGTATCTACCAACCCTGCCGGGTTATATGCGGCCAGGAACGAGCTGATCGCCGCATCGTACCTGGCGGTGAGGGCAAAGGCTTTACGCGCCAGCTCGAAACGTTTACTAAGATTTAGCCTGCCGTCGTGGACCCGGAGGAAGGCAAGCAACTCAGGATAATCGGCCGGATCAACGACCGGGGCGACGCGCAGGTAATTCTTTGCCGCCGCACGAATCATACACGGGCCTCCAATGTCTATATTGGCCCGCGCCTCCTCGATTGTCACCCCTGCACGTGCCACGGTAGCCTCGAACGGATATAGATTGCACACCACCATGTCAAATGGCACGGCTCCCGTGCGGGCCAGGTCCGCCTGGTGAGCTTCATTGTAGGTTTCGCTTAATAAACCCAGGTAGATTTTGAAGTCCAATGTCTTGACCAGCCCACCTTGCATCTCAGGCTGACCGGTATAGTGTGAAACCTGGGTCAGATAATGAGCGGCCCTGTCTGCCCCCAGCATCGCAGCGATGGCGCTATAACTGCCCCCGGTGGAGTAAAAATGTATCCCGGGGTTGATTTCGATCAGGCCTTGGATCAGTTCACCCAGCCCGGATTTATCCGACACACTGACCAGCACGCGCTGAATTTTCACCCAATCGTCTATCTGACGCACGATATTGACCATCTGGTTCTCCTTGCCGCTTTGTATGAGCCTGAGCACCTGAGGCTTTTGCAGCCTGGTTCGGGGTCAGGCGGTCACGACCAGGCGGCTGCGAATTATACCACGAACTCATATTTTCGCAGAGGTGTGGGGAAGGCCAGGTCGGTGAGGAAGAAGGCTGCGATTTGGGGCCAGGCCTGGACGGTTACAGACTCTATGTGCTGATGTGATCCGGCGGAAACCGGCCTGAAGTCCGAAGAAGGGGAAACTCAGGTGCCGGGAAAGGCAGCCGTTTTATAGGTGAGCAATTTTCAATCGGGCGGCTCGCGGCGCGTAACTCAAAGTGTCAACCGATACGGACCATCCTGCCATCATTGCTGTGATTTCTGTCGAGATGTAAGTTCCCCAACTGTGCTCACGTTCGCCAGCAGTTGCTCATATGAACTCATACCGATGACAATGGAGTGGACCGTACCCAGCCGGAGCACGTAATCTATCGCTCCTCTTGGGTTGTGCGCCAGTTGACCGCAGCCCAGAACTTTCATAGCATAAATTGCCTTACCGGAGGCGTAAAGCTTCCCGAGCAGGGGGACAACTTCCGAGGGGGGAGCATCCATATGTACGCCTGCCATATTGATCCTTACCAGCACTACCTGTGCCCATTCTGTCTCCAGCGCGGTGCGTAGTGCACCGAGGCTATGGCAGGATACTCCCACAGCGCGCACTTTTCCCTGCTCTTTGCTCTTTGAGAGGGCCTCCATAGCCTCTGCATGGGTACCTGTCCAGTCAGCCCTGGTCATACAGTGGAGGAGCACGATGTCCAGGAATTCAGTGCGTAGCTCCCGCAGGAACCGCTCGACATCCCGCGTGGCCTGTGAGGCGCTCTGCGCTGTGGTCTTGGTGGCGATCACGACCCTGTCACGCTGCACACCTTGCAGCGCCCGGGCAATATGCTGGTGTGAGCCATAGGCATCCGCTGCGTCCCAGAAGTTAATCCCCAGCTCAAATGCTGAGCGCAGCAGCCTTGTCAGCCCATCAATCCCCAGTCCTGTCTGCTCCGAACGTCCGCCCCAGCCGTGAGTGCCTGTCCCGAAAGCCAGCACTGAGACTGTCAGACCCGTGTTGCCGAATGTTCTGTAATCCATATGCCTTCCCGCTCTGACCCCCCGGGCAGCGTTGCTCCGGCAGTTCCACCGCCGGTGACACGCCTGGCGCACTGAACAGATTGACTTGCAGGTTGTCCATACCGGTTGCGCCTGTGGCGTTTTCCAAACTGCAGACTGGCACCGTCTGTCCTGATACAGGCCCGGTCATCGCTGCCGGCGAGATCTCCTGCGCCCGTGATTGCAAGGCTTGTAGACGTGGTGGTCCCCCGGAACATGATACACGGCAAAGTTGACCCGGTCAAGCCAGGTTCCGTAGCCGTTATACATGCGCCTAAGTGCCTATCCGAAAAACGTAACCGACGCATCCCCATGCGTCGGTATAAGCGGCATGGGGATGCCGCTTGTACGGTTTTTCGGATAGGCTCTAAGTGCCTATACGGAGAACGTAACCGACGCATCCCTATGCGTCGGTATAAGCGGCATAGGGATGCCGCTTATACGGTTTTTCGGATAGGCTCTAAGCAGGGCACCTGCCTGCAGTTGTCCTGCAATCTGGTACATACGTGAGACAGGGTGTCCGTCTTTTTTTGCGCGGGGAGGGAGCGAGCGCAGGCTATAGCCGGCCGTGGCGACGTCAGTTGTAGGGAACTGCGCGCAGTTGCCCTACACTGTGGCCGGTCGTGCGGCGTCGGGCGTGGTCTGGAGGCCGGCCCGAGCCGGTGGATGCAAAAACATAACGGACATCCACGCGACACTGCGACCGGTGAGGTCGTGCCGACTGAACCGGCGCAGAGCGCTCCGGTGAGAGCGGGCACAGAAGAGGCAAAATAGAGAACGATTCCAGGCGGCCTGAACGGCTACTGAGAGGAAAGGAGAGAACCGGAGTAGGGGGTCAGGTCAACCCGGCAAGGCAAATTTACAGGCGCGTCAGCCGCGTAACCAAAATAGTTCCGTGCCGGTCTCAGTGCCCCTGGCGCGATTCGAACGCGCGGCCAAGAACTTAGGAGGTTCCTGCTCTGTCCATACTGAGCTACAGGGGCCTGGCGGATAAATTATAACACGGCTTTGGCGTCCGGACAAATCGGTCCCCCAAGCTGTGCCACTTCCAGACGTACCGTCTCCACATCAGGGTCCCGTAGAGCACCGGTGGGGGCAGAACGCTCGCCTATAGCGATGGTCACCAGCCCCTTGCGACAGGGAATGGCCAGGTCCACCACATACTCCACATCGCCCTCGCGCACCGGGAACTCCCGTTCCGGCCAGAAGCCCTCTTCCCTTAAGGTGACAAACAGTCCGTCTGCACCGGAGATATACAGGTCATTGATCTCCTCGGCGGCGGTAAAACGATCCCAGGTGGTTTCGATAAAAGTTATGCGCCGCCAGCGAAGGCTATGGATGGGGTACTCGAGTGCAATGAGCGGCCCAAGCTGGATTTTGTAGTACATCTCGTCGGCGCGGGGATGCTCAGGCTCGTTGGGAAACAGGTCACGACGGCGCACCAGCTCGTGACCACGCACGGACGCATACCAGCGGATTGACCACTTCTCCTCACCGAAGGCTTTAGTGAAGTAGAAGGCCAACGCCGCCGCCTCTGTGATGGTCGGCGGTGCATGTCGCCGGGGGATGCGGTACCACCCCTCATCCCGCGCAATCGCGAAGTCGCGCCGGTTATTCATAATGGCGACCAGAACGCGATCGGTTGCGTGAAACATCAGCCTGACCCCTCACCTGACCACCGCGGAGAGCTTCCTGTAACCCCGTAAACACCCGCTCTGGCGTCAGCGGCAGGGCATCAAACCAGACACCGGTCGCATCGTACACCGCCGCGACCAGTGCCGGCGCCAGGGGAAGAAAGGGCATCTCGCCCATACCACGCACGCCCCACGGGCCGTTTGGATCAGGATGCTCGACGATCACCGTCTCGACTCGCTCGGGAATATCGGCTATGGTCGGGATCAGATAGGTGCTCAGGTGCCGGGTCAGCACGTGGCCGTCCTGGACAATGAAGTTCTCACAGGTAGCCCATCCCAGCGCCTGCACCACACCCCCCTCAACCTGTCCTTCTACCTGTTGAGGGTTGACCGCCCGGCCCACGTCATCGGCGCACACGACGCGCAGCACACGTATACAGCCGGTCGCAGGGTCAACTTCTGCTTCCACAGCCTGGGCCACGTACCCATAAGCAAAGTTCGGCATGCCGTAACCGCTCTGAGGGTCAAATGGGGTTGTTTGCGGGGCCAGGTAAGTGTACTCGCCCACGGCCGGTCGCTCCTCGGCACACCAGCTCGCTAACGCCGCCGCTGCTGCCCCGCGTATCGCGTTCCCCGCCATAAAGGTTGTGCGCGAGGCAGAGGCCGAGCCGGAACTTCCCGGGCTGGTGGCTGTATCCGAAGGGATCACCTCCACGCACTCCAGCGCCACACCTAAAGCCTCGGCTGCCATCTGGCGAATCACGGTATGGCTTCCCTGGCCCACGTCGGCGCTGCCGATGTAAACCCGCACGTGCTCGATCTTTGCGTCTCCATAAAGCTCGATTCTGGCCCAACAGTTCTCCTGATAACCGAAGGAAAACCCTACATTTTTGAAACCGACCGCAAAGCCGATGCCCCTGTGCAGTTCAGGTTCGCGGAGCACGGGGTGTGACCAACCCTGCTCCGTCCGCCTCCACCCTGCGGCCTGCGCGCACCGCTCCGTGACCTCGACCAGACTGACGCCATCAGGGAGGGGGGTGCCCATAGCAGTGAGACTGCCATCGCGCAGCAGGTTCCTCAAGCGTAGCTCGACCGGGTCCATACCTAGCGCCTCTGCCAGTTTGTTCATCTGCATCTCTGCAGCGAAAATGCCCTGCGGTGCGCCAAAGCCCCGGAAGGCCCCGCACGGTGGATTATTGGTGTAGACGCCATCCACATCCACCCTTACATTTGGGATTTCGTATGGGCCGGTACACGTGATGGTAGTATTACCGAGCACCTTGTTGGTGGTGTAACAATAGGCGCCGCCGTCGGCGAGCACCCGCACCTCTGCTGCGATCAGCTTTCCCTCGCGGGTGGCGCCGAGTTTGCACCGGAACCACATCGGATGGCGCTTGCAATGGCCCAGGATGGACTCTTCGCGGTTCCACACGATCTTGACTGGCCGTTGCAGCTTCCACGCCGCCAGCGCCAGCACGATCTGGATGGACATATCCTCTCGTCCCCCGAAGGCCCCCCCGATCGCCGGGTAGATCACACGCACCCGTTCCTGGGGCAATCCCAGGGCGTGCGCGATCTGGCGCTGGTCTTCCCAAACCCACTGCCCGGCCACCACTACCGTCACCCGCCCTTCCTCGTCTATGTAGCCAACCCCGGCCTCAGGCTGCAGGTAGGCGTGCTCCTGAAATGGGGTGCGATACTCGCCCTCGACGATAACATCGCACTCGCTCCAGGCGGCCTCGACATTTCCCTTGCGGATCTGGTGATGACAGATAAGATTGCCTTCTGTGGCAAGTTCTGGATGAACGGGATTGGGCGGTCGGGGCGGATGGATCGGGAATGCTCCCGGCCTTAGTGCCTCGAAAGGATCGGTGATCACCGGCAGGTCCTCGTACTCGACCCGTACCAGGTCGCGGGCGCGGCTGGCTGCCTGCTCAGTCTCGGCCACAACGAGCGCCACCTGGTCACCGACAAAACGTACCACATCCGCCCCTTCCTTGCCAGAGCCGGGGCCGCAGAGCACCGGCTGGTCTGGAATCTGCAGGCCGTACTCATTGACCGGGACGTCGCGGGCGGTCAGAATGGCTACCACTCCCGGCACCGCCATGGCAGCAGAGGTGTCAATCCGCAGAATTCGGGCATGAGGGCGCCCGGCGAACAGGATTTTGCCATGTAACATACCAGGCATTGTCAGATCGCCGGGGTACATGGCCTCTCCGGTGACCTTCGCCCGGGCGTCTACCCGGGCCACTGACCTGCCGATTGTGTCAGTCATAAGACGTCCCTCTGAGTTCACCTTGTGCACTCCAGCTCCAGGATACGCCTCAGTATGGCGACGGTGCCGGCGTATGTGGAATCCATCCCAAAATAGGAAAGGTGTTGCATGCCCAGATTTTGCCCCTTACCGAACGGGGTATCGGAGGCATAGTGGATAATGCCCACGTCGAAGGGGACGGGGTAAAGGTTAACGATCTCATCCGTCGGGTAACGGCGCGGACGCAAAGCCTCGTACACTGCCGAGAGGTAAGGTCCGGCCTCCATCTCGATGTCGGTGTACCCCTCGCGGTAGAAAACATCCATATAGCGCCGATTCTGGAGAAAAGTGCCGTACACGCTGATGGACTTCTGATTATCAAGCACCATACCGTAGATAAGATATGGACGCACGTGGGCCGCTGTGAAAACGTTGTTGAAGAGATATGTATTGCGAGAGTGCTCATCATGGACGACGTTGGGGATCATCACGTCCCCAATGCGCCCGTTCAAAGTTGCAGCTTTCCCCAGCACATATACACCACGCAGGGAGTCAACGCTGGCTGCGACCTGGGAGAGGATATGATATGCCCCTGCCCCGAGCGGATAGTCAATGTTCAGGATAACCGCCTCGCTTTCCGCAATCCGCTCAATCCCGGGGACAAGTAGACGCGGGTCCAGCCAGTCAGGACGCAGGAGGCGCAGCTCGATCAACTGTGCTGCCACATCGAATACGTGACGGCTGTCAATGTGCCGGATACCGCAGAGTTGTTCCTCTCGCTCTCTTTCCGCCAGAGCCTCGCATCCCTGGGGAGTGGCAAGATACTTTTTCAGCACGTAGTACAGGAAATTCTCACGGCTGCTGGGCACCTGATGAGACTGGATGTCGGCATACTCGGCGATGAGAGCGTCGTCTCCGCCCTCGTGCAGGAAGCGTATCAGCTCATCCTCACGCCGCAGAGCAAAGCCGGAGAGCATGTTGACCACACTATGGGTGTTGCTGGAAACGAAGTAGACGGGCCGCTCGCTCAAATCGTAGGGAAGCCGGGTGACGATGTTCTCCCACCACCGCTGCGTCGCTTTACGGTATTCCACCTGCGACCCCGCCAGCAGGCGCACCGCCATGCGCTTGCGATGTCGCCCGACATCGAGGAGAAAGGCGGGAAACTCGTCCTTCCATACCGCCTCCAGCCGGCTTAACTCATCGGTCGAGATGCTCATAGCCCCGGCCAGGCGCGAACGAAGTCCATCATTTAAGGACTGTCCCTGTTCCACACAGGCTTCCAGCTCTTTCAACACCGGTGAGGAGTGGATAAATGTGTGCATTTTGTTCCACTCGATCTGGAAAGCGGTCAACATGGGCACCAGGTCGTCTATATCGGACAGGCTGGCGACATAGACGGCCAGCGTCTCCTGACCATCGAAAAACGAGCGCCGACGTCTCACCGATGCTGCGACCGGCTGCCACTGCTCAACGTTGGGATAGCCACGTCTGGCGAAAACCCTTTCGGACTGGCCCATCACTACCAGACGGACGCGACGGACGCATGAAGGCAGGCGCAACGAGCAATACACCAGCGCCGGCACATCCGGCACCAGCTCGCGCGCCTTGAGATGCAAAACCGAGTCCATGCCCAGGTGTGTCTCGACCAGTGTTTGGATCTGCACTTCGTCGGTGGTGCGCAGGAGCGAGTAATAAGTGCGCATATAGAGTTGTATCTCTTCGCTTCCGGTGGTCGGGACGGTGCGTTCCATAGGTCGGTCAGTTCCGGGTGAAGGGTCAGAGGTGACTGTCACCTCCCTTGGGCCCCGGCTGCTTTCTCCACCGCCCGCACGATCTTATAGTAGCCGGTACAGCGGCACAGGTTACCGCTCAGCGCAGCCACTATCTGTTCGTGCGTTGGATGGGGGATCTCCTCCAGCAGACTTGCGCCGGCCATGATAAATCCGGGCGTGCAATAGCCACACTGTACCGCTCCTTCGTCAATGAAGGCCTGTTGGACAGGGTGGAGCTTATCCTCTCCGGTAAGTCCCTCCACCGTGACGATCTCCGTGCCATGGGCGCGGGGAGCGGGCACCAGACAGGCCAGTACCGCCATACCATCCATCCACACCGTGCAGGCACCACACTCTCCCTCGGCACACCCGTCTTTTGTGCCGGTCAACCCTAAGTCTTCGCGGAGCATTTGGAGGAGCGTCTTTCCTCCCGCTCCCCTCACCACCGCCTGTTTTCCGTTCACCACAAAGGTGACAGGCTCGTCCCCCTCGCTGCTATGACACATCATGCCCCCCGTCGCTGGAGGGTAATTCCCCGTGCTGCGGCCCCACAACAGCGGTGGCCGCATGGGGAAAGCAGCGCGCTCCGTACCCTGGCGCAGTATGGCGAGCGCTCGCTGCACCAGGACACGCACCATCTGGCGGCGGTAATCGGCGCCAGCCCGAATGTCATCAATTGGCGCAACGACACGTGCGGCAAGTTTAGCCGCAGCATCGCACTCTTCTTTGCTCAACACCGTTCCCCTCAACGCTTCCTCGGCCTCCCGCGCCCTGATAATGGTCGGAGCGACACTGCCCAGCGCAATCCTGGCCTCTGAGACGGTCCGCCTGTTGCGTTGCTGCTCAAAGGTCAACACCACCGCCACGTTGACCAGTGCGATGGCGTGGGCACGCCGCAGACCCAGCTTCATGAAGATACCGCGCTGGTTCGGTTTCAGGGCCGGGAAGGCAACGTCCGTAACCATCTCGTCGGCAGCCAGTGCCGTCTGACGCACCCCTTCATAAAACCCGGTGCAGGAGAGCACGCGCCTGCCACGGGCACTCTCCAGGGTGAGTCGGCCATCCAGAGCACACAGCACAGTGATCGTGTCGTTAGCCGGTGAGGCGGTCACCAGATTGCCGACCAGCGTGGCCCGATTGCGCAGTTGAGGCGTCCCTATCTGCCAACATGCCAGCGCCAGGGGGAAGCCCAACCTGATGAGCGTCTCGGAGGCGACCGCCTGATTGTGGATGACTGCCGGGCCGAGATGCACAATGTCCTCTTCCACCCACAGTCGGTCCAGCCCGCCGACACGTGTGATGTCTATCAGTATATGCACCTTTCGGTCACCGCGCTGCAGCTCGATCAGCAGGTCGGTGCCGCCGGCGATGATGCGTGCTTCCGGGCCGTACCTGGCCAGGAGATGCAATGCTTCAGCGGTTGAGGTCGGGGTATAGTAGGTTTGCCACATATTTCTCCGGTCTGAAGAGCACAAGAGGATATACAGAGAGTCTGGCCGATTGAAATCGCCCTCCTCGGGTGCTACGCCGACGCTCCCGGTCGGCGAGGGCCGACCAAAAGCCTGTGGCCCAAATGGTGTACGGGCCAGACACGCCTCGCCCCTGCAGTCACCCAAGATACGAGAGTCTTATACCAGGCGTTGATCGCAGCTCTCGCGGAGTCCACATGCCATGCAGCGCGCAGGGTGATTATGACTGCGAGGGACCTCACTCTGGCGTAGATCGGAGCGCATCCGATTCAACGTCGCCAGCAGAGCTGATTCCAGCTCCGGTGTATAATCCACTTCGAAGCTCCGATCGGCGTACTTGATTATACCATAGGACGGGCGCTTTGCGTACTCTTCCTCGACCAGCAGGCAGTAAGCAGCCAGTTGCAGGACGTGCGAGCGGTATGGCTGAGCCGGAGCGTGCCCGGACTTGACTTCGACAGGGATGATCTCACCACCATCGGCCACCAGATAATCCGGCCTGCCCGCCAGAAGGAAGGTGCGGGAGAAAAGCGGTTTCTCTGCCCGGCGCCATCCCCTGGTATCCGTGTAGATAACACGCCCCCGGGGCAGCCCGCTCCGCCTCCGCTCTCGCCGGGCCAGCAAAAGCAGGACCACCCCCAGTACAAGCAGGACGAAGAACAGGATACCTACCACCATCCTGCAAACCGCCCGATACCGATCACCACTGCCAGCACCAACAGCGCGTAAGCCAGGCGGCTCAGCCATAACGAAGCATCCACACGCCGACCATGGCGGCGATGAGCGATCTCACCGGCCGTCATCTCCGCGACATTGGCAGAGGGAACGCCCTGGATGCTTTCCAGCCACCAGGCACGGGCGCAATACACGTATTGGCCGATCTCATGGGCACGGATGATCCTTTCCTCCTCCACCGATCCTCTCCTCAAATTCGCGCAGCATCCTGGCAAGTCTGTCCTGGCATAGTGTGGTGGTCAGGTCGCCGCGTGTGCGCTCCAGAACCCCGCGCAACTGGTCCACACGGTGACGCAGTCCTCCGGAGATCGCATCAGGCAGATCGAAAGTAACCAGGACATCATAGACCTCGTCCATAGCCTCGAGCAAACGCTCGGCTTCCGCCACATTGCCGCGCCTTAGTTCGTCCAGACAGCGGCGGCGCATCTCACTGGCGGCCTCGCACATGCCGTTCAGATAAGCCGGGTAGTCGGCGCCCAGTGCCTCCGGCTCCGGCAGGGGATCGCCGTTGGCAAGCGCCAGCGTGACATGGGCCTCGACCAGCTCTTTAAGCGCGTCCTGAGTATAGCCGGCATACCACAGGTCCGGATAGGGTGAGGCTATCTGTTGCATGTCATGGGCGACTGCATCTGCCTGCGCCAGCAACTCACGAGCTTTATCCCACTCATCTCTGTGGCTGGCGCGCACGGCGATCGCGCAGATGCGCACCAGCTCGCGTGAACAGCGCAGCACCTCGTCACGGACGCTGTTACGCTTCTCAAGCTCAGCTCTGATGTGTTCGGAGAGCTTCTCGAGGTGGTTCATAGTTACTTGACACTCACAGCCTCATGTGGCATAATTTAAACAGCAGTAGGTGACAGTCACCTCTGAGAGACACTTTTACATCGTTATCGGAGAAGTCACCCAAAAGCTGTGATGGAGACGAGTAAACACGGGTCACTGCTCAGAGAGCCTGGAACAGGTGCGAGCCGGGTGCAGAAGCCGTGTTGAAAATCCCTCCGGAGCTGCCGACCGAACGGATATATCCAAGTAGACTCGGCCGGGCCTGTCCCCCGTTATCAGGACACAGCGATGTTGGTCGCCGGCAGAGAGGTCCCGCATGGTGGGACAAGAAGGGTGGTAGCGCGGGAATTACTCCCGTCCCTTCGGGACGGGAGTTTTTTGTTCTCCGCTCGAAACTAAAAAACCGTACGCGCGGCACCCCATTGCCGCTTATATGCTCTAAGAGCCTGTCCGGAAATCGTAACCGACGCATCCCTATGCGTCGGTATAAGCGGCATAGGGATGCCGCTTGTACGGTTTTTCGGATAGGCACTAAAGCTCCACCACCCAGTCCCACAGGTCTGGCCGTTCCTGGAGCTGAATCTCCTCCAGCGCCTGACGCAGCATGCGTGCCCTGGGGCCAGGCTCACCTGAGCCGATGGGGTGGTCCACCCCGCGGTAGTTGATAACTGTGATCGGGGCCAGCACAGCCGCAGTGCCAACGTAGAAGGCCTCGATCGCATCATTTAACACTTCATCAATTGAGAGTTTGCGCTCCACAACCGGCCAGTGGAACAGTTCACTGGCGATGGTGATCACCGAAGCACGGGTGACTCCCGGAAGGATGGAGCCGAGTGCCGGTGTGACCAATGTGCCGTCGTGTAGCACGGCGAAGAAGTTGGCACCGCTCAGTTCTTCAATATAGCGATCCTCCCGGGCGTCCAGGTAGAGCGCGTCCACATAATGCTGCTCCTTGGCCATACGCTGGGGCAGGAGAGAAGCGGCGTAATTGCCGGCCGTCTTCGCCGCGCCCGTGCCATAGGGAGCAGCCCGGTGAGCAGAGGTGAGGACGATCACACGGTCGCCTCCCATATACTGGCCCACCGGACAGACGAACACGAAAAAGAGATATTCTCCCGCCGGGGCCACCCCCAGGACGGGGCCGGAGCCGATGAGGACCGGGCGGATGTACAGGCTGCCTTTGCCGTAACCGGGCACCCACCTTGCATTAGCCCGCACCGTAGTCTTCACCGCGTCGAGAAAAGTGGACACGGAGGGGGCCGGCATCAAAAGGCGAGCAGCCGAGGCGCGCATCCTGCGCGCGTTATCAATGGGGCGGAAGAGGACGATCTTGCCCTCCCGGGTACGGCGTGCTTTAAGCCCCTCGAAAACCGCCTGTCCGTAATGAAGCACGTTTGCTCCGAGGGAAAGCTCTAGTGTGGCGCCACGGTGCTCGTAAAGCTGTCCCGGCTCCCATCCTGTGGCCTCGCTCCAGCGGGCGAGCCAAAAAGCGTCTAACTCCTGATAACGAAAACTGAGCGCATCATCCCATCCCGGCTCTTGAGGCTGAAGAGGGGATTGATCGGTGAATGGTTTTAACATTGACGACTCCTTTCGCTTGATTTAGTGCCTGTCCGGAAAACGTAACTGACGCATCCCTATGCGTCGGTATAAGCGGCATAGGGATGCCGCTTGTACGGTTTTTCGGATAGGCTTTTAGTCAGGAGCTACACAGTGGCACTATACGCTGAAGGGGCACGGAGGAAAACGCAGCTTTCCGCTGTAATTCCTGTTCCGTGTCCAGGGGGTCAACTGTGCAAGCCCCAGTACATTTTATGAGACAGACGGCAAAATGTCAATCGCAGTAATTACCTGCCCGGCTGCCTGCCGCCGTGTGCCGATTGGGAATCGACCTTTACAGGTTCCTGCGCCGACGCGGAGACAGCGGTCGGCGCAGGCCGACCGAAGGCCTGTGGCCCAAAGTGGGCGACTTCAGTCGGCAGGGGTAGGTAGTTACCAATCACAAGCTTACGCATCGCGCAATCTCAGGAGGTGAACCGATGGCTTTCAGAGAAGTACCGACCCAGGTTGATTTTGTAGCACAGGAGCACGCCATTCTGGAATTCTGGAAAACGACGCGCGCCTTCGAGCAACTCAGAGAACTGCGTGCTGGGGGCCCCCGCTGGTCGTTCATGGACGGTCCGGCCACCGCGAACAACCCCCTGGGCGTCCACCATGGATGGGGACGCACCTACAAGGACCTCTATCAGCGCTACAAAGCCATGCGTGGCTTCAACCAGCGCTGGCATAACGGTTTCGATTGCCAGGGCCTGTGGGTCGAGGTTGAGGTGGAAAAGGAACTGGGCTTCCGCTCCAAGCGGGAGATCGAGGAGTACGGCATCGCGCGCTTCGTACGCAAGTGCAAAGAAAGAGTGCTCCGCTACGCTGCTGTCCAGACCGAGCAGTCTATCCGGCTGGGCTATTGGATGGACTGGAACGACCCGGCTTTCCTGCGCGAGCTGGCCGACAGACTGGCACAGGACCCCGACCAGGTCATCACCGTCCAGGGACCAACTGGCCCGGTGACCGGCACAGTGGAACAGATCATCGCCAGACTGGGCCTGCCGGAACTGGGTGGCTCCTACTTCACTTTCTCGGATGAGAACAACTACATGATCTGGACCTTCCTGAAGCGCTGTTGGGAACGCGGCTGGCTCTACAAGGGTACCGATGTGATGCCCTGGTGTCCCAGATGCGCTACGGGCATCAGCCAGCACGAAATCGTCACCGAGGGCTATCAGGAAATCGCTCACCCCGGCGTCACATTGCGTTTCCCCTTGCGCGGACGGCCTGGTGAAAGCCTGCTCGTCTGGACCACCACCCCCTGGACACTCACCAGTAATGTTGCGGCAGCGGTGGGCCCGGAGCTGACCTACGTCAAAGTGCGCCAGGGAGATGAAATCTTCTATCTCTCCAGGGGCACGCTGGCTATATTGAAGGGCGGCTACGAGATTCTTGAGGAGATGAAAGGGGCTCAACTGGAGGGCTGGACCTATGAAGGCCCCTTCGACGAACTGGAGGCCCAACAGGCCGCCAATGCTCCTCAGGCCCATCGGGTCATCCTGTGGGATCAGGTAGGGGAGGAAGAGGGCACGGGAATAGTCCACATCGCCCCGGGCTGCGGCGCCGAGGACTTCCAGTTGGGCAGGCAGTACGGCCTGCCGGTGATCGCCCCGCTCGATGAGGAGGGGTTCTTCATCCAGGGATTCGGCCCCTTCTCCGGCCTCAATGTCTCCGTAAGCGCTGAGAGGGTGTTTGAGAGCCTGAGGGAGAAAGGGCTGCTCTACAAGGTCGAGGATTACCTGCACCGCTACCCGGTCTGCTGGCGCTGCGGTACCGAGCTGGTTTTCCGGCTTGTGGACGAATGGTTCATCTCGATGGACGAGCTGCGCTACGATATAATGGAGGTGACCAAAAAGATCCGCTGGATACCATCCTTCGGCCTGGAACGCGAGCTGGACTGGCTGCGCAACATGCACGATTGGATGATCAGCAAGAAAAGGTATTGGGGCCTGGCGCTGCCAATTTGGGAATGCCGGGAGTGCGGTCATTTTCACGTCATCGGCGATGAGTACGAACTCAAAGAAAAGGCCGTTGCCGGTTGGGAAGAGTTCGCAGGGCATACCCCCCACCGCCCATGGATAGATGCGGTCCTCATCTCCTGTCCCAGGTGCGGTGCTATGGTCACCCGCATTCCAGATGTGGGCAATCCCTGGCTGGATGCCGGTATCGTCAGCTTCAGCACCCTGCAATACCGCACCAACAGAGAATACTGGCGTCAATGGTATCCCGCCGACTGGATCAGCGAGTCCTTCCCGGGACAGTTCCGCAACTGGTTCTACAGCCTCCTGGCGATGGCGACCGTGCTGGAGAACTCGCCGCCTTTCCTGACCTGCTTCGGTTACGCCACACTACTGGCCGAGGACGGCCGGCCGATGCACAAATCGTGGGGGAACATGATCGAGTTCAACGAAGCCGCCGATCGGATGGGCGTGGACGTGATGCGCTGGCTCTACTGCGCTCACAAGCCAGAAAACAACCTTCTCTTTGGCTACGGACGTGCGGATGAGGTGCGCCGTCGTTTCCTGCTTCCGTTGTGGAACGTCTACTCGTTTCTGGTCACCTACGCCAATATTGACGGCTGGCAACCGGGCGAGCACACCGCTCCCATCAGCAGTATGCTTGACCGCTGGATTCTCTCCCGTCTCAACCAGTTGATCCAGACAGTCACAGCCTGCCTGGATGAGTACGACGCCTACGGCGCGACGCTGGCAGTCGAAACGTTCCTCGACGATCTGACCAACTGGTACGTGCGCCGCAGCAGACGTAGATTCTGGAAGAGTGAGCAGGATGCCGACAAATATGCTGCCTACACCACGCTCTACACTGTCCTGACGACGCTGTGCCGGTTGCTGGCGCCGTTCGTCCCGTTTGTGACCGAGGTGATGTACCAGAATCTGGTGCGCACGGTGGATCCGGAAGCTCCGGAAAGCGTGCACCATACCCTCTGGCCCGAGGCCGACCCCTCAGCCATAGACGAGCAAATCCTCAAGCGTATGGTGCTTGCCAGACAGGTGGTGGCGCTCGGTCACTCCGCGCGCAATAGCCGCAACATCAAGCTGCGCCAGCCTCTAAGCAGTGCAATGGTGCACCTGGAGACGGACGCCGGCGAACTCGATGAGGAGCTGATAACCCTCATCGGAGAGGAGCTAAACGTAAAGAAGGTGACCCTGGTGGATGACGTGAGTACACTTATCACCTTCCACCTGCTCCCGGATAATCAGAAGCTCGGGCCGCGTTTCGGGAAACGCTTCCCCCTCGTGCGCGCTGCGCTGAGCGCCCTTGATCCGCTGGCTGCGGTAAGGCGTCTGCGTGCCGGGCTTCCTGTACTTGTGGAAGTCGAAGGGGAGACGATCGAGCTGCTACCGGACGAGGTGCTTGTGCGTGAGGAGCCGGCTGCGGGGCTTGCGGTGGCTTCCGAGAAAGGTATCACCGTCGCCGTGGACACTGTGATCACGCCGGAGCTTCTCTCCGAAGGGCTGGCCCGCGAGGTTGTGCGGCGGATACAGAACCTGCGCAAAGAGGCCGATTTTGAGCTGGACGACCGCATCGTTACCGTCTACCAGGCGGAGGGAGAGCTGGCTGAAGCCATCGAGGCCTGGCGCGACTTCATCGCAGCGGAGACGCTCAGCGTGGAGCTGGTCGCCGGTCAGCCTGGTGCGACAGAAGGGGTCACCACCGAAGAGCGCATCGGGGGTCACAAACTGGGGCTGGCCATTCGCAAGGCATCATAAAGCAGGGGCCAGGCATGACCTCGCCTCTGCCTGTACCATTGATGTGTAGGACAACTGCGAGCAGTTGTCCTACACTGCGGCCGGTAGTTGTAGCTTGCAGGGATACAGGATATAATAGCGAATCGTGGTAATTACCTGCCCGGCTGCCTGCCGGCGTGTGCCGATTGGAAAATCGGCCTTTCAGGGCGACTGCGGCGCCTGGCATCGGCCTGTGCCGACGCGGAAACAGGGTATTAAGAGCCTATCCGAAAAATGTAACCGACGCATCCCTATGCGTCGGTATAAGCGGCATAGGGATGCCGCTTGTACGGTTTTTCGGATAGGTTCTAAATGCCCAGGAATGGCGATTCCAATCGGCGTACACAGCGGATAGGGCTGGATGGGCTGAAAGCGGTCGGCAGCTTGCGCAGTCGGCTATAATCCTCCCCGGGTTTACCGCCTGCAAGAGTGTAGCCGTCCGTCACATCGCTCTCTTGCAACACCATTGTGCCCGGCAACGTATTAATAACAGACAGGAGTCACGCAGTCCTCACCCTGAACGTGACCAGCACTTTGGAAACGGTCGCCGGGGAACTTGCACAGGGAGGTTTTGCATCCCGAGAAGTGACTGTGGGGGGTAATCTGGAAGTGCCGGTCACGTGAACTGTGTAAGTCCTGTAACAGAACCGAGCAGGTACAGTCCAGAGCTTTCAAGGCGGATTTTTCAGCCAGTACGGATAGCCTGAAGGGCTGTCCCACGGTACCGACCGGTGGTTAACGCACAGGAGGTAGCGATGGGAGAGATGGCCGGCATGAATACCCTCAACTGCGTTTACTTCGTCCTCTTCGGCGTGGGGCTTGGATACGCCATCATCGCCGGATTGCTGGGTGGACTATCGCACATAGATTTGCCCGGCATAGATATTGACATCCCCGGGATCGAACTGCACCCGGGTGAACCGGATATACACCTGGAATTGCCCTTTTCCCACGACATCAGCCACGATGTGGACCACCCCGAGGTGGGGCTATCTCCCCTCAGCCCGATCACAATCGCCACATTCATCACCACTTTTGGGGGTGTGGGGCTGATCCTGAACAATCTGACCAGGGTGAATCCGGTTTTAGGGCTGTTCCTGTCCGCTTTATCCGGTCTGGTTCTGGCAGGGGTGGTCTTCCTGGCTTACACGCGCCTCCTGGTGGCAGCTCAGGGGTCCAGTGAGGTGCGGATGGGGGAGCTGGTCGGGCTGGTCGCCGAAGTAATCGCCCCCATTCCCGCAGGTAAGGTCGGCGAGGTGGCGTTCGTCGCGCGGGGGACCCGGATGCGCAGCCCGGCACGCTCAGAAGATGGGGGGGCCATCCCGCGCGGCGCTATGGTGGAAATCGTCAAGGAGGCAGGCAATGTAGTGATCGTTCGTGCGAAGTGAGGTTGGCGAACAGTTCAAACCGACTGGACAAAAAGCAGGTCAGGAGCGGGCATCGCTAACAACTCATTAAGTGCCTATCCGAAAAACGTAACCGACGCATCCCTATGCGTCGGTATAAGCGGCATAGGGATGCCGCTTATACGGTTTTTCGGATAGGCTCTAAGTTATGGGGATGCCCCAATCTTATCGGGTCTGGCCTTAGCGTAGCGCAACTGCGAGCAGTTGTTCCACAATTTTCACCCTAAGGAGGCAAAATGGGAGTTACATGGGGATTCGCAATACTGGCAGTGGCGGGCATTGTGCTCACCGTTCTTATCCTTCTCAGTCTGGCGGCTTCTCGATATAAGAAGGTGGGGCCAAATCAGGTGCTCGTCATTTCCGGCCTCAAACATACCATTGTTAATCCGGTGACCGGCCAGAAGGAGAGGGTAGGTTTTCGCATCGTCAAGGGTGGTGGTGCCATAGTGTTGCCGGTCGTCGAGCGGGTAGATGTGCTCTCGCTCGAGATCATGACCATTGACGTGCAGACCCCGGAAGTCTACACGGAGCTTGGCGTGCCGGTGACGGTGGACGGTGTGGCCCAGGTCAAGATTAAGGGGGACGAGGTTTCGATCCGCACCGCCGCCGAGCAGTTCCTGTCAAAAAGCTCTCAGGAAATCAAGACCATCGCGCACGAGACGCTGGCCGGTCACCTGCGTGCCATTCTGGGCACCATGACAGTCGAGGACATTTACAAGGATCGAGATGCCTTTGCCCAGCGGGTGCAGGAAGTCTCGGCCGTAGACCTGGCCAATATGGGGCTGGAGATAGTCTCATTCACCATCAAAGATATTCGGGATGACCAGGGTTACCTGGACGCGTTGGGGCAGGCCCGTACGGCCGAGGTCAAGCGAGATGCGGCCATTGGCCAGGCTCTGGCGGCGCGGGATGCGACCATCAAATCGGCCGAGGCCCGGCAGGAGGGGGAAACAGCCAAATTCCTGGCCGAGACCAAGATCGCCGAGGCGGAGAAGAACTACTCCGTGCAGAAGGCCGCTTTCCAGGCCGAGGTCAACCGCAAGCGAGCCGAGGCCGAGCTGGCCTATACGTTGCAGCAGAACATCGAGAATCAGAAGATCAAGGCCGAGGAAGTCCAGATCCAGGTCATCGAGAAGCAGAAACAGATCGAGGTGCAGACGCAGGAAGTTCTGCGCAAGGAGCGGGAGCTGGAGGCTCTGGTGCGCAAGCCTGCCGAGGCCGAGCAGTACCGTATTCAGACGCTGGCGAACGCGGAGAAGTACCGTAAGGAGACTGAGGCCAGCGGCGAAGCGGCTGCCATCCGTGCCATCGGCGAGGCTGAGGCCGATGCCATACGTGCCCGTGGTATCGCCGAGGCAGAGGTGCTCCGGGCAAAGGGCATCGCCGAGGCACAGGCTATGGAGAAGAAGGCTGAGGCCTGGCAGCGCTACAATCAGGCTGCCGTCATCCAGCAGTTGATTGACAGCCTGCCCGAGGTGGCTGCGGCGATCGCACAACCGCTGGCGCGCACCGAGCGCATCGTGATCGTCAACAGCGGCGGCGATGGAGCCGGGGCAGCGCGCATCACCCAGGACATCTCCAACATTATCGCCCAAATGCCGGCCACGATCGAAGCTCTGACCGGCATTGATGTGCTCAAAGCGATTAAGGACCTGCCAGGTGTAAAGGGAGCACAGGAGGAAAGCGCGGAAAGTTGACAGGTAACTACTCAGGCGGTGACTGGAAGTCACCCTATTGGGCCTGCGGCCATTGGTCGGCCTTCGCCGACCCGCCCATTCGCTGTTGAGCGATGTTGGCGCAGGCCGACACCTGACACAAAGCGCCTGAAAGGGTGATTTCAATCGGCCAGTTACGCTGATCCGTGGAGCAGGCGTAAAAAATGCCCCATTTGGGTACTGGATACCCGGCGACTCATCCGCTATAATAAGCTTTGTGTGCCTTCGAAGAATAGGGGTAGCGATGAAAAAGCTTAGCCAGATTATCAGCACTTACCGAGGAGGACCAGGCCACGTTTGTAGGTGAGGACTGGCCATTCCCTCTTCTGGTACAGGTTTTCAGGCTTCAGCCAGCCTCCCGAACGGGGAGGCTTTTTTATCCTTAATTCTACAACCGCAGATGCCCAAGGTGACTGTCACCTATAACGCTTGTGCATCCCGGAGTTGCCGGTCCAGGCTCATGGAAAAGCGCAGTTTTTATCACTTCAGGAGGTGAAACTGAAATGCGTATCCTTGTCTCGGATTCTCTGGCCCAAGACGGCATTGACTTACTGAAGCAGCACTTTCCCGTAGATGTGAAAACCAACCTCAGCGAAGATGAGCTGGTAAGCATTATCGGTGAGTACGACGCCCTGGTTGTGCGCAGCAGCACCAAAGTGACGTCGCGGGTGATCGAAGCGGGTAAGCGGCTGCAGGTTATCGGACGGGCCGGAGTGGGAGTGGACAACATTGACGTCGAGGTTGCCACCAGGCAGGGGATCCTGGTGGTTAACGCTCCTGATGGCAACAGTATCGCGGCAGCCGAGCACACAATCGCGCTGATGCTGGCGCTGGCCCGCCACATCCCGCAGGCCGATGCCTCGCTGCGAAGGCGGGAATGGGAGCGCAAGCGCTTCATGGGCGTCGAAGTGACCGGTAAGACGCTTGGAGTGATCGGGATTGGACGTATCGGCCGTGAAGTGGCTCGCCGTGGGCGCGGACTGGGTATGCAAGTCATCGCATATGACCCCTATGTTTCCGCTGCCCACGCCGAAAGGATCGGCGTGGAGCTGTGCGAACTGGATGACTTGCTCACCCGAGCCGACTTCATCACCATCCATGTGCCGCTGACGCCTGACACCCGGGATATGATCGGTGAGCGTGAGCTTTCCATAATCAAGCCTGGCGCCAGGCTGATCAATTGTGCCCGCGGAGGCATTGTGAACGAGGCTGCGCTGCTTAAGGCTTTGGATGATGGCCGGTTAAGCGGGGCAGCACTTGATGTGTTCACCAGGGAGCCACCTCTCGACAGTCCCCTGCTTGACCATCCCAAGGTGGTGGTTACTCCCCACCTGGGAGCATCCACCCACGAGGCACAGGTAGCAGTGGCCTACGACGTAGCCCGCCAGGTGGTGGACGTGCTGAATGGCCGGCCGGCCGCCCATCCGGTCAATGCCCCGATGATCCCGCCGGAGACCCAGGAAGAGCTCCTTCCCTTCTGCGAACTGGCCGAAAAGCTGGGACGGGCGGCCAGCCAGTTAGTGGACAGGCATCTCAGCCAGGTATGCATCACCTATGCCGGCCGCCTGGCTGATATGGATACGGACCTGCTGAGAGCGCTGGTGATTAAGGGCCTGTTGCAAAGGGTTACCGAGGCCCGGATCACCCCAGTGAATGCCAGCCTGATTGCCCGCGAGCGGGGCCTGCGTGTGATTGAAGAAAAAGCCAGCGATGCCGGCCACTTTGCCAATCTCATCACCATCTCCTTCACCGACAGCGGAGAAACCCGTCTGCTATCCGGCACGATTATGCGGGAGGAGCCGTTTATCGTCCGTATTGATCGCTACTGGCTCGACTTTGTGCTGCGCGGCTACCAGTTGCTGATCTATCACCGCGACCGCCCCGGGCTGATCGGCGAGGTGGGGCGCGTCACAGGAAATGCGGACATCAACATCGCCTTTATGGGAGTGGGTCGTCTGCAGCCTCGAGGCGAGGCCCTGATGGTGCTCACTCTGGACGAGTACGCCCCACCTGAGGTGTTGGCCGAGATCAAAGCGCTCCCTGATATCTACGAAGTACAATTGCTTGAACTATAAAATTTTTTGGAGGTGTTGAGATGAACCTGAGGCAACCAAATGCTAACGAAGCTACCGGAACGATCAATCGTTCAAGAAGCGTGGTCCCGATGTCCGGCATCTGCACAGCGTGTCTCGATGGATGCACGGGCGGGTGCGAGATATTCGTCTCCTCGTTCAGAGGGCGAGAAATGCTCTACCCCCAGCGCTACGGAGAGATCACTGCCGGGGCAGACAAGAATTACCCGCTGGATTATTCGCACTTCAACATCCAGGGGTACGCTGTCGGCGCGAAAGGCTTACCGCCAGGGGTCGAGGCAGGACCGGACACGGCCATCTTTCCAGAGGTTTCCACCGAGACAGAGTATGGGTGGAGCAGCAAGGTAAAGATGCGCCTGCCCATTTTCACGGGGGCACTCGGCTCCACGGATGTTGCCCGCAAGAATTGGGAACACTTCGCGGTCGGTGCAGCCATCTCCGGCATTACGCTCGTGTGCGGTGAGAACGTCTGTGGCGTGGACCCGGAGCTGGAGCTGGACGAGCACGGCAAGATAAAGAAGTCACCGGAAATGGACCGTCGCATCGAGGCCTACCGGCGCTTCTATGAAGGCTACGGTGAGCTGCTGGTGCAAATGAACGTCGAGGACACACGCCTGGGAGTGGCCGAGTACGTGCTGGATAAACATGGTATCGACACCATCGAATTGAAATGGGGCCAGGGAGCCAAGTGTATCGGTGGCGAGATCAAGGTCAAATCGCTGGAGAGAGCGCTTGAGCTCAAACGCAGAGGATACATTGTGCTGCCCGATCCTGAACTCCCCGAAGTGCAGGAAGCCTTCCGTAACGGTTCGCTCAAGGAGTTCGAGCGCCACTCTCGCCTGGGTTTTGTCAGCCGTGATTCTTTTATGCGCGAAATCGAGCGTCTGCGCAGCCTGGGTTTCAAGCGCATCACGCTGAAAACGGGTGCCTACTCGGCTGTTGAGCTGGCTATGGCGCTGCGCTACGGCTCGGAGGCACACCTCGACCTGATCACCGTTGACGGGGCACCCGGCGGCACCGGGATGAGTCCCTGGCCGATGATGAACGAGTGGGGTATGCCTTCGTTCTACCTTCACTCCATGACCTATCAGTTTTGTGAGAGACTGGCCGGGCGTGGGATGCGCGTCCCGGATATAGCTTTCGCGGGCGGCTTCTCCACCGAGGACGGGGTCTTCAAAGCCCTGGCACTGGGCAGCCCTTATGTGAAAGCAGTATGCATGGGGCGGGCGTTGATTATCCCGGCGATGGTTGGTAAAAACATCGGCCTGTGGCTCCAGGAAGGCCGTCTGCCCAAGACCGTCTCCAGGTATGGTGAGAGGGTGGAGGAGATTTTCGTCACCTACGAGGAACTGAAGGAGCGGTACGGCGAAGCTCTGAAGGAGATCCCGCTGGGAGCAATAGGCATCTACACCTTCTGCCAGAAGATGAAAGTAGGGCTGCAACAACTGATGGCCGGCAGTCGCAACTTCAAGCTCGCCACCATCTCGCGCCAGGACCTTATCGCTTTGACCAGAGAGGCCGCAGAAGTTTCCGGTATCCCCTATGTGATGGATGCCTACCGGCAGGAAGCAGAGGCGATCCTCGACGGACTGGAAGTCAGGCCCTATACGACCACGACGACTATCCCGCTCGGCGACCCGACCGCGATCTTGCGTTTCCTGCGCGAGGAGAGCCGTTTACAACGTCTCACTCTCTCGGCATAAGGACATAAGCGATGAACGCACAAGCTCCACAAAGCCTGAATCCATTCGAGATTGCGCAGCGCCAACTGGATATGGCAGCCGAAGTGATGGGGCTTGATCCAACCACCCATCAGATGCTCCGCTGGCCAATGCGCGAGTTTCTGGTCCGTATACCGGTGCGTATGGATGATGGTAGTACGCGCATCTTTGAGGGCTTTCGCGTCCAATACAATGATGCCAGGGGACCAACAAAGGGTGGCATACGCTTCCACCCTGAGGTGAGCCTGAATACCATCCGCGCACTGGCAGCCTGGATGACCTGGAAATGTGCCATGCTGGACCTGCCTCTGGGAGGAGCGATGGGGGGAGTGCTTTGCAATCCCAAAGAGCTATCACAGGGGGAACTGGAACGCCTGAGCCGTGGCTATATCCGCGCACTGGGCCACTACATCGGCCCAGAGATTGACATCGCGGCCCCAGATGTGTACACCACCCCTCAAATTATGGCCTGGATGATGGATGAATATGAAGTCATCGTCAATCGCCATGCACCTGGTGTGATCACCGGCAAGCCTTTACCCCTGGGCGGTTCGCAGGGACGCCTGGATGCCACAGCCAGAGGTGGTATATATTGCATCCGCGAGGCAGCAAGAGTCCTGGGCATGAATCTGAGCGGGGCCACCGTCGCCATTCAGGGCTATGGCAACGCCGGCAGGCATATGCACAGGCTGCTTGCTGAAATGTTCGACGCCAGGGTCGTTGCCGTATCCGACTCCAGAGGTGGCATCTATTGCCCAAAGGGGCTTGATTTTGAACGCGTCTCAGCTCATAAGCAGGATACCGGCACTGTTGTGGGCTATGCCTGCTGCGACGAGTGCCGGGAGATCAGCAATGCCGCGCTCCTTGAACTCGATGTTGATATACTTGTGCCCGCGGCTTTGGAGGGCGTCATCAGGTCCCACAACGCCCCTGATATCAAAGCCAGACTCATAGCCGAGCTGGCCGATGGCCCAACCACTCCAGGCGCCGACGCCATCCTGCAGCAAAAAGGCGTCTACGTTATCCCCGATTTCCTGTGTAACGCGGGTGGGGTCACCGTCTCTTATTTCGAGCAGGTGCAGAACGCTTACGGCTACTATTGGGACAGTGATCTGGTGCATCAGCGGCTTGAATACAAGATGAGGGTGGCCTTTTACGATGCCCACGATACGGCGCAGCGATATAACACCTCCAACCGCATCGCAGCCTATCTCATTGCCGTGGCGCGAGTCGCAGAAGCCTGCGCGCTGCGCGGGTGGATTTAACATAGCAGGGCAGGTGGGAGCAGGCCTCCCACCTGCCTTACCCCAGGTAGATAAGCACGCCTTTTGCCAGCGTCACCCCGGCGACAATCACCGGCCCATAACGCGGTGTTGTCTCGACTGCAGACCCTCCTCTGCCTCCAGGTCCTGTCTTGCTCAGCCAGGGGGTTGCTCTTGTGCGCAGGCCCGGGCTGGATCCCCAGTGTAGGTTGTAGGGCAACTGCTCGCAGTTGCCCTACAACCGACGCCGCACGACCGGCCACAGTGTAGGGTAACTGCTCGCAGTTGCCCTACTCTCGCCCCCGTCTCGCGCAAAAAGTGAGTGACGGACACCCCTGTCCTGGTTCCCCTTGCCTTTACGCCCTTTTCGTAGTACACTACTGATACCACTTCTAAAGATAAGTGTCACGCTGGCGTGGCAGAAAAGGAGCAGCGATATGCCCACCAAATTGGGTGCTCATGTGTTGCGCAACACAGCAGGGCTGGCCGAGTTCATCGAGGCCGGCGCAGCCGTGGTTAAGCTTGTGGGTGATTGGG
>DAOTYA010000196.1:0-4014 GCA_034435075.1 Anaerolineae bacterium
GCGGGGCAGATGGCACCTTTGTGCCACCTGCGGGTGTCTCTGTGTAGCCAGTGTCTGCAAAGTCTGGGGCGGACTGTGGTCCGCCCGGCACAGAATGGGCAGGCTGAATAATTACCTTAACTGTTGTGGAGGAAAACAATGAACTGGGACACACCTCAAGGCATTCTGAGAAAAGGCATGAGTCTGGAAAGAGACGGTTACAACTTTTATACACAGGCGGCCGCACGCACCTCCGACCAACGCGGCCAGGCGATGTTTCAGGACCTGGCTGCTCAGGAAGTGGAGCACCTCAGGTTACTCCTGGCCCAGTACAGAGCACTGGAAGAAGGACGGGGCTGGATTCCCTACCAGGAGGCGTTGCAGGCCGATTTTCCACTCGATCCGGCCAATCCCGAACTGCCAGGCGAGGAGCCGCCGGAGCGATTGCCCGTCTTCACCCCCGAGAGGGAAGTTTCCGTTGAGGGAGACATTGCGGCATTGGAATTCGGCCTGGAGACAGAGCGGATTTCCCGCGAATTATATGCCCGGGCAGCTCAGGAAGCTGATAATCCCACCGCGCGCCAGGTGTACGAATTCCTGACCCGCCAGGAAGAGGGTCACTATCGCCTCCTCCACGATACTCACGAGTATCTGACCCAAAATCACACCTGGTGGGACAGGGAAGAGAAACCATTCTTCACCGGCTGACCAGAGGAGCGGTCGGATGATCACGCACGATCTCACCATCCTCATCGGCGGCGAAGCGGGAATGGGGCTGGAGTCCAGCGGTGCCGGCTTTGCCAGAGCACTGACGCGAGGCGGGCTGTACACTTTCGGCGTTGCCGACTATTACTCCCGCATCCGCGGCGGCCACAATTTCTTCACTATACGCGTCTCCCCTCACCCCTTATACTCTCATGTGGAACCGGTCCACCTGCTGCTGGCATTGGACCTGGAAACAATCGCGCGCCATATTGACTCCGTGGTCGAAGGCGGCGCTGTAGTATACGATGCCCGGGAGACGCTCCCCGAGCACCTGCGGAGAAGTGGTGTAACTTTCTTCCCTGTGCCCCTCACTGCTCTCGCCAGAGAACATGGTGGCAGTGAGGTGATGCGCAATACGCTGGTGTTCGGTACAGCGGCAGGGTTGATCGGTTTTGACGCCCGTTATCTCGAAAGCGTCATCCGGGATAATTTTTCCCGCAAGGGTCAGGCGGTCGTGGACGCCAATCTGCGTGTGAGCGAGCTAGGGGTAAGGACAGGCCACACCTTGCAGGCAGACTTTCCCTTTCGCATGGAGGCCATCCCCGATGCCCCGCGCCGTTTAATCCTGAACGGCACCGAGGCGTTCTCACTTGGAGCGCTGGCAGGAGGTTGTCGCTTCGTAGCTGGCTACCCCATGACGCCAGGCTCACCGGTGCTCCAATGGTTTGCGGCCCACGCTGGCGAGTACGGCGTCGTGACCAAGCATGCCGAGGACGAAATCGCGGCCATCAATATGGCTATCGGCGCCGCTTATGTAGGCGCACGGGCGCTGGTGCCCACTTCAGGCGGCGGTTTCTCCCTGATGGTAGAAGCCCTCGGGCTGGCCGGTATCACGGAGGTCCCGGTGGTCATCTATAATGCCCAACGGCCCGGCCCCTCCACCGGCATGGCCACCCGTACCGAGCAGGCCGATCTGCTGTTTATGATTCACGCCTCGCAGGGGGAATTTCCACGCTTTGTGCTGGCTCCTGGCACAATAGAAGAGTGCTTTGAAGCTGGCTGGCGTTCGTTTAACCTGGCGGAGTACTATCAGACCCCTGCGCTGGTGCTGAGCGATCACTATCTGGCCACTTCATACCGCACGGTTGATGTGGAAGCCCTCGATTTCGACGGTGTGACTATTGATCGTGGTGCACTGCTGACCCGGACTGAGCTTGACGCGCTCGACGAGCCGTACAGGCGCTACCGCATCACCACCTCTGGCATATCACCACGTGCGGTGCCGGGCCATCCTAACGCCGTATGGGTCTCCGACTCGAGCGAGCACAACGAGTACGGCGCAGGCGATGAGGACGCAGCCAATCGCACTGCTCAGGTGGACAAGCGCGCACGCAAGGTGATCGGCGCGGAGAAAGACCTGCCCCAGCCTTCACGGTTCGGGCCACAGGAGGCACGGGTGACCTTTCTGTGTTGGGGTTCCACTTATGGCCCCCTGCGCGAGGCGGTGGAGCGGTTGAACGCAGAGCAGCCTGGCAGCGCTAACATGCTGCACTTCAGCGGAGTATATCCTTTCCCCAGGGAAGCCACAGAAGCGGCACTGAGAGAGGTACAACGCCTGATCGTCGTCGAGGGGAACGAGACCGGGCAGTTCGAAACACTCCTGCGCTGTTGCACCGGCAGATCGGTGGATGGAGCCATTCACAAGTACGACGGACGGCCATTCAGTCCTGAGTACATCCTGAATAACCTGGCTGGAAAGGTTTGAGATGCTGACCCGTAAAGACTTTGAAGGAAGAGAACGTCCCACCTGGTGCCCGGGCTGTGGCAACTATGGCATACTCAATGCCATAAAAATGGCCCTTGTTGAGCACCAGATTGCCCCCCACGAGATTCTTATAGTCAGCGGTATCGGCTGCGGCAGCAAGCTGCCCCTTTATATGAAGGTGACCGGTTATCACACTCTGCATGGCCGGCCGGTTGCCATCGCCACCGGCGCGCGTCTGGCCAACCATGGCCTGCGGGTAATGGTCGTACATGGCGATGGCGATGGCTATGGCGAGGGACTGAGCCATTTCCTCAACGCTGCACGTCGTAACGTACGTATATTAGACCTGGTGCAGGATAACCGCATCTACGGCCTGACCAAAGGCCAGTACTCTCCCACCAGCGAGTATGGCAAGCGCACCCCTACCTCCCCCGAAGGAGCCATCGATCAGCCAGTCCAGCCGCTTGCCCTGGCGATCGCCGCTGGCGCCACGTTTGTCGCGCGCGGTTACTCAGGGGAACTTCAACATCTGGCCTGGCTGATTGGCGAGGCACTGGAGCACCCGGGCTACGCGCTGATTGACGTGCTTCAACCATGTGTCACCTTCAATCGGGGATATGCCTACGAGTTTTACAACCAGCGCGTCTATAAGCTGGAAGATGAGCACGGGTACGATCCGTCTGATCGCACCGCAGCCTGGGAGAAATCATATGAATGGGGAGAGCGTATCCCCATCGGCATCATCTATCGCGGTAGCCCGCCGCCCACATATGAAGAGCAGGTGCCAGCTCTAAAAAGTGGTCCATTGGTGGCAAGAGCGCTTGAGAAGCTGGCCCCGGCACAGATCGAAGCTCTGCTTGAGGAACTCTCCTGAACGGACCCCAGACTTAGAGCCTATCCGGAAATCGTAACCGACGCATCCCTATGCGTCGGTATAGGTGGCATAGGGATACCGCTTGTACAGTTTTTCGGATAGGCTCTTAGAGCTTGTCTGGTAACTACCCAGTTCCCCGGGCCGGTCTCCAGACCGCGCCCGACGTCGCTACGATGGGAAGTGGATGCCGTAATCCGGCCAAATAACCGCCGGGTTGGGTGGCCCGGTCAGAGACCGGCCACAGCCTGGGTAGTTACCTTGTCTGAAAAGTTGCCATAGGTCGGCTTTTGGGTATACTTTGGGCACGAGGACTTTAGTAGGAGGCACTCTCATGGCCGGGCGAGCCCAAAGGCAACCTCATCCAACCGACTTGTCCGATGTTGATGGCAGCGTATTGAACCATACCTGCCGACACCGAAATCCGGGGGAAGACTCCGAAAGGTGATTGTTCAAACTTTGGGGAGCAGGCAAGAGAGGGTATATCTCCCCATATGCGTCAACTTAAGTTGGGGCGGGTGACGGGACGATACCGGTGAGCAGGCTGGCGAAACGGCGGGCGGCATCGGCCAGTTGCAAAGGACGTTTGCGCCGGGAAGAGCAGAGGTGACGCCGGAAGGGGGCCGGGTTTTCCAGCAGGAGGAGAACGACAGCCGAGGGGCGGATGATCTCGCATAGATGGTCATACACCATC